>NZ_CAIUXT010000036.1 GCF_903903185.1 uncultured Rhodoblastus sp.
ACCGAAACCGCCAGCGGGTCGGACGGGTCGGTCAGGGTGATGGCCGTCACATGCGCGTTGGCCTGAAGCGCGTCGAGCGCTCCCGCAACCGCCGCCGCGCTGCCGGTCACCGCGAGGCTGTAGCCGTTGGTCAACTCGCCCAGCGCCCCGGCGTCGCTTGTCAGGTGCGCGAGCGAAACCGCCAGCGGGTCGGACGGGTCGGTCAGGGTGATCGCCGTCACGTGCGGGTTGGCCTGCAAGGCGTCGAGGTTGGCGGCGACGTGGGCCGCCGTGTCTTGAATCACAATCGCGTAGCTGGCGTTGGCGATCTTGCCGAGCGCCGTCGTATCGCCGAGCCCCTGCGCCGCGGTCAGCGTCAGCACGGGCGTTCCCGAGTCGGTCAGCGTGATCGCGTCAAGGTGCGAGTCGGCGTTGAGCGTATCGAAGATCGTCGAGACTTTGGCGGCCGAGTCCGTGATGTTGAACCCGGCCGGTGCGGCGTCAGCCGCCGAAGGATCGGCGACGTATTGCGCGACAGTCAGATCGTGAGAGGGCGAGACGACCGTTATCTGCAAGGGCGCGGAAGCGGGCGAGACGACGCCGGCGCCATTGACGGCTGTCGCCGTCAACGTCTGGAGGCCATAGGGCAGCGTCGTGGTGCTTATGCTCCAAAGGCCAGTGATCGCGTCGGCCACGGCGGTTCCAACGACATTCGCGCCATCGTAGAGGGTGACATTCGCGCCGGGATCGGCGGCGCCGGTTATGGTCGGCGTTATGTCGGCCGTAACATTGGTCGAAGATCCCTGCTGCGAGGACGGGGACAAGGCCAAGCCTGTCGGCGCCACCGTACCGACTTCGATTGTCGCGTCGGCGGTGTCGTGGGCGGCCTCCTGATTGCCGGCGTTATCGACCGCCTGCGAATAGAAGGCGTAAACGTGACCGAGATCGCCGTGGAACAGCGCATTGGCGCGGGTTGTGTCGTTGAGCCAGGCGGTTTGCGATCCGCCGTCCTCCGAGACGAAAATCGTGTAGGAGCCTATGCCGGAACCGGCCGCATCGTCCTGGCCGGACCAGGAAACTTCGAAGGTCGCCGTCGCCGATTGCGGCGGAAGGGCCTCGACGATGCTGGTCGGGGCGACCGAATCCACGGTGTCGGTGACGATCGGCGTGTCGATGGGACCATTGGTGTCGAATATGACCTGAGCCTGAGCCGAAATCGTGGTTCCGGTCGGATCGGAGGCCTTGGCCTTCACCGTATAGGAAACGAAGCCTTCGCCATCGCCATAGGAATTGTCGACGGGCAGCAGTCCAAGCTGCGGATCGGTCGGAGGGACGCCGGTCGCCGGATCGATGGTCTGGAAGGTCCAGGTCACGAGGCCGGTCTGGACATTGACGCCGGCCGTGACCTGGACGTCATAGCCCTTGGTCGCCGAATAATCGAGCAGGCCGCTATAGAACGGGCTCGCGCCGGGCAGGCTGGTGGTGAGATTGTCGAAACCAAAGCCGGTCAGGCGGAAGGTGCGCCAATCCAGACTTGAGTCGAGCTGCTGGGTGACGGTGACCGCCTGAGCGGGCGCGCTCGCCGTCTTCGAGTTTTCGAAATCGATCGTATAGGAGAGCGGAGCGCCGGCGGCGACGAAGTTTTGTGCGCCATAGGCGGTCGGGCCGATGATCTCGTTCGGATCGACGGACTGGACCGGGAGAATCGGCGTCACGCCAAACAGACTGCCAAGCCCGTTGATGATGGGGATGATAACATTTTCGCCCAAGGATAAGGTATAGGTGTAACTGGTGTTGACGTTGCCGCCGAGCCCCGGCGTCGAAATGCCGCCGGCGCCGCCGACAGGCTTGCCCGTCGCCGGGTTTATGATCAAGGTGCCGGCGCCGGCGAGGGCGGTCACTTCCGCATTATAGCTCTGGCCCTTGAAGCCGCTGTAGGGACGGCTGTCGTAGCCGCCTTGCAGGGTCGCGCCGGCCCCGTAGCCGGCGCCTGCCTGCGGCGCGACATAGGTGCCAATGTCCGGCAGGCCATATGCATTATTGTTCGTGATAACGACGCCGAAGCCCAAGCCGAATCCAACGCCCAAATAAACACCGCCGCCGCCCCCGACGAAAAGCTCGTCCTTCCCAAGGGGGTCGACGGCGTAGGTGACGTCGTTCGAGACATAGGAATAGGCATTGGCGCCTCCCGCCAATCCGGTCGGATCCGGCGAAGTGAAGCGCCCGGTCGCCGGATCGTAAACGCGCACGCCCAGGGCGACGAGCCCATCGCGGGTGGTCGCATCGCCGCTGAGACCGGCATATTGGAACGGATTGGCGACGCTGCCGGTCGAAGACAACAGCGTTCCAAATGGCGTGTAGGCATAGGTGTCGACCAGCGCGCCGCCGGCGCCGCTGAGGCTGGTGACATTCCCGAGGATGTCGCCGTTGTAGTAATAAGTGGCGCCGCCCGCGCTCAGGGCCGCAAGGCCATTGCCGTAATCATAGGTGGCGGTAACCTGGCCGGAAGAATTATATACCTGGGCGATCGAGGCCAGAGGCCCGGTCGCGGCGGAGTAGAGCGCCAGCGGATCGGTGACGTAGGTGCTGGTGACGCCATTGACGGTCTCCGACGCGCGATTGCCGAGCGCATCATAGCCATAGGTCGTGACCGTTCCATCCGGAGCGGCGACCGAAGTCAGCTTGTTCTGCGAATTATAGCCATAGCTGGTGATCTGGCCGCCGGCATTGCTCGAAACAAGATCGCCGTCGGCATTGTAGGAATAGATCGTCCCATTGGCCGAAGTATATTGGTTGAGGCCATTGGTTAAATAATTGGTCACCTCGCCATTGAAGATGGTTTGGGTGCGATTGCCCGCCGCGTCATATTTATAGGTCAGATCCTGATTGGCGATCGAGGCGGTGGTCGAGGCGAACACCGCATGGACCAGTTGCCCCGCGGAATCGTAGGAATAGGTCCAGGCGCCATCTTGCGACGCGACGCTGACCGGCTGGCCATCGGCATTATAGGTATAATTCAGCGAGCTGGTGACGGCATGGCTGGCGTCATAGGTCACGATGCTCGTGACATTGCCGTTGCTGTTGTAGCTATAGGCCGCGCTGGCCCCATTGCCTTCGGTTTCGCCGGTGAACCGGCCGGCGGAATCATAGCTGTAACTGGCGATGGAATGGCCGGAGCCGTCGGTCAGCGAGATCAGCTGGCCGGCGGAATTATAGGCGAAATTCTCGATCGAACCGTCCGGCTCGACGCGCTGGATCTCCTGCCCCGCCGCGTTATAGCCATAGGATTCGACCCGGCCTTGCGGATCGGTGATGCTGGCAAGCGCGCCGGCCGCATTATAGGTATAATGCGTGACGCCGCCGTCGGTCGCCGTCGAAGAGATCATCTCGCCGACAGCATTATAGGAATAGTGCTCAGACGTTCCGTCGCTGAAATTCTGCGAGGTCAGTTCGCCGGCCACATTATAGGCGTAGCTCGTGGTCTGACCTCTCGCATTGGTCGTCGATATCAGCAGGCCCGAGGCCGAATAGGCGGCGGAAGAGCCGCTGCCATCGTCATAGACGATCCCGATCAGGTCGCCGGCGGAATTATAGCTGTAATTCGTCGTATTGCCGTCCTGATCGGTGAAGCTCGCAATCTTGCTCGTCCCGCCGACATAAGTAACCTTGGCCGTTCCGCCATTGGGATCGGTGTAAGAGGTCAGATTACCGCGTGCGTCGTAACCAAATTTATATTTCTCGCCGTTCGGCGTGACGAACGAGGTAATGTCGCCGAGCGCGTCGTAGCTGAATTGCGTGACGCCGCCTTGCGCATTCTGGACTTCCGCAACCTGACCATTTGTTCCGTAAATCAGAGTGGCCGCGTCGCCGGAAGCATTCGCTTCGGTGACGACGCCGGTCGCCCCATAAGTGAAGGTGAGCGGATTTGAACCGTTTGCGCCGGATTCGCCGGACAGGTCGCCCAAGGCGTCATAGGTGAAGTTCTGTTGCGAGCCGTCGGAGCCGGCCACCTGCGTCAAGGCGTTGTGGCGGTAGGGATTGCTGCTGTTGTCGTAGGAATAGGTGGTCGTTCCCTCGGGGCCGCTGGCCGAAAGCAGCAGCGACCCGGTGGAATCGTAACTGTAGGTCGCGGTCTGGCCTTGCGAATCCGTGGCGCTGGTGATGCGGCCCGCGGCGTTTGTGGTAAAAGCCAGCGATTGGCCGATGGAATCCTGCACCCCGGCGATGACGCCGTTGGCGTCGTAAGTCACGGTAATCTTGTAGCCGCTGGAATTGCTTATGGTTCCGATCTGACCGTCGAGGCGGAAGGTTTCGACCGTTCCATTGGCTTTTGTCAGCACATATTGGCCGCTGACCTCAGTGAGGACGGAGGAATCGCCCGAAGCGGCGGTGAAGGAACCGGCGCCGGCGGCGGTGAAAAATTCGTCGCCCTGTGGCGAGACGATCGTGACGTCGCCCGACGCATCGGTCACCGCATCGACGCCATAGGTGAAGGACCAGCCGTCGCCGAAAGCGCCGGCGGCGTTGCGCGTGAGGAAATCCGACGAATAGCTGCGGCTCAGGGTCAGATCGAGCCTCTGGCCGGTCGTCGAAAGATCGGTCGCCCTGGAGAGCGTGACCTGGGTCAGCGTGCCTTCCGCGCGGTTCAGCTCATAGGCGAGAAGCGCGCCAAGATCGTCGGTGGTCTGGCCGATGGCGCTGAGCGTGGTGGCGTCCTGCGACAAAGCGTCGATCAGGCTTTGCGCGGTCGAACCGAGTTGCGCCTTGAAACGGCCCCGGATGAGGTTCCAATCGGCGGAATCCACGGCGGCGGGCTGCGACGAGGAGTCGAACGACGACCAGTCTATGGCGGCGCTGGAGCCTTGCAGCACGCCCAGGCTCAGATTCATGGTGATGAATTGGGCGTATTTGAAATAGCCGTGGAACGTATAGGAGACGGTTTCGGTCGCGCCGGGCTGGAGAATTCCGGCCGGGCCGCCGCTCTGGGTGATGCCGTCGATCGAGATTTCCGACGCGCCGATCAGGCCGACGGCGCCAGGAATGAAATTGGCGTTGGACGCCTTCAGATCGAGGATCGGCGCGGCGATGTCGGTTTGGCCGACATTGGAGTAGGAGATCGTGACGACGCCGTTCTGCGTGCCGGGCAGTCCGTCCGGCGAATCATGGGTGTGCAATTGCGCCGGCGCGACGAGGCTGACGGCGAGTTTGCCCGCCGGCCCGCCGGTGACCGTAAAGGCGTTTTTCAGCGTCGCGCTGTTGGCGGCGTCCTCTGTTTCGACATTATAGGCGCCGGTCGCGACGCCGTGCAGGTCGAATGTCGCCCAAAGTTCGCCGCTGTTGACCCATTGAACATGGGTCGCAGTGGCGACGACATCGCCCTTGGAATCCGTCAGCTCCACTTTTTCGTTGGCGTTGAAGTGCGCGCCGTCGACGGTGATCGTGACGTCGCCGACGTTGCTGCCCACGTTGGGCGACACCGATGTGATGGAATAGGGAACCGTATTGGCGGTGATACTGTAGTTCTCGCTGCCGCCTGCGCTTTCGCGCAGCATCACGTAATAGGTACCCGCCTGGGTTTCCCGCAGAACGGCGGTCGGATCTTGCGATAGCGGAATTTTCGACGTGGCGTCGAACTGGCCGATGGTCGGCGTCTGGCCGTAGGACACGTAAATGTCGTTGGCCGCGTTCGAGGCCGAGCCGGTCATGGACAGATCGACCACCTGGCCGGCGCCGACGGTGAACTGGTAATAGACCGCTCCACCCGCCGACAGGCTGCCGGTCGCCGGCGTTCCCAGCGTGAGTGTCGGCACGCCGACCGCAATTTCGTCCGAGGATGCGCGCGTCTTGTTGGACTGGTCGGTTTCCGGCTGGGCGTTGTATACGTCGCTGCGGACGATGACGTAATAATTGCCGGCTGCAACGCCCGGCAGCGTCGTGGCGAGCGTGGCGGTGTAGGAGCTGTTGCCGGCTATGCCGCCGCTATGGTTCACCGTGCCGAGCAGAGGGGCGCTGACGTTCCAGACGCCGGTGGTCGACAGATAGAGGCGATCCACCCAGCTTTCGCCGGAGGCGCCCGATCCCAGATTATTGACCGTATAGGAGACCGAAACCGGCTGTCCGGTGGACGCCGTCTGCGGAACGCTGATAGCGCCGACGCTGAGCAAGGTCGAATTGGGGCTGTCGCCTGCCGGCGGCAGCGAAATCTGGATCGGCGAAGCCGAGTCGGCGATATTGCCGGAACGGCTCGGTTCGTTGAGCGCATCGCCATTATCGGCGGAGACAATGACGTAGTAGGAACCGCTGATTCCGCTTGGCAAGGTGAAATTCTGGGTATAGGTCGCGGTCCCGCCGCTCGCCAGCACCGCGCCGTGATCGAGATAGCCAAGCGCGATGGTCGTCCCGCCGCCCAGCGTCGGGCTGGTCGAAAGATAGACCTCGTCGTACCAGTGAACCAGGGTTGGTGTCGGATCGCCCGAATTGGTCAGTGTCCAGGACACGGCGACGGATTGGCCGCTCACGCCCGCGGTCGGCGCCGTGACGCCGGACGTCGTCAGTTCGGGATGATTGCTCGCGCCGCTCGTTCCCTGTGACGACTGGGCGGTGATTTGCGTCGTCGCGGAGGCTGAATCGTCGTTGGGATTGCTTTCCGCGACCGAGCTGTTGCGATTGGTGGTCACCACATAGCTATAGGTTCCGGTCGGCAGTCCCGCCGGCAGCGTGAATGTCCCCTGCGTGCTGTAGGAGGCGCCGGAGGCCAGAACGCCGCTATGGGCGACAGAGCCGAGGTAATTATAGGTCGGCCCGGTCAAATAGACCGAATCCGTCCAGGCGCCGCTGTCGGTGGCGCCGGCGCCGGTATTGGACACCGTCCAGTTGAGCGTGACCTGGTCGCCGGCCGTGTCGCTGGTCGGAGCGGTCAGGCTCGTGACCCGCAGATTGGGCAGAGGCGCAATAACGATGCTCTGGCCCGCCGAGGCGGAATCGGCATAGCTCGACTGCGGAACCGTATGGCCGGAATCGGCGACGACGAACAATGTATAGGCGCCGCCAAGTGTATTCGGCAGGTTGACCGCCACGTTCCGGATGTAATCCTGACCGCCGAAAAGCGCCTTGGAATTATAGTTGCTTCCAACGACGATATTATCGGAAGCGCCGAGCACGCCACTCGCCGACAACACGATGCTGTCGACCCACGAAGTGACGCCCGTATCGCCGCCGCCTTGATTCTGGATTTCATAGGAGACCAGAATCTGATGGCCGGCCTCGGCGGTCGCCGGCGCCGAGACATTCCCGGCGACGAGATCGACGGCGTTGAAGTTGACGTTGATGGGCCCGCCGACGACCGTGCTGTCATTGTGCGTCAGTTCGAACACCTGATTGTAGGAATCCGTCTTGACGATGACGTAATAGCCGCCGAACAGGCTGTTGGACAACGTGTAGTTTTGCGCGACGGTATAGGATTGTCCGGCCGCCAGAACGCCGTAATGTACGTTGGTCGCCAATAATTGCGACGTGGTATTGAGGGTCGGCTGGGCAGACAGATAGACGGAATCGTACCAGTAGCTGTTGGGCGTCGCGGTCGCGCCGTCGTTGGTCACCGTATAGGACAGGGCCAGCTGATGGCCGGTGACGGCGCCTTTCGGCAAAGCGCCGAGGGTCGGCACAAGATCCGGCGGCGGAGTCAGATTGACCTGAACCGTGGCCGAACCGGCGTAGGATTGGGGATTGCCGACTTCATAGACCTGCTGGTTGGCGTTGGCGACGACAAAGAACGTCTCCGTGCCGCTGACGCCGATCGGCAGGTTGAAAGTCGCGGATTCCTTGTAGCTGCCGCCCGCCGGCACAACGGCGCTGGAATTGGTGACGGTCGCCACCACCTTGGCGGTGGAATCGAGCAGTCCGTCCGTGGACAGAAGAACCTGATCGGTCCATGTCGCCACGCCGGTCGAAGCCGAGCCGGCGTTGGTTACCGTCCAGCTCAAAGTCAGCGGCTGGCCCGAGAAGGCCTGGGCCGGGGCGATGACATTCTCGACCTCGAGAAGCGGCGTCGGCGATGCATTGACCTGGAAGGAGGAGGAGGCGAGAGCATTATTGCCGCTGGCGCCAGGACCTTCCTTCTGCTGGCCGCCGCCATCCGCCGCGACGATGATGTAATAGGGCCCGGACAGGCCCTGGGGCAGCGTGACGGCGACGCTGTTTCCATAGCTCCCGCCCCGAGCGAGATAGGAGGGATTCGCCACGCTCGCCAGCAGAATGGCGCTGGTGTCGAGGGTGCGATTCAGCGACAGATAGACTTTGTCGGTCCAGTAGGGCGTCGTGGTCGCGCTCGCGCCGATATTGGAGACCACCCAGGAAACCTGGGTCTGCTGGCCGGAGAAGGCCGTGGTCGGCGGCGTGACCGAGGTGACGACAAGATCGGGGTAGAGCACGGGAGCGATAATGGTCGGCGTGGCGGCGAAACCGTCCTTGCTGCTCGAACCGGGATTTTCCTTGACCTGATTATAATTGTCGGCGTCGACGACGAACCAGCCGGCGCCACTGTAACTGCTCGGGAGCGTGACAATTTCCGTCCGGGTTTCGGAAGCGCCGGCGGCCAGAGAGCCATTGAAGGCGAAGGAGCCGACCAGGACTTGATTGTCGCCCTGGGCGTCGGAGGCGAGATAGACCGAATCGGTCCAGGGCCCGATGGCGGCGGCGTCGCCCTGGTTGGTGACCGTCCAGCTCACCACCGCCTGCTGGCCGGCGGAGGCTGTCGCCGGCGCGCCGATGCTGCTGACCACCAGTTCAGGCGCGAGGGGATAGGATATGGCTGTCGGCGTCGGCGACACGCTCTGCTTGCTCGGCGCGGCCGAACTCTCGGTATTGTTGACATCGGCCCTGACGACGAAATATTCGGCGCCCGTTATCGTCCAGGGCAAAGTGAACGTCGCGGATTCCGCCTGCGAACCGCCGGCGGCCAAATTGCCGGCGACCGAGACCGCGCCGAGATAGACGAGATTGTCGCCTTGCGCGTCCGAGGCGAGATAGACGGCATCCGTCCAGGAGCCGGCGGCGGTGGTGTCGCCGCTGTTGGAATCGATCCAGCTCAAAGTGACGGCATTGCCGGCGAGGGCCTTGGACGGCGCGGAAATGGCGCTGACGGTGAGAATGGGCGGCGCGATGACATTGGCTGTGATGGTCAGGGTTTGCGCCGTCAGCGCCGCCGAATAGCCGCTCGGATTTGAACCGGTGGAAGTGAGCGTGATGGTTTCGCTGAACGAGCCGATCTGCGATGTCGAAAGCGTGACGTAACCATAGCCATAACCGTAGCCGCTCGATTGCTGCGCCCCGATGCCGCTGAAGCCGCCAAAGTAAGAATTGTTGAAGGCGCTGCTGGCGTTGCCGATGGAATATTGACCGGACAGGAAGTCGGCCGGGCCGCTGGCGGCGTTGAACGCTCCGACATAGAAGCTCGGCGCATTCGTGCCCTGGGCCAAATTGCCGAGATTGATCGTCCAATTGGCGCCGTTTTGCGCCAAGGCGGCCGCGCCAAAGGTGGTTCCAAAGGTGGTGAAGGCCGGCGCGGCGTAATTGTCCACCACGACGTTGACCGGAACGCTCGTCTGGCCCAGCGGAGTCTGGCCGAGCGTATCGATTCCGGTTCCGTCGCTGGTCAGCGCGAACAGGGCCGAACCGCTCTCGTAACCCACCGCCGCGGTGGAGAAATTCACGATCAGCTTCGAGGAATCGGCGGCGCCGGGGGCGAGCGCCACGGCGCCGGAATCCGAGATCAGGGCGCCGGTCACTCCGACCGCCGTGGCGATCAGATTTTCCGAATAGCCATCCGCCGGATCGGCGTTGCTTATCGTCAGCGCCTCCGAGCCGGGATCGCCGACATGGACATAAGCGGTGGCTGGCGTGGAAATTTGCGGTTTGGCGAGGCGATAGACATTGCCGGAAAGGGCGAGTTCCTGGGAAGGCAGCGGTGTCTTGGCGCCGGAAACCGTTCCGTCGGAAGTGAACTGGATTTGAACCGTTCCGCTCTTGGCGCCGGCGCTGGTGTCGTCCACGCCGACGGCAATGGCGCTGGAACTGGACTGGCCAGGCGCCAGCGAGACGATCGAACCGGCGCCATAGGCCGCGCCCGTGCTCGCCCCGATGCCGACATTGAGCCCGTCGATGGGATTGCCTGTCGGATTATTGGCGATGGCGAGCGTGATCTTGTCGGTCTGGACTGTCGTGACGTGAGCGTCGGCGAGGACCAGGCTATTACCCGTTCCGACGGGAGTTAAGATCGCGGGGTGGGCGAGGTTGGTCGTGTTCAGCGCCAGGAACAGGTCGCTGCCATGGGCGCCGTCGCCCTGGATGTTGACGACGACGCCGCTCAGCAGCGCGCCGCCGGGGCCGGTGACATTGGCGAAGTCGATGCTGCCGCCGCCGGCGAGATTGACGGTCAAGTCGGTCCCGACCAGCGAATAGCCGGTAACGCTTGCATCGGCGAGATCGATCGTGTCGCCGATCTGCAGGCCGGTAATGGCGGCGCCGGCGGCGGCGAAAGCGGCCGAGTTGTCGAGTTTCAGCACGCCCTGGGCGCCGGCGAAGGCCACTTGCGCCGTATCGCCGGCGCCAAGCTCCAGCGTCGCGCCATTGTCGATCAGCAATATGCCGGAACCGCTGACCGCGCCGGCAAGATTGACCTTCCCGCCCGCCACTTCGAGTACGCCGGAATCGTTCACCGCGCCGGCGAAGGTCATGGCCGCGCCGCCGCCAAGGCCCAGCTGAAGCTTCGCGCCGCTGTCGATCACCAGGTTGCCGGAGCCTGAAACCACGCCCGATATGGCGAGCGTTCCGCCCGCCGCTTCGATCCGACCGAGATCGTTGACCGCGCCCGCGATGGAGCCGGCGCCCGTAATGTTCGCGCCGTTTTCGACCGTGATCAGGGCGTCGGACAGACTTCCCCCGGCAAGGACGATGGCGCCGAAATCGTCGAGATTATTCAAAGCGGCGAAAGTGGCGCCGGAATCGAGTTCGAGCCGCCCGCCGGCGGCGATGGCGTTCAGGGTCTGGTTCAGGTTGGCGACATTGGCGCCGGCGCCGCCGAGCACGACATTGGCGGCGAGAGTCGTAATCGTCGGATAGCCGGCAATCACGACACTCGAATTGGCCAGGGCTTCATATGCGCCGCCGATCAATGCGCCGGAAACGAGATTGGCGAAATTCGGCGCCCCGATATAGGCGACGCCGCCATTGCTGGCTTCGACCACGCCCTTGTTCAAGAATCCGGTCGGCTCGACGTAGAGCCAGCCGCCACTGGCGTCGATCAGACCGCGATTGATGATGAGTTGCTGGCCCTGGCCGTTCCAGTTGTCGGCAATGACGCCATTGCCCTGAACCGTAACGCCGGCGTCGATCGTATAGGCCTGCAGCATCTGGACGCGCACGCCATCGTAATATTGATCCGCCCCCGAAACCGTCACGCTGAGCGTATTGGCGCCGTTGACCAGGCCATTCTGCTGGTCGAGCAGAAACAAGGAGCCGCTGCTGTAATTGCCGCCGCTGGCGACCTGCTTGCCGTTGAGCGAGACATAGCCAGATTCGTCGATATAGAACAGGCCGGCCAGAATTTCGTCCGTCGCATTGGCGACGTTGAAGCTCGTGGTGAACGTGTAGGGCGCCGCAGGCTGATAGACGCCGTCGTTGACGCCGATCCAGCCGGACGTGGCATTATCTGCGGCCCAGTAATAATAGAGATTGGTCGACTCGGAGCCGTTGATCGCGCCGTCGCTGAGGACCGCGGCCGGCGCGCCATTGACCGTCCAGTTCGGATCGCCTGAGCCGCCGGGCAGATTGCCGTTATCGGTATTGAGCGGCGAGGCGACCCGGACTCCCCCCGCGAGGTACAAGTTCGAATTGGTCAGCGTCACATTATTGACGAGATCGCTATAGCCATCGAGCGTCACCTGGGCATTGACAACCTTGATCTCGCCGGGATTGACCCCTGCGGCGTCCGTGACCGTCGCGCCATTGGCGAGGCGGATGAAGCCATTGCTGACCGTCAGGCCGCCCTTGATTTCAACGTTGGAGTACAGATTGGCGCTGTTCCAGGGCAGGGAGACTCCGCCGCCGACAAGGGTTCCATTCTCGATCGCGCCGCCATTCAAGTAGAGACCCTGGAACGCGCCCTGGGACGTATCCAGCGTCTCGCCCGCGAGATCGAGCGTTCCGGTCAGCTGGAGGGATCCGCCCGTGCGCTGGATCGTCCCCAGTTCCGGCAAGGTGACGGTCCCGGTGAGGTTGACCGCGCTGTTTGTCGCGACGATCGTTCCGAGATTGGTGAAGGGGCCAGCGAGCGTCAGCGTCGAATTGATCACCGTGATCGCGCCATCGGCCTCGTTGGTCCAGCTGCCGCCATTGCCGCCGATTTGCAGCGTAGCGCCGTTGGTCGCCTCGACGGTTCCGTCATTGTCGAGCAGGCCGTAGGGCGCGAGGCGGAGCGTTGCGCCATTCACATTCGCGTCGATGACGCCGCCGTGGTCGTTGTGAACGGTCAAACCGTAATCGCCGATCAGGCCGTCGCCCTGGATCAGATTGTCGACGTTCTCGAGCGTCAAGCCCTGATAACCATTGCCGACGATCTGCGCCGTGTTGTAAATATAATAATAATATTGGTAATTATTGAGGGTGATGGTTCCTCCGCCCTGGATTTTCAGACCGTCGTTGCCGACGCGAATGGCGTCGTAAGCATAAGTATTTCCCGATCCAAGCTGTATGACCCCTTTATTGTCGAGGATCCCGTCGATGGACAGCGTATGACTGTCGGAATTGCCGGCGCCGCCAATCGTCAGCGTCCCGGCGTTCTCCACCAAGGCGTCGTGGATCGTGAGCGTCCCGTTTGCCGGCAGGTTTATCGCGCCGGTCGGACCACCGGCGGCGGCGCTGGCGATCACCGTGCCGCCGGCGATCGTCATATTATTGGCCAGAGCAACATTCTGGAAAAAGCCCTGGGTGAAATCGAGCGTGTCGCCAACGCCGACCGAAGCCAGCGTAATGGTTGGATCGACGGTGTCGAGCGTCACGGCTCCATTGAGAACGAGCGATATTTTTCCGCTCAGGTTGGCAAAAAACTGGGTGTACCGGTCTCCGGTCGAGGGCGCGTAGCTGAAGCTGCCGAGGTCTTCCAGCGTGAAGGCGCCGCCGAGATTGATCGTCGAATTGGCGACGTCGAATGTTCCCGCGCCGCCGATCGGCGCGGAAGCGAAAACCACGGCAAGCGTCGAACCGGTGACGTCGATGGTCCCGTCATTGACGAACGGACCGGCGAGGACCAGCGTGGAATTGGTGGCGGAAATCACGCCGTCGGCCTGATTGGTCCAGGCCGTCCCACTGCCGCCGATCGCCAGAATGCCGCCATTGGTGGCTTCGGCGACGCCGTCATTGCTGAACAATCCGTCGGTGGCCACCTGCAGAACTTGACCGCTGACATTCGCGTTGATCGTTCCGCCGGTATCGTTCTGGACGCTCAGACTATATTCGCCGACGACGCCGACGCCGGAAATGGTATTGTCGACGTTTTCCAGAGTTGCGGGACTATAGGCGCCGATCGCGGCATAATAGGTGTAGAAATAGGTGTAGCCGTAATAATTATAGGACCCGCCAGCCAGCGTCACCGCGCCGCCGCCTTTCAGCGTCAAGCCGTCCGAGCCGACGAACAGGTAGCCGGCGCCATTGGAGTGACCGTAATCGCCGATCTGGACCGCGCCGGAATTGTCCAGGACGCCGTCGGCAAAAAGGGTCTGAGATCCATAATAAGCGCTGCCGGCGCCGATCTTCCAGTCGCCGGCGTTTTCGATCAGCGCATCGTGGATCGTCGCCAGACTATTTTGAGCAATGCCGAGGAAGCCAGCAGGACCGCCGGCCGCGGCGCTGACGATCACCGTGCCGCCGTAGATGGCGCCGCCGTTCACGACGAGATTCTGGAAAAGGCCCTGGGTGGCGTCGAGCGTGTCGCCGACGCCGACCGAAGCCGGCCCGATGGTCGGATCGACGGTGTCGAGAGTCAAGGTTCCGGTGAGTTCGAGCGTATTCGATCCGTTGAGCGTCGCGAAAAACGGCGCGTAAACGTCGCCGGTCGAAGGCGCGTAGTAGCTAAAGCCGCCAAGGTCTTCCAGCGTGAAATAGCCGGCGAGTTCGATGGTGGAGTCGGTAACGATGAAGTTGCCGGAGTTGTCGATCGGAGCGGAGTTGAAATTCACCGAGACCGTTGAATCGGTGACGTCGATGACGCCGTAATTAGAGAAGTAACCATTGAGCGTCAAAGTGGAGTTGTTGGCGACAATCGTCCCGTCCAACCCATTGGTCCAATAGTTCCACCAGGAGCCGATCACCAGATTGCCGCCATTGCTGGCCTCGGCCCGGCCGTAATTGCCGAAACTACCATTGAGCGCCACCGTGGAGGCGTTGGCGACAATCCTCCCGTCCCACTCATTGGTCCAATAACCGCCCCAGTCGCCGATCGACAGATTGCCGCCATTGGTGGCTTGGGCGAGGCCGTCATTGCTGAACCCGCCGCCGGGAGCAAGTTGCAGAATCTGGCCGCCGACGTTGGCGTCGATGACGCCTTGCGCGCCGTTCTGAACATAGAGCGACCAATCGCCGACCTGGCCATAGCCCTGGATCGTGTTGTCGACATTGGCGAGAGTCGCCGAGGCGCCGTTGCCGCCAATCGGCGGCAAAGCGCCGAACTGAGATGAAGACTGAACGCCGTACGGATTATTTCCCGGCGAAACCGAGATCGTTCCCCCACCCTTCAGTGTCAGCCCATCGGCTCCCACCTGGAGAGCGATCGAACCATTGCTCAAGCTTCCAAGATTGATGACGCCGCTATTGTCCAGTGTCCCGTCAAAAGTCAGCGTCTGGTCCTGATAATTCACGCTGTCGAAATTCTGCGTCGCGCTGTTGACCACATATACGTCATGCAGGGTTCCGAGCCCGCTCCACCCGAGGGTGAGGCCGCCGCTGATATCGAGCGTTCCGCCGTCGATCTCGCCATTGTCGAGCACAATCGGCCCCGGAACGCTTCCGCTCCAGTCGAGAATCTGGGTGTTATTGTCGAGTGCGACGACGCCGCCATTTTCGACCGTCAGGCCGCCATAGATGATATCGTTGGAAAGAGTGACAAAGCCGCCGTTGACGATCAGGCCGTCATAGAAGATGTCGTTGGCGAGCGTGTTCTGGGTGTTGCCGGAAAAATTCAGCGCGCCGCCAAAGTCGAAGATCGCTCCATCCTGGAGCGTGCCGCCGTCGAGGGTGAATTGATAGAACAGGCCCGGCGTCGTATCGAGCGTATTGCCATCGAGCTCCAGCGTGCCGTTGATCGCGAGCCGATTGCCGTAGCCGCCAACCGTCCACAATTGCGCATTGTTGTAATCGACATAGCCTTGCAGATCGATCTGGCTGTTGTTCGCGGAAATGGTCCCGTAATTGTAGAAGGGGCCGACGAGTTCAAGCGTCGCGTCGGTGGCTTCGATCGTCCCGTCCCACCAGTTGGTCCAGGTTCCGCCATTGCCGCCGATTTGCAGGATGCCGCCATTGGTGGCTTCGAGCAGGCCGTCGTTGTTGAGCAGTCCGTAAGGGGCGACGGCGAGGGTCTGCCCGGAAACATTGGCGTCGATGGTTCCCGGCGCGAGTTCGCCGTTCTGCCAGACTCCGTCGTTCTGGATATACAGATACGCGTCGCCGATGACGCCCGCGCCTGCAATCGTATTGTCGAAATTCTCGATCGTCGCCGAGTCACTGCCGTCGCTGACAATCGACGACGTAAAGCCATTGGGGGACGGGAGATTGATTTCGCCGCCGCCATTGACCAACACGCCGCCAATGACGACTAGATTTGCCGCGCCGTTGGAATCGCCAAGCGACAGGGTCCCGGAATTGTCGAGGGTTCCCCCCACGAGATTCAGCGTGACGGTGTCGGGAATGATCCAATCGCCGGCATTGTCCAGGGTGACATTATAAAAATACGGAATGCCGTTCTGGTTGAAAGTCAGGGCGCCCGTCCCGGCGGCCGACGAACTGGCAACCACTGTTCCGCCTTGGATGGAGGCGTAATTGAACATTCGGAGACTGTCGAAGAAGCCCTGGGTGGCGTCGAGCACATCGCTGGAATTGAGGCCGATGGCGCCGGTAAGCCCCAGAAACGAGTTCGTGAGCGTCACGTTGGCATAGCTGTTGCCGGAGCTCGCGCTGTAGCTCTCATTGCCGAGACCTGCCAAAGTGTCATAGCCGTTCAGAAGGACGACGGAATTCGACGCCGAAATGGTCCCGAGATTGGTGAGTCTTCCGTCGAGGAAAAGCGTCGAGCTATCGGCGGTGACGGTTCCATCGGCGGCATTGGTCCAGTTGTTGTTGCCGACATAAAGCAGGCCGCCATTGGTCGCCTCGATCGTCCCTTCATTGAAGAAACCGGTCGGCGCGATGGTCAGTGCGCCACCGGGAACATTGGCGTCGATCGTTCCGCGGTTGACGACGATCGCCGGACCGCTCACGCTGCTGTAATTATCGCTGATATAACCGGCGCCTTGAATCGTCACCCCGGAATCGATCACGACCGGCTGGGCGATCTGGAGGCGAACGCCATCGTCGTAACCATCGGTATAGGCAGCCTCGATTGTAAGCGTATTGGTTCCCGAAACCAGGCCATCGGCGGCGTCGAGCACGAAGGGAACCCAACCCTGCCACGAGTTCTCGGTCAGCAGCGGGGCGCCTCCATTCAGGATGAGTTCGCCATAGTCGTCGATCTGCACAAAGCCGGCGATGGTCGTATTCGCCGCGTCGGCAACGTTGAAGGTTGTGGTGTAGAAGTAGGGATTTGACGCTGAGGCGATAGGCTGATCGACCGCGTTTTCGTTCGAACCCGCGCCGCTGACGGTCCAGCCGGGAACGGCGATCCAGCCCGACAGCGCATTGTCCGGCGTCCACGACTGATTGTTGACGATCGCCTGATCGACCGCCGCGGCCGGAACGCCCTGCTGCGCCGGCGGCAGCGCCGGACCGCTCACGGTCCAGTTCGGATCGGCCGACCCGTCGGCATTGCCGGTCCCGCCATTATCGGTGTTCAGATTGGACGAGAGCGGCGGCTCGCCGAAAAATAGATTGCCGTAATCGAGCGTCACATCATTGGCAAAATCGGTCGCGCCGTCGAATTCGATAGCGCCGCCATTGGCGACGGTGATCGCGCCGGGGTTGACGCCCGTGGAATCGGTGACCGTCGCGCCATTGGTGAACTGGGCGTAGCCGCCAGACAGCGTCAGCCCGCCCTGAACGCTTCCGCCCGAAACTTCGAGCTTCCCGCCGCCGTTCAGCGTCACACCGGAGGAATCCGCCAGCGTCCCGGCTTTGAGGTCGATCAGGCCCTGATGGCTCAAAGGCGAGGACAGATTGACCGTCGCGGTCGGCGCATCGATGACAACGTGGTCGCCGGCGCCCGGAACGGCGTTGAAATTCCAGTTGCCGGCGTCGCTCCAGTCGCCGCCCGCGCTGTTGGTCCACTCGAAGGGGGCGACGGCGGCTGTCGCGGCGCTGGTGGCCGAGACGACGGCCAGGGTGTCCGAATCCGTCGCGGTGACAACGACGCGGATCGCCGACCCTATATCGCCGTCGGCGGGCTGATACGTCGGACTATCGCTCCCGATACTCACAGCATCGTTAAATGTGCCGTCCGCGGAGGATTGCCATTGATAGGAATAGACGTCGTTGGCGTCACTATCGACGATTGCCGCTGTGAGTGTTTCGCCGGGCGTTGCAAGGCCGCCGATGGAGGCCGAAAGGGATGAAATCGAAACCGGCATGGCGATCCCTCAATCAATTCGTTGTTTAAACCGAGATTGTTCACTAATGCGCCGACAACAAAACCCTTTGCCTGATCAATGATGTATCTGGCACAAGGACTTAAAATCCTGTTTACCATAAGTTATCGAGCGCCGCAACCATGTCGATAACGTATATGCGCCTCGAACATTATTTCTAACGTACTGTTTTAAAACATATAATCTCGTTGAAGCCGTCGACGGGCCTGATCTAGGCAGAATTGCGAAGCAACAGTTTGACGCGCAAGACGGCGACGCTTTTGCTTGCAAGAATGTCGCCATCGGGAGCCGCCTGCAAAGGCCGCGCGTAGGTTTGAAATTTTTTTGTTTATTAACATATACTTAAACACGCCCCGCGGCGCCGGCGCCCCAATTCGTGGATCGACGCCACTTGCGTCCGGAAAACCGGATGGCGCACAGGAAGAAGCATGACAATCCAACGCAAAGCGACGGTTGATTTTTGAAGCCGCGGCCAATGCAAGCAGTAATGTCGCGGGTCCAGGCGTGGAACATGACGTCGCCCGACATCTAATACCATCGGGCTACGGCTTACGACTCGTCGTAAGCCATAGCCCGTCCGCAAGGACGGGCGCCCATCGACGCCCTGCAAACGCCCGCCGGCGTCAGCCGGCGGGCGCCTTTGCTTCCGACGAGTCCGAAGCAAAGGCCTATGGTATGATCCGTTCGATCGGCGCGACGCCGAGGAGCGGGGGCGAGAACAACGTCAGAGCGCCTTTGCCATCCATTGCGGCGCCGTCTCTTCGGTCCTGGCCGGGGGAAGGCTTGCAACGGCGTCAGGGCAGACCTCCCCGATCCGCTGCGCCAGACGCGCGCTTGCGCCGTCCAGGGCGCGACCGTCCGGTTGAGACGCACAAGATTTCGCCTTGGGCCGCCCCGCCATTTTGCACGCTCGCCCTTGCAAGCGACTTGATGAAACGATCATCTTCGCCGCGGCTCGATGCGCCCCGGTCCCCATTATCCACCGGGATTCGATCGGATGCCTTCGCCTTGGCGGAGCGGCGAGCCCGGCGAAAACCAACATTCTGCAAGACTTGGGAATCCTGCGGCAGGGCTGAAAGTTGTCCGCCTGCCGCTTACGGCGCGATCCTGCCCATGCCGGCGATGCTCGCCGCCTTCCGCAATCCGCCGAAAAACGACGTCACCGCGGGCGCTCGAAGCATTGGCCTGGAGCAATGTGCGAAAAAGTGGGCGCCGGTTTTTCGCAAAAAAATTGCGACAACAAAGGAATCCAGAGGCGATTGCGATTCAACCGAATCGCAATCGCCACGAGAGCAGGCGTTCGATCCCTCAACAAACGACGTCGCAGCCCAATCAATCGCCCAAACTCACGCCGCCTGTTTCGGCGCGGTCGGGCGGTCGGTCTTGTAGTCGCCGCGCCTGGCGACGATGAAGGCGCCGAGGCCCAGCGCCAGCGCCGTGATCCACCAAAGCTGCAAGGTGGCGGCGCCGAAAACGCCCATCGCGGTCACATAGGTCAGGCCGCCGAGCCAATAAGGCGACAGCCGCGGCGATTCCGCCGCCGCCGTCTTGAAGCAAAGATAAATCAGCGCGCCGCCGCCGAGCGCGCCGACCATGCCAAGATCGGTCCAGGCTTCGAACAGCATCGAATGCGGGGCGTGAACCGGCAGATAGCCGCGCATGAACCCCGAGCCGACAAAATTGAAGCCGTGACCGGCGAGCAGGCGAAAGCCGTCGTTGACGATCATGCCGTGCCAGAGTTTCAGGCTTTGCAGCGGACCGGTCGCGTCAGATCCGAGGAACGGACCGAACAGCAGCGGCAAGGCGGGAGCGAAAACGAAACATCCGGCGAACAGGGCGCCAATCCAGCGTCCCACCCGGCGCGGGTCGCTCCGCGCGGCGGCGAAAGCCAGCGTCCCCAACGCCGTCGCCGCGAGAGCCGACGGAATATGGACCGAGATCGCCGCCGTCAGCGCGACGATGGCGAGGCTGCCCGAAAGCGTGAGGCGGTCGCGCAAGGCGGTCGCGGCCAGCGCCGGCCAAAGCAAAATAAGCATGGCTTGCGCCGCCCGGCGCAAGATCTCGTTGTTTTCGGCGTCGTCGGGGTCGCTGAAGAAGGGCGCGCCAAGCACGAGGGCGCCGACGGCGGCCAGGGCCACGCCAAGCGGCAGAAGATAGAGATAGGCGGCTTTGCTGCGCGCCGGCAGCGCGGCGGCGACCGGCAGGATGGCCAGGAAAGTCGAGAAAATTTTCAACAGGCGCGGCGCGGCTTCCGCCGGAAAGGGCGTCCACAGCAGCGAGGCCAGCGCCCAAAAACTCAGAAACAGCGCGGCGAGGCCGATGGGCGAGGCGACAAAGCCGAACAGGTCGCGCATCCGCATCCGCGGCGCCAGAACCATCCCGCCGGCGAGGATCAGCGCGCCGGCGATCGGCGTCAGGATGAAAATCGAGCGTTGCGACAGCAGCAGCGCCGCCGGCGCGACGACGAACGCCACGACCTGGCCAAGCCGCAGCAGGAGATTGGCGGCGTCGGCGGCGGTCTGGTCGGCGGCGTTTTTTGGGGTCATGGACTTGAAATTTGGAGAATGAAAAGACTCAGCATCCCGGCCAGTTCATCTTAGACAAAGCCGGGTTGCGCGACTGTGCGCAATCGGCAACAGTCGCGGCCAAACTTTTTCGGAAATGGTTCTGGCGCGGGAGGATCGGGTTCGATGATTCAGGTCACGCGGACCATCGCGCTCGACGAAGGCGAATTGCGCGAGGAATTCATCCGCGCCTCCGGTCCCGGCGGCCAGAACGTCAACAAGGTCGAAACGGCGGTGCAATTGCGCTTCAACGTGCTCGAATCGCCGAGCCTGCCGGAGCCGGTGCGCCAAAGGCTGATCGCGCTCGCCGGCAAGCGCCTCGCCGGAAGCGGCGACCTGATCGTGGTGGCGCGGCGGTTTCGCACCCAGGAGCGCAATCGCGCCGACGCGCTGGAAAAGCTGATCGAACTGATCCGCGAGGCCGCCCGCCCGCCGCAGCCGCCCCGCCGCGCCACCCGCCCGACCTACGCCTCGAAATTGCGCCGGCTCGACGGCAAGAAGCAACGCGGCTCGGTCAAGTCGATGCGCGGCAAGCCGGGGGAAGATTGAACGCCGCCTTGCCGCCGCGCCGCGCCGATGCTAAGCAGGCTGTCGTTGGCGCGCCAACGACAGCCTGCTTAGCGTCTTGTTGTTTTAGCAGGATTTTTGTCCGAAAACCGGCAGCCACTTTTCGGAAATCCTGCTTGGGCCTGCGGCGCAAGTGCCGGAAACCGAAAAGATTCAGCGCCTCGCGCGATCGTCTCGATTGTGCGGAAGAGCGCCCGACGGGATCGACGATGACCAATTATTTGCACAGCGGCGACCTGCCCGACGATTTTCGGGCCGGCGGCAGCGTCGCCATTGACACCGAGACGCTCGGCCTGCATCCGCATCGCGACCGGCTTTGCCTCGTCCAGCTTTCGGTCGGCGACGGCTCGGCGCATCTGGTGCAGATCGCCAGGGGCCAGACCGAGGCGCCCAACCTGACCCGGCTGCTCGCCGATCCGGAATTGACAAAAATCTTCCATTTCGCGCGTTTCGACCTTGCCATCCTGCAAAAGACCTTCGGCTTGCGCGCCAGCCCGGTCTATTGCACCAAGATCGCCTCGAAACTGACCCGCACCTATACCGACCGCCATGGTCTCAAAGACCTTTTGCGCGAATTGCTCGGCGTCGACATTTCCAAGCAACAGCAATCTTCCGACTGGGGCGCAGGGAGCCTGAGCGAGGCGCAACTCGCCTATGCGGCCTCCGACGTGCTCTATTTGCACGCCTTGCGTGAAAAACTCGATATCATGCTGGCCCGCGAAGGCCGCGACGCCATCGCGCAGGAATGTTTCGACTTCCTGCCGGCGCGCGCCGAACTGGATTTGCTGGGCTGGCCGGAAACCGATATTTTCGCCCATATGTGACTTCATAGGTGATTGGATATGCGATCCGGGCAAATCGCGCGGCGGGCCATTTTCGCGAAAAGCCTCGCGGACAAACATAGTGAAACGCGGCCATTGGCTGTCTGAAGTCCATTCAACCGGCGTTCATTCTCGGCTTCTATAGGGGAAAGGCCGCAAATGCGGCAAAAAGGTTGGGTAAAAAGACGTGTCGATGAATTTGGAGGGCGCGCGGGCGCGCGGCGAACTCATGCAGGCTGATGGGCCGGGCCCTTCCGACCAGGCCGGTTCGCGCGCCGTTGCCGGACGCAACCGCGCCTTCAGGTCCGCCGCGCGGCACAGCGCGCGGGTCAGATGGCTGCGCCGGCTGGTCGTGGCCGGCGCGGTCGCGACCAGCGTCGGAGTGGTCTGGTATTCCTGGTTTCGCACGCATGACGCCGGCGACGCCCATTTATCGCTCGACAGCATCGGGATCAGCGGCGACAAGGTGACGATGGAGCGCCCGCGCCTGACCGGCGTGCGCCGCGACGGGCGGCCTTATGAAGTCACGGCGGATTCCGGCGTGCAGAGCCCGCGCGATCCCAACCGCACCGACCTCACCCATCTCGACGCCCGGCTGCGCCTGTCCGACGAAGGCGAGACGCGGGTGCTCGGCGACCACGGCCTTTATGATTCCGCCGCCCAGACCCTGGACCTTTCGGGCCATGTCCACGTCAAGGGCGCAACCTATGACCTCGCCATGAAAAGCGCGGCGATGAATTTCAAGACCAACGCGCTCAGCTCGGTCGATCCGGTGCGTCTGGATTTCAATGGCGGCTGGGTAAGCTCCGACAAGATGGCCATGACCGAAAACGGCGAGCAGATCATCTTTATCGGCAATGTCCAGTCGCAGTTCGAGTCGGCGCCGGACGATGGCGCGGCGCCGTCGGGCCCGGGCAAAAATTGAATTGGAGCGCGCCTTGTCCCGGTTGACGAAATGGGCGCCTGTGGGCGCGACCCTGGCCCTTATGGCCGCGATCTCCGGCGCGGCGCTGGCCCAATCTCCGGCCAAGGCGCCAGCGAGCAAGGGCGCGCCGAAAGCCGCCGCCGCTTCCCCGGCCAGCGCCGCCGCCGGACCGTCGCTGCTGCCGGGCGCCTCCAACCACGAGCCGATCAACATCGCCGCCGACAAGCTCGATTATTTCGACAAGGAGCAGAAGCTCATCTATACCGGCAATGTCGTGGCGGTGCAGGGCGACTCCCGGCTCAACGCCTCGGTGCTGACGATCTATCTCGACAAGAAGCCGACCGGCGCCGCCCCCGCGCCGGCCCCGGGGACAGGCCCGGCGGGCGGCTCGCAGGTCCGGCGCATGGAAGGCAAGGGGCCGATCGCCATCACCAGCAAGGACCAGGTCGGAACCGGCGACGCCCTGGTCTATGACAAGCCCGAGAACAAATTCTATCTCAATGGCCATGTCGCCCTGTCGCAGGGCGAGAACGTGACGCGCGGCGACAAGCTGGTCTATGACCTGACCACCGGCCAGGCCGTGGTCTCCTCGACCGGGCGGGTGCGCAGCCTGATCGTTCCCGGCGACCAGAACGCCAGGCCCGCGCCCGGCGCTTCGCCGCCGCCGGCGGCGACGCCGAACAAAAGCGGCCGTTGAGGAGATCGGGCGAACACATGCTCAACGTCCACCATCTGGGAAAATCCTACAAGGCCCGCCGGGTGGTGGAGGATGTCAGCCTCAATGTGCGGCGCGGCGAGGCGGTCGGCCTGCTCGGCCCCAATGGCGCGGGCAAGACCACGGTGTTCTACATGATCACCGGACTGGTCAAACCCGACAAGGGCATGATCGAACTCGACGGCCATGACGTGACCGGCTTGCCGATGTACCGCCGCGCGCGGCTCGGCATAGGCTATCTGCCGCAGGAGGCCTCGATCTTTCGCGGCCTCAGCGTCGAGGACAATATTCGCGCCGTGCTCGAAATCGCCGAACCCGACCGCGACCGCCGCAACCAGCATCTCGAATCCCTGCTGGAGGAATTCGACATCAAGCGCCTGCGCAAGGCGCCCTCCATCGCCTTGTCGGGCGGCGAGCGGCGGCGCTGCGAAATCGCCCGCTCGCTGGCCAGCAATCCCTCTTTCATGCTGCTCGACGAGCCTTTCGCCGGCATCGACCCGATCGCCGTCGGCGACATCCAGAATCTGGTGCAGCATCTCAAAAGCCGGGGCATCGGCGTGCTGATCACCGACCATAATGTCCGCGAAACGCTCGGGCTGATCGACCGCGCCTATATCATCCATTCCGGCCATGTGCTGACCGAGGGCGACCCGGAGGCCATCGTCGCCAACGCCGAGGTTCGCCGCTTTTATCTCGGCGAAGATTTCCGCATGTGAACCCGGGAGGGGCGAAAAAATCCTTCCAAACAATCCGTTGCAGGAAGTTGACCTTTGCGTTTTTGAAAGCGGGCGGGGCAAAAATTTTCTTGGCCGCGACGGCAAAAAGGGTGTATGCAAGAAATAAGCCGATTTTGATCGGTCGTCGATCTGCAGCGTAAAGCGAGTTCTCGATGGCCTTGTCCGCAAAAATGCTGCTTCGACAGGGACAGTCGCTGGTGATGACGCCGCAACTTTTGCAGGCGATCAAGCTGCTGCAATATTCGAGCATCGAACTCGCGGCCTTCGTCGAGGAGGAACTGGAGCGCAATCCGCTGCTGGAGCGCGTCGAGGACGGGCCGGACCCCAAGGCGACCGGCATTGACGCGCTGAGCGAGGCGACCAACGCCGAAAATGCGCCCTTGTCCTCCGGCGATCCGGCGGAGGGCGACTGGAGCGAGCCGCAACTGGCGGTCTCGACCGAAGCCCTTGCCGAAAGTCTCGGCACGGAAGTGGAAAACGCCTTCGATGGCGAGCCCGACCTCAACCCCGCCGCCGAACAGAACAAGCTGGAGGCGCTCGGCCTGTCCGACACCGCCTGGTCGGGATCGGGCGGGGCCGAATCCTCCGGCGAAGCGGCCAATATCGAAGCCTATATCGCCGAGCAGACGACGCTGTCCGATCATCTCGGCGCGCAGTTGGCGGTGGCGACCAGGGACCCGGTCGAACGCATGATCGGCCTTGCCATCATCGATTCCATCGACGAGGCCGGCTATCTGCGCGAAAGCGCGGAAAACCTTGCCGAAAGGCTCGGCGCGGCGCCTTCGCGGGTCGAACAGGTCATCGCGCTGGTGCAGACTTTCGAGCCGACCGGGATTGGCGCGCGCGATCTGGCCGAGTGCCTGGCGCTGCAATTGCGCGAGCTGGACCGCTACGATCCGGCGATGCAGGCGATGGTCGCCCACCTGCCGCTGGTCGCCCGGCGCGACTTCGCCGCCTTGCGCAAGATCTGCGGCGTCGACGACGAGGACCTGTCCGACATGCTCGCCGAAATCCGCCGGCTCGATCCCAAGCCCGGCCGAGCTTTCGGCGGCTCCATCGTGCAGCCGGTCGCGCCCGACGTGATCGTCCGCGCGGCGCGCGACGGCTCCTGGCTGATCGAACTCAATTCCGAGGCCCTGCCGCGCGTGCTGGTCAACCAGACCTATGCGGCGACGGTGTCGCGCAAGGGCGTCGCCGACGAAGACAAGACCTTCATGTCGCAATGCCTGCAAACCGCCAACTGGCTGACCAAGAGCCTCGAACAGCGCGCCCGCACCATTTTGAAGGTTTCAACCGAAATCGTGCGGCGGCAGGACGCCTTTCTTGCGCTCGGCGTCGAACATCTGCGCCCGCTCAACCTGAAAAACATCGCCGACGCCGTCGGATTGCATGAATCGACGGTTTCGCGCGTGACCTCGAACAAATACATGTCGACGCCGCGCGGCCTGTTCGAGCTCAAATATTTTTTCACCGCCTCGATCGCCGCCCATGGCGGCGGCGACGCCCACTCCGCCGAGGCGGTGCGCTTCAAGATCAAGCAGATGATCGACGCCGAAGCGCCCGAGGCCATTCTCTCGGACGACGCCATTGTCGAGAGATTGAAGGAGCAGGACATCGACATTGCGCGCAGGACCGTGGCGAAATACCGCGAAAGTCTGAAAATTCCCTCGTCCGTGGAACGGCGGCGCGAAAAACAGGCGCTTTCCGCCCGGTCCGCGTGAGGCGCGCGGCGTTTCAAAGCGCCGCCGGGCCGGTCTTGCGCGCGCCGGTCGGCGCGGGCGTCTCAAGGTCTCCGAATCCCGGTTGATTTCTGAAATCAGGGGCCGTCATGGCCGTGCCTGTCACGGCCATCCACGCCAAGGCGCCGCGCGAAAGCTGCCGAAAGAAATAGGTATTCGCGCAATTTCGTTGCCGATGACGCTATGGCCCGACGTGGAAAGACCGGGACAAGCCCGGTCATGGCGGCGTTGTTAACCCGAGTTCGGAGCCCTGCGGGCATCGCCGACGCCATTGACTTCAAACGCGGAGGCTTCTAACCCTTGACATGGCCAGAAGGAGCGACGCTCGGTTTCGAGCCGGGTTGCTCGCCTTGCAGGCCCGCCCGCGCGGCGGATGTGGCATCGGAGAAAATACCCCCGTCGGCGGCTGAGGCGAAAACCCGCGCCCGCGAAATTTTGCAGAGTTGCGGGAGCTTCGGCAAAGCGGGAAGAATTTTCACAACCCCTGGAACAACAAAATGGCTTTGCGTATCTCAGGCAAGAACATCAATATCGGCGAAGCTTTACGCACCCATGTTTCCGACAGACTGAACGCCGCGACCGGCAAATATTTTGACGGCTCGGTGGCCGGCCATGTGACGATCGAGCCGGAAGGCTCAGGCTATCGCACCGATTGCACCTTGCATCTCGCCTCCGGCGTCACCTTGCAGGCGGAAGGCCGCGCGCAAGAAGTCTACGCCAGTTTCGACCAGACGGCGGCGCGCATCGAGAGCCGCCTGCGCCGCTACAAGCGCAAGCTCAAGGATCGCAACGCCGCGCCTCGCGACAATGGCGCGGCGGTTGGCGGCGAGCCGATCCATTATACCGTGATCGGAGCGCTCGACGAGGTCGAAGACGCCCCCTCGGAACATGATTTCAAGCCGGCGGTGATCGCCGAATCCGACAAGTTTCTGCAGAAATTGTCGGTGTCGGCGGCGGTTCTGGAGCTCGATCTGACCGGCGCGCCGGTGCTCGCCTTTCGTCACGCCTCGTCCGGCCGGGTCAATGTGATTTATCGCCGGCTCGACGGCAATATCGGCTGGATCGATCCGACCGGCGGCGAAAAAGGATCCGCGTGAGCGCGGTTCGGTTGGCGCCAAGGCGTTTTCACGCGAACCGGACTCCGGTCGGCCTGGAAATGCGCGCAAAAGGCGATCGATATGCAGACGATGTTTCCACGAATCGTGAAAATGCTTTAGATATCGACTTGGCGCGCGGGCCCCTCGGGGACAAGCGCGCCGGGATCGATGGGTTTTCGGGCGCCGGCTCCGCCGGCGCGCGATCTGGAGTTTCGGGCGCCGCAAGTCGCGTCTTGACGGAAATCGGTGTTCATGCCGCTTGAAAATCTTCTCGTCCCCGAGGCCGTTTTGCCCTGCCTGAGGGTGAACGGCAAAAAACAGGCGCTTCAGGAATTGAGCGAAAAGGCCGCCGAGGTCTCCGGGCTTCCCGCACGCGAGATTTTCGACGCCTGGATGCAGCGCGAAAAGCTCAACTCGACCGGGCTTGGCGAGGGAATCGCCATTCCCCATGGCAAATTGCTCCATGCGCCGCGCATTTTCGGCGTTTTCGCGCGCCTTGAGCGCGGAATCGACTTCGAGGCCCTCGACGGCCAGCCGGTCGATCTGCTGTTCGCCCTGATCGCGCCGGAATCGGCGGGCGCCGATCACCTGAAGGCGCTCTCGATCATCGCCCGGCTGTTGCGCAATCCGGCCACCGTGACGAAAATTCGCTCGACGCGCGACGCCCCGGCGCTCTATGCCTTGCTGACACAGACCTCGCCGAGTTTCGACGCGGCGTGAGGCTTTTTTTCACGGGAGCGCCATGTTCGACGACGCGCTGGCGAGTTTTCGCGAAATTTTCTCAAAACCGTTCCGCGCGGTGCTGTTCAAGTCGCTGGCGCTGACGCTGGCGCTGCTGGCGGCGCTCGGACTGGCGCTGGAGCGCGTCGCGATCCTGGTCTCGGCGGGCGGCCCGGCCTGGCTTCAGACGCTGATCGGGGTCGCCGCCGCGCTCGGCCTGTTCGTCGGCCTGATCTTTCTCATCCCCGCCGTGTCCATTCTGGTCGCCGGCTTTTTCCTCGACGAACTGGCCGATCATGTCGAAGCCGACATATATCCGCCGGGTTTGCGCGGGCGGCCCGCGCCCGTCATGACCTCGCTCGGGCTGGCGGCCAAATTCGCCGCGGTGGCGCTGGCGGTGAATTTTGTCGCCTTTTGCGTGTGGCTGTTGCCGGGGGTCAACGCGCTGGCCTTCGTCGTCGCCAACGCCTATCTGTTCGGCCGTGAATATTTCCAGCTGGCGGCGCTGCGCTTCCGGCCGCTTGACGAGGTGCAGGCCCTGCGCTCCCGTCATGGGCTGACGCTGTTCGCCGCCGGCCTGATCATCGCCTTGTTCGTCGCGACGCCGGTCTTGAACCTGCTGACGCCCCTGTTCGGCATCGCCTTGATGGCGCGCCTGCACAAAAGACTGGCGCCGCCGCTTGTTCGGCAGGCTGACGCTTTTCCCCCTCCCTCCCCGACCCTCTCGCCGCAACCGGCGGGAGGGAGTCTTGACCACAACAGGAATTTTCCGTGAGCGCAGCCGAAAAAGCCCCTGAACCGAGTTTCGAGACCGCCATGCGCGAACTGGAGGAGATCGTCTCCGCGCTCGAAAAGGGCAATGTCGATCTCGATAAATCCATCGCACTCTACGAGCGCGGCGAGATCTTGAAGAAACATTGCGACGGTCTCCTGAAAAGCGCCGAGGCGCGGATCGAGAAGATCGTTCAGGGCGCCGACGGCGCGGCGAAAGGCGTCGCGCCGCTCGACGTCGAATGAGGCCGTCATGACCCTTTTGACTCCTCCCGTCGTCGATCTCGTCATCGTGCCGCCGGCGCGCGACCTTGGCGGCTTCGGCGTGCGCCGCGCCCTGCCCGCGGCGCAAAAGCGCATGGTCGGGCCGTTCGTTTTCCTCGACCAGATGGGCCCCGCCGATTTTCCCGCCGGCGCCGGGATCGACGTGCGGCCGCATCCCCATATCGGCCTCGCCACCCTCACCTATCTGTTCGACGGCGAAATCCTGCATCGCGATTCGCTTGGCAGCCAGCAGAATATCGCGGCCGGCGCCGTCAATCTGATGGTCGCGGGTCGCGGCATCGTCCATTCCGAACGCTCGCCGCTCGGCTTTCGCGCTTCCGGCGGGCGCATGTCGGGCCTGCAATGCTGGCTAGCGCTGCCGCTTCACGCCGAGGAGACCGAGCCGACCTTCGAGCATGCCGGGCGCGAGGCCCTGCCCCGCCTGGAGGGCGACGGCTTTTCGCTGCGTCTGGCCATTGGCGCGCTGCACGGGTTGCGCGCGCCGGTGAAAAGCTTTTCGCCCTGTTTTTTCGCCGATGTCGATGTGTCGCCGGGCGGGACTTATGTTCTGGCGCCCGAACATGAGGACCGCGCCTTTTATCTGGTTTCCGGCGAAGTCGAAATCGACGGCGCAACCTTCGAGCCGGGCCGGCTGATCGTGCTGCGACCCGGCGCCGAAGTCGCGGCGCGCGCAAAGCAAGCGGCGCGGCTGGTCGCGCTTGGCGGCGACATTCTGGAGGGGCCGCGCTTCCTGTGGTGGAATTTCGTGTCGTCGAGCCGCGAACGCATCGTCGCCGCCCGCGCCGACTGGGTCGCCGGCAAATTCGCCGGCGTCGAGGGCGATCCTGAATTCATCCCGGCGCCGGACCTGACGGCTATATGAGTTCAGTCAAAATTCTGGCGACCCGGGCTCCGGCCAAGATCAACCTGACCCTGCATATCGAGGGCCGGCGCGACGACGGCTATCATGAATTGCAAAGCCTCGTCGCCTTCGCCGGCGCCGCCGATCTTCTGACGCTGGCGCCGGGTGATCATTTTTCGCTTGTCGTGGACGGTCCGACCGCGCAGGCCGCAGGCGAGGCCGGCGACAATCTGGTCGCGCGGGCCGAACGCGCGCTGTTCGAGGAAAAGCCGGGCCTGCGCTCGGGCGCCTTTCATCTGGCCAAGCGCCTGCCGGTGGCGGCGGGCGTGGGCGGCGGCTCGTCCGACGCCGCGGCGGCCTTGCGGCTGCTGGCCGAGGCCGGCGGCCTGGCGCCGGACGATCCGGCGCTTTACGCAGCGGCGCGGAAAACCGGCGCCGATGTGCCGGTCTGCCTCGCGCCGCAAGCGAAAATGATGAGCGGAATCGGCGAGCGGCTGGGGCCGCCGCTCAAACTGCCGCCTTTGTTCGCGGTTCTGGTCAATCCGCGCCAGCCGGTGGAGACGCGGGCGGTGTTCGCAAAACTCGGCCTCAAGCCGGGCGAGACAACGTCCTATGGGCCGCATCCGCTCATTGCGGACGGCATGGATTTCGAAAGTTTCTTGCGCGCGCTCAACAAGGGCCGCAACGACATGGAGGATGCGGCCAGCGTGCTGGCGCCGGTGATCGGCCATGTGCTGGCGGTGCTTTCGGGCGCGCGCGGCTGCCGGCTGGCGCGCATGTCGGGTTCGGGCGCCACCTGTTTCGCCCTGTTCGAGACCTGCCGGCAGGCGGGCGCGGCGGCGCGCGCGATCGCACGCGGCCATCCCGAATGGTGGGTCAAGGCGACGGTCTTGCGGTGAGCCATTCCGTTCGCCCGCTTTCCGCTCGAAAAACGCCCAAACAATGCTAAAACACCGGGAAATCGAACCAGGAGCCCGAACATGCGTTACCTGCATACGATGATCCGCATCGCCGATCTCGACGCCGCGCTCGACTTCTTCATCCGGAAAATGGGCCTCGTCGAAATTCGCCGGATGGAAAGCGAGCAAGGCCGCTTCACCCTGATCTTTCTTGCCGCCCCGGGCGATGCGATCCGTTCCGCCGAGACGTTTTCGCCGCTCTTGGAGCTGACTTATAACTGGGACCGCGAAGATTATACCGGCGGCCGCAATTTCGGCCATCTGGCTTATGAGGTCGATGACATCTACGCTTATTGCGACCGGCTCGCCGAGGCCGGGGTGGTCGTCAATCGCCCGCCGCGCGACGGCCGCATGGCCTTCATCCGCTCGCCCGACGGAATTTCGGTCGAATTGCTGCAAAAGGGCGCCGCCCTGCCGGCGCGGGAGCCCTGGGCCAGCGCGGCCAATATCGGAAGCTGGTGATGGCGCGCCCCATAAAAAAGCAGGCGCCGGGGCGGAAAAAACAGGCGCAGGCGCGAAAAAATCTGGTCGAGGCGGCCCGAGCGATGAATGCGCTGGGGATCAACCAGGGCGCGGCGGGCAATATTTCGCTGCGCATCGACAACGCCATGCTGATCACGCCGAGCGGCTGAGATTACAGCGCTATCACGCCGGAAATGATCGTCGCGATGGATTTTGCCGCCAAGAGGCGGCGCGGGACGAGGCGACCGGCCTGCGCGCCTCCAGCGAATGGCGGTTTCACCGCGACATTTTTGCCGCCCGGCCGGATGTAGGGGCCATCGTCCATACCCACGCGCCCTACGCCACCGTGCTGTCAATGCTGCGCCGTCCGATTCCGGCCAGCCATTACATGCTCGGGGCTTTCGGCGTCGCGCGCATCGAATGCGCCGATTACGCGCCTTTCGGCACGCAGGAACTGGCCGACCTCGCCGTGCGGGCGCTGGGGCCGCGCCAGGGCGTGCTGCTCGGCAGCCATGGCATGATCGCGGTCGGCCCCGACCTGACCCGCGCGCTGTGGCTGGCGGGCGAACTCGAAACGCTCGCGAAGCTGCATTATCTCGCCTCGCTCGCCGGCGCGCCGGTCATCCTGCCCGAGGCCGAGACCCTGGCGCTGTGCGAGCGATTCGCCTCTTACGGGCCGGGCCCCGCCAAGCCTTGATTAACGGGCCCCGCCAAGCCTTGATCAACGGGCGCCGCCAAGCCCTAATTAACGAGCGCCGCCAAGCCTTAACAAATGGTTTACGAGCGCGGGCCATTGACCGCTTCGGGGACCGGATCACGGGAAATTGATTCGGGCGAGGGGCGGCGCCGCTGCTAGGGTTCTATCGCGTTCTGAGTGTCCGTGCGTGCTTTTTCACCGCGTCATCGTGGCCAGACGGTTTTGCCGGCATGTCCGGACAAGATCGTGAATCCGGAGAAATTCATGCGAACGACTGAATTATTCCGCTCTTGCGCCAATGAACATGTCGCCGCCGCGGCGCTGGCCTGCATCGGCGGAACCTTGCAAAGACGCGTCATCGCCGCGGCCCGGCGCGCCGGTCTGTCGAGAGGCGCCCTGGTCGCGCGGCTGGTCGCCGACTACGATCGCATGGCCGGCCCGAAACGTCGCCAAAGTCTCGAACAGGGCATGGTTCGCCACCCCATGCCCATCCTCGCCGGTTTGCGGCATGTGGTGCATGTGGCGCTCGAAGGCGAGTGGGAAATTCAGCCGTCGCGGTCCCGCGTCGCCGGCAAAACCTTGGACCATGATCGGATCCGCTGGCCGCAGGATTGCTCGGCGCCGGAGCGAAACGCAGAGCATCTGAAGTCCCTTTGCGTCTGAACCTCGGCCCCCAAGGCAAAAACATCATCGGGCCGACCCGATTCGCGAGCCGGCCATTGTTTTTCCGCCAAAGGGAGAACAACTTTTTTCCGCTATCTTTTTTGACCGTCGCGTCCTATCCGGTGGACAGTTCGCCGCCGTTGCGCGAAGCCACGCCACCGGGACGCTAAATGTTCATCGACGTGATACAGCCCCTGATCGTCCAGCATGGTTATCTGGCGGTTTTCTGCATTGTCGCGCTGGAGAGTTCCGGCATTCCGCTGCCGGGCGAGACCGCCCTGGTGCTCGCCGCCCTGTTCGCCGGCGCGACGGGCCTGCTCGACATTCGCCTGATCATTGCGCTGGCGGCCGCGGCCGCCATTCTCGGCGACAATGTCGGCTTCTGGGCTGGACGGCGTTTTGGCCTGCCGCTGCTGCTGCGTCATGGCGCGAGGGTCGGCCTTAGCGACGAGCGGATCAAGCTCGGCCAGTATCTATTCGACAACCATGGCGCGAAAATCGTGTTTTACGGGCGTTTCATCGCGGTCTTGCGGATTTTCGCCGCCTTCCTCGCCGGGGTGAACCGCTATGGCTGGGGCAAGTTCCTGTTCTACAACGCCACCGGCGGCATCCTCTGGGCGCTTGTTTTCGGCATTGGCGGCTACGCCTTCGGCGACGCTTTCGAAAATGTCGCCGGCCCGTTGGGCAGGGTCGCGCTGGCTTTCGCGCTGATGGGAATCATCCTCGGCTGGTGGGTCATCCGCACCCAGGAAAAAAAGCTGGTCGCGCGTGCGGTCGCCGCCTATCCGGGCCCGCTGCCCGGGCGCGAAGACGAGAGATTCAGAGCGAAATTTTGAACCGCGCGGCGATTTCGCCGACCACGCCGCGCCGGAAAGCCAGCACGCAGAGCACGAAAATGGCGCCCTGAATCACCGTCACCCATTGTCCCATCGCCGAGAAATACGTCTGCATGGCGACGATGACGAAGGCCCCCAGCACCGGCCCTGTAATCGTGCCCATGCCGCCGACCAGGGTCATCAGGATCACTTCGCCCGACATGGTCCAGTGCGCGTCGGTCAAAGTGGCGCTTTGCGCGACGATCGCCTTGGTGGCGCCGGCCAGTCCCGCCAGCGTGGCGGAAAGCACGAAAGCGGCGAGCTTGTAGCGCTCGGTCCGATAGCCGAGCGAAATGGCGCGCGGCTCGTTTTCGCGAATCGCCTTGAGCACGGCGCCGAAGGGCGAATGGACGATGCGATAGACCCCGAACAGGCCGAACAGGAAAATCGCCAGCACGACATAATAAAGCGTGAAATCGTCGCCGAGATTGATCAGCCCGAACAGTTTTCCGCGCGGAACCCCCTGGATGCCGTCTTCGCCATGGGTGAAGGGAACCTGCAAGGCGACGAAATAGCCGAGCTGCGCCAGCGCCAGCGTGATCATCGAGAAATAAATGCCCTGGCGGCGGATCGACAGCGCGCCGGCGACGAGGCCGAGCGCGCCGGCGCAAAGCGTCGCGGCGGCGATCGCCAGTTCCGGGGGCCAGCCAAAACCCTTCGCCATATGGGCGGCGAAATAGCTCGCCCAGCCGAAGAACAGCGCGTGGCCGAAGGAAAGCAGCCCGCCATAGCCGACCAGCAGGTTGAAGGCGCAGGCGAACAGCGCCATGCACAGGGCCTGGGCGAGAAGAAAGGGATAGATGGCCAGCGGCGCGGCGACGAGCAGCGCCGCCAGCGCCGCGATGGCGAGGATTTCGTCGGGCGGGCGTTTGGTCCGAAGAATTGCGGGAGCGGCGGCGTCTCTCATCTCAGGCCTGCTTTCCGAACAGGCCCGCCGGCTTGACCAGCAGGACCAGAACCATGATGACGAAGACCACGACATTGGCCGCCTGCGGATAGAAAACCTTGGTCAGGCCCTCGACCAGGCCGAGCAGGAAGCCGGTCAGAATCGAGCCCATGATCGAGCCCATGCCGCCGATCACCACCACGGCGAAAACGACGATGATGAAATCGGCGCCCATCAGCGGGCGCACCTGATAGATCGGCGCCGCCAGCACGCCGGCGAGCGCCGCCAGCGCCACCCCGAAACCATAGGTGAGGGTGATCAGGCGCGGCACATTGACGCCGAAGGCGCGGGTCAGTTCGGGATTTTCCGTCGCCGCGCGCAGCGTCGCGCCGAGCCGGGTCTTTTCGATGGCGAACCAGGTCGCGAGGCAGACGGCGATGGAAAACACGACCACCCAGGCGCGGTAATTGGGCAGATACATGAAACCGAGATTTTGTCCGCCCTTGAGCAGGTCGGGCATGGGGTAAGGCATGCCGGAGGCGCCATAGGCGTTCTGGAACAGGCCCTGCACGATCAGGGCGATCCCGAAGGTCAGGAGCAGTCCGTAGATCGGATCGAGGCCGGCGAGGCGGTGCAGCATGGTCCGCTCGATGACCATCCCCAGCAGGCCGACGCCGAGCGGCGCCAGGACCAGCGCCGGCCAATAGCCGATCTCGAAATAATGGAGCAGGAACCAGGCGAAGAACGCGCCCATCATGTAGAGCGCGCCATGGGCGAAATTGACGATGTTCAACATGCCGAAGATCACGGCGAGGCCGAGGCTCAGCAGGGCATAGAAGGCCCCGTTGATGAGGCCGAGCAGCAATTGCGCGAACAGGGCCTGGGTGGTGATGCCAAGCAGGGGGATCATGCAGCGCTTCCCCGCTCCTCGGGCGTCGGCGCCCCCTCTCCGCGTTTTGCGGGAAAGGGGGCGCCCCTTGCCGGGCCAAAAGAAAATCCGCTCACTTCTTCACCAGCGGACACTCGCTCTGCGACAGCGGCCGGAAGGCCTCTTCGGCGGGGATGGTGGCGACAATGCGCGCATAATCCCAGGGATATTTCGATTCCTCGGGCTTTTTCACCTGCAGCAGATAGGCTGGATGAATCTTGCGTCCGTCCTCGCGGATCGAGCCTTTGCCGAAGGCCTGGTCGTCGGTCGGCAGCGACTTCATCCTGGCGACGACGCCCGCGCCATCGGCCACGGGCGCGCCCGCCTCGACCGCCTTCAGATAATGCCGGAGCGAGGAATAGACGCCCGCCTGAACCATGGTCGGCTTGGCGGCGTTTTTCGAGCGCTTGGAGAACCGGTCGGCGAAAGCGCGGGTCTGGTCGTTGACGTCCCAATAATAGGTCTCGGTGAACTCAAGCCCCTGCGCCGCCTTGAGGCCGAGCGCATGGACGTCCGAAATGAAGATCAGCAGCGCGGCGAGTTTCTGGCCGCTCTGGGTGATGCCGAATTCGGCCGCCTGCTTGATGGAATTGACGGAATCCGCGCCGGCGTTGGCGAGTCCGATCACCTTGGCCTTGGAAGCCTGCGCCTGAAGCAGTTGCGACGAGAAATCGGCGTTGTTGAGCGGCGCCATCGTATCGCCGAGCACCTTGCCGCCATTGGCTGTCACCACCGCCGTGGTGTCGCGCTCCAGCGCCTTGCCGAAAGCATAGTCGGCGGTGATGAAGTACCAGCTGTCGCCGCCCGCCTTGGTCAACGCCCGGCCGGTGCCGTTGGCCTGCGAAAAAGTGTCGTAGGTCCAGGCGATGGTGTTGGGCGAACAGGACTTGCCGGTCAGATCGGAACTCGCCGCGCCGGAATTGAGCAGCACCTTGTTCTTTTCCTTGACGATCTGGCTGACCGCCAGCGCCACGCCGGAATTGAGCGTGTCGACGATCACGTCGGCCTTGCCCTGGTCGAACCATTCGCGGGTGACATTGCTGGCGACATCGACCTTGTTCTGATGGTCGGCGGAGACCACCGAGACGGTCCAGCCCCTGGCCTTGATCCCGGAGTCCTCGACCGCCAGTTCGGCGGCCAGCGTCGAGCCGGCGCCGCCGACATCGGCATAGGGGCCGGACATATCGGTCAGGACGCCGATTCTTATGGTTTTTTCCTGCGCCAGAGCCGGAACGGCGAGAATCAGGGCCAACGCGGCGCCCGCCTGCAAGATATGTTTCATGCTTCCCTCCTGTTGCGACGACGCTCTTTTCCGGCGCCGCCTCGCTTCACACGCCAAGACACGCGTGCAATTTATCCATATTGGCCGCCAGTTCGGCGCTGGCGAAGGATTCGACGATCTCGCCATGCTCCATGACATAAAAGCGGTCGGCGAGCGCCGAGGCCCAGCGAAAATTCTGCTCGACCAGCAAAATCGTGAAACCCAGCGCTTTCAGCTTGCCGATGGCGACGCCAATCTGGCGGATGATGATCGGGGCGAGCCCTTCGGTCGGCTCGTCGAGCAGCAGCAGCCGCGCCCCGGTGCGCAGGATGCGGCCGATCGCCAGCATCTGCTGCTCGCCGCCGGAAAGCTTGCCGCCCTGGCTCGACAAACGCTCTTTCAGATTCGGGAAAAGCGTGAAAATCTCGTCGAGCGGCAGCCCGCCCGGAGCGATTTTTGGCGGCAGCAGCAGATTTTCCTCGACGCTCAGGCTGGCGAATATGCCGCGCTCCTCGGGACACAGCGCGACGCCAAGCCGCGCGATGCGGTCGGAAGTCAGGGCGATGGTCTCGTTTTCCGCGAAACAAATCGAGCCCGAGCGCTTGCCGACCATGCCCATGATGCACTTGAGAGTCGTGGTCTTGCCCGCGCCGTTGCGGCCGAGCAAGGTGACGACCTCGCCGGGGAAAATCCGCAGATTGACGCCGTGCAGCACATGCGATTCGCCATAAAAGGCCTGCAAGCCGGCGACGCTGAGCAACGGCGCGGTCAAGTCCGCCTCAGCCATGCCCGTCTCCCGCGATTTGCGCGCCCAGATAGGCTTCCTGCACGGCCGGATTGGAGGATACGGCGGCGTAGTCGCCTTCGGCCAGAATCCGGCCGCGGGTCAGAACCGTGATGACGTCGCACAGGCTGGCCACGACATTGAGATTATGCTCGACCATCAGCACGGTGCGTCCCGCCGCCACGCGCTTGATGAGGGCCGCGATCCGGTCGATGTCCTCGTGGCCCATGCCGGCCATGGGTTCGTCGAGCAGCAGCATCTGCGGATCGAGCGCCAGCGTGGTGGCGATTTCCAGCGCGCGCTTGCGCCCATAGGGCATTTCGCCGGCGCTGCGCTCGGCCCAGCCGTCGAGACCGACATCGTCGAGCAGCGCCCGCGCCCTCTCGTCATAGTGTCGCAACAGCCGGTCGGAGCGCCAGAAATCGAACGAGGCGCCGCGACCGCGCTGCAGGGCGACGCGCACGTTCTCCAGCGCGGTGAATTTGGGAAAAACCGCCGAAATCTGAAACGAGCGGACGAGGCCAAGCCGGGCGATGTCGGCGGCGCGCGCGCCGGTTATGTCATGGCCCTCGTAGCGGATCGTTCCGCGCGTCGGCTCCAGGAATTTCGTCAACAGGTTGAAGCAGGTGGTCTTGCCGGCGCCATTGGGGCCGATCAAGGCATGGATCGTGTGACGTTTAACGCGCAAGGCGACGTCGCTGACGGCGCTGAAGCCGGCGAACTCCTTGGTCAGCCCTTCGGTTTCAAGGGCGTAAACGGTCAAAACGCGGCCCTCCCCAGAGCAGCTTGATTATGTGGCGGTTTGATTGCTTGGCGGCATGATAATGTCGAAGCCTGGATCCTATTGTCGCCTCCTCTTCGCCGAGGCGATCTCTTGCGTTTTTCCTCCGGCGCGGCTTCTCCGAAAATCCCCGGTAACTTAAGCCGCGTCGGCCCTGCAAATCAAGGGAAAGAAGCGCAAGCCCGCCCACCGCGCTCCTGGAGTCCCCTGTTGCGGCGCGCCGGAGACGAAAATTCGACGAAAGGACCCCAACGGGTCGCGTGACCGCTGGCCGCAGCCAATACTTTAGAAGGAGATTGCGCTATCGCATAAAATCGATTTTCGCGCTAATCATGCCGGGGGCGCTTCAATTGACCTGTGTCAATGTAAGCGCAGAAGGGTGCGGGCATTGGTCCGCCCAACGGTCGGTCGGCGCTTGCATTGGCGCGGACACGCGTTCATTGGGGCGAAAACATGGCGCAAGCAAATACAGTCACGGCGCCGCCGCAAGGCGGCAAATCATTGGCCATTGGAGAAATTCTGGGGATCGTGCTGTCGATCCTTGGCGGGCTTCTGGCCCTGTTCATCGCCTCGAAGGCCTATACGGGTCCCTATGCGTTTCATATGATCGTGTTCGCGCTTGCCGGTTTCGGCTCGGCCTTGTTCATCTTCAGGCGCTTCACGATTCGCCCGGCGGTCATCCCGCAGGAAATCAACGGCAGGCCCAATTATAATTACGGTGCGATCAAGTTCGCCAGCCTCGCCTCCGTGTTCTGGGGCATCGCCGGATTCCTGGTCGGCCTGATCATCGCGCTGGAACTGGCCTACCCCGACCTGTCGATGGGACTGCCCTGGATCAATTTCGGCCGCCTGCGGCCTCTGCACACTTCAGCGGTGATCTTCGCCTTCGGCGGCAACGTGCTGCTCGCGACCTCGCTTTATGTCGTGCAACGCACCTGCCGCGCACGTCTGGCCGGCGATCTCTCGCCCTGGTTCGTGGTGCTTGGTTTCAACCTGTTCATCGTCATCGCCGGCACGGGCTATCTGCTCGGCATCACCCAGGGCAAGGAATACGCCGAGCCGGAATGGTATTCCGACCTCTGGCTGACCCTCGTCTGGGTGACCTATCTGCTGGTGTTCCTGGCGACCCTGTGGAAGCGCAAGGAGCCCCATATCTACGTCGCCAACTGGTTCACCCTGGCGATGATCATCACCATCGCCATGCTGCACCTCGGCAACAACGCCTCGGTTCCGATCTCCATCTTCTCGCCCAAGTCCTATATCGTCTGGTCGGGCGTGCAGGACGCGATGTTCCAGTGGTGGTACGGCCATAATGCGGTGGGCTTCTTCCTGACCGCCGGATTTCTGGCGATCATGTATTATTTCGTGCCCAAGCGCGCGGAACGTCCGGTCTATTCCTACCGTCTGTCGATCATCCACTTCTGGGCTCTGGTCTTCATGTACATCTGGGCCGGCCCGCACCATCTGCATTACACGGCCCTGCCGGACTGGGCGCAGACGCTTGGCATGACCTTCTCGATCATGCTGTGGATGCCTTCCTGGGGCGGCATGATCAACGGCCTGCTGACGCTCGCCGGCGCCTGGGACAAGCTGCGCACCGATCCCGTGCTGCGGATGCTGGTCGTCTCGATCGCCTTCTACGGCATGTCGACTTTCGAAGGTCCGCTGATGTCGATCAAGGTGGTCAATTCGCTGTCGCACTACACCGACTGGACCATCGGCCACGTTCATTCGGGCGCGCTCGGCTGGGTGGGCTTCGTCTCCTTCGGCGCGCTCTACTGCCTGATCCCCTGGGTGTTCAACCGGAAGCTCTATTCGCTGAAACTGGTGAACTGGCACTTCTGGATCGCGACCATCGGCATCGTGCTCTACATCACCGCGATGTGGGTCTCGGGCATCCTGCAGGGTCTGATGTGGCGCGCCTATACGTCGAACGGATTTCTCGAATATTCCTTCATCGAAACCGTCGAGGCCATGCATCCCTTCTATGTGATCCGCGCCATCGGCGGCGGCCTGTTCCTCGTCGGCTCGCTGATCATGGCCTTCAACTTTTACAAGACCCTCGCTTCGCCTGAAGAGGTCGGAGCCCCCGAAATCAATCCTGCGCTCGCGCCGGCCGAGTGAGGAGTTCGAAAATGTCACTTTGGAACAAACACGCGATCTTCGAAAAGAACTCGATCGTCCTGACCGTCGGCATCCTGGTGGTCGTCGCCATCGGCGGCCTCGTGGAAATCCTGCCTCTGTTCTATCTCAAGAGCACGATCGAAACCGTCGAGGGCGTGCGGCCCTATACGCCGCTCGAACTGGCGGGGCGCGACATCTACGTCCGCGAGGGCTGCTATCTCTGCCATTCGCAGATGATTCGCTCGCTGCGCGACGAAGTGGAGCGCTACGGCCATTACTCGCTGGCGGCGGAGTCGAAATACGACCATCCGTTCCAGTGGGGCTCCAAGCGCACCGGCCCGGATCTCGCCCGCGTCGGCGGCAAATATTCCGACGACTGGCAGCGCGGCCATCTGAGCAACCCGCGTTCGGTCGTGCCGGGTTCGATCATGCCGCGCTATGCCTTCCTCGCCGAGTCGGCCCTCGATTACCGGCATATCCGCGACAGCATGTCCGTGCTGGCGCTTGAAGGCGTGCCCTACACGCCCGAAATGATCGCCAAGGCCGACGTCGACATCAAGGCCCAGCTCAGCCCCGACGATCCGTCCGTGACCGATCTCGTCAAGCGCTATCCCAAAGCGGTTGCGCACGCGAGCCTCGGCGGCGACATCGCCGTGACCGAACAGGACGCGCTGGTCGCCTATCTCCAGATGCTCGGCGCCACGGTCGATTTCAAACTCTACGACAACAAAGCCAATCTGCGCTGAGGGGGAGAAATGGACTTCGAAGCCATTCTGGGACCGCTCAAGCTCGTGAGCCTGTTCTCGGTCATCGTCGCGTTCGCGGGGGTTGTCGCCTTTGCGCTGTGGCCGTCCAAGAAAAAGAGCTTCGACGAGGCCGCCCGCCTGCCGCTGAACGAGGATTGAGAGATGGTTGACAATACACATCAGGACATTGACGCGGCCACGGGCACGGCGACCACGGGCCACGAATGGGACGGCATCAAGGAATTGAACACGCCGCTTCCCAAATGGTGGCTCTATATTCTCTACGCCACCATTATCTGGGCCTTCGGCTACTGGATTCTCTATCCGGCCATCCCGCTTCCCGGCGGTCACACCTCCGGCGTCCTGGGCTGGACGTCGCGCGGCGCGGTGCAGGCCGATCTCGCCGATCTGCGCATTCAGCGCGGGGCCATGGTGGATCAATTGTCGCGCTCGACCCTGCAGCAGATCAGCGCCGATCCCAAACTGGCGGAATTCGCCCGCGCCTACGGACGGTCGGCTTTCGGCAATAATTGCGCGCCCTGCCACGGCTCGGGCGGCCAGGGATCGAAAGGCTATCCCAACCTCAACGCCGACCGCTGGCTGTGGGGCGGCACCCTCGACCAGATCCACACCACCCTGGTTCATGGCGCGCGTTCGGGCGATCCCGACGGCCATGAAGGCAATATGCCGGCCTTCGGCAAGGATGGGCTGCTGACCAAGGAACAGATCGACGCCGTCGCCAATTATGTCGTCTCGCTGTCGAATCCGACCACCGCCGACGTCTCCGCCGGCAAGCTGGTGTTCGGAGAAAACTGCGCCCCCTGCCATGGCGAAAACGCCAAGGGCAATGTGGACGTGGGCGCCCCCAACCTGACCACCAAGATCTGGCTTTACGGCGGGGACAAGGCGTCGATCGTCGAGACCCTTGTCAATGGCCGCGGCGGTCACATGCCGGCCTGGAAAGGCAGGCTCGATCCGGAAACCATCAAGGCGCTGACCGTCTACGTCCATTCGCTGGGCGGCGGGCAATAAAACATCGAAACGGCGTCGGACGGCTGGAATTTTCAGCCCTCCGGCGCCATTTTCATTGGATCAGGTCGCCGGGAAGCCGGCGTTTTTGGGATTTAAACGCCTGTAGAACAATAGCTTGGGTCCTGCTCGACGAATGAAGAGGGGTGGCTCGGAGTATGACGGGCGGGAGCGGCCGTGATACCGCCAGAAATTCCGGCGAACCGCCGGCCTGTTCGCCCCGCGACAAATTCGCGGGAAAAAAGATCGACCCGAACTGACCGCTTCGGCTTATAAGAAGCGTAAACAGCGTTGCGGAGCGGCGCGCGAGCCGCTTGTCCCGAGGCCGACCGAACCGGTCGCGGCCAGGGCAATCGCCGAAAGCAATTCGAGATGACGAAATGAGCGCAATTCCCGGACTGGCGGCGAGGCCGAAAACCAGCGGCGAAGCTGCGGAAAGCGACGCGCTTTACGAATCGCGCCAGCAGATCTATCCGCAAAGCGTCTCGGGCCCTTTCCGCAACATCAAATGGGCTTTGCTGATCGTCGGCATGCTCATCTATTATTTCCTGCCCTTCGTGCGCTGGGATCGCGGACCGGAACAGCCGACACAGGCGGTGCTGGTCGATCTCGCGCACCAGCGCTTCTTCTTTTTCGGCATCACCATCTGGCCGCAGGAAGTCTATTACATCACCGGCCTGCTGATCCTCGCGTCTTTCACCCTGTTTTTGATGAACGCCGTCGCCGGGCGCATCTGGTGCGGCTATCTCTGCCCGCAGACGGTTTGGACCGATCTGTTCCTGCTGATCGAGCGCTGGACGCAGGGCGACCGCCGCGACCGCATGAAGAAAGCCAAACAGCCGTGGAATCTGGAGACGGTCGTCGAGGCGATGCTCAAACATTCGCTCTGGCTGATGATCGCCTGGTGGACGGGCGGCGCCTGGGTGCTCTACTTCTCCGACGCGCCGACCATGGTCAAGCAACTGGCGACTTTCCAGGCGCCGGCGCAGGCCTATATCTGGATCCTGATCCTGACCGGCTCGACCTATCTTCTCGCCGGATTCGCCCGCGAACAGGTCTGCGTCTATATGTGTCCCTGGCCGCGCATCCAGGCGGCGCTGACCGACGAATGGGCGCTCAACGTCACCTACCGCGTCGATCGCGGCGAACCGCGCGGATCGGCCAAGAAGAACAAGGCGCTGCGCGCGGCGGGCGAACCGGCGGGCGATTGCGTCGATTGCGGCATGTGCGTCGCCGTCTGTCCGACCGGCGTCGATATTCGCGGCGGCCTCAATATGGGCTGCATCCAATGCGGCCTGTGCATCGACGCCTGCGACAATGTGATGGCCAAAATCGGTCGGCCGACGCGGCTGATCGCCTATGACACCGACGAAAACATCCGCCGCCGCAGCATCGGCCTGCCCGCGCTGGCGCCGAAAATATTCCGCGCCCGCACCATTCTCTACATGGCGCTGATCGTCGGCGTCGCCGGCTTGATGGCCTTCACGCTGGCGACCCGGCGCAGCCTCGGCGTCGACGTGATGCATGACCGCAATCCGATTTACGTCGCGCTGTCGGACGGATCGCTGCGCAACGCCTATACGGTGCGCATCCTGAACCAGAAGGGCGCCACCCGCGATTTCAAACTGTCGCTGGCCGGCCTGCCGGGGGCGAGGCTCGAAGTCCAGGGCAGCGGAAATACCGCCGACGGCGTTCCGATCACCGTCGCCGCCGATCAGACGCTGGAACTGCGCGTTCTCGTCACCAGCCCGAATGGCGCAAAATTGCCGCAAAGCACGCCGATTCAGATCGTCCTGACCGACGTCGCCACCGGCGAGGTCGCGAAAAAGGCCGATTTCTTCATGAGCCCATAGAGCATGCGGCTTTCGGCGGCTGGTTCGAGCAGTTTGGGGATGCGAAAAAGGGTCGAGCGATGAATGAGGAAAGCGATTATCGGCCCGGCGGGCCGCCTCTGACCGGTCGCAAGGTGCTGGCGCTGCTCGCGGGTTTTTTCTCCGTGATGCTTTTGGCCAATTTCATCATGGCGCGCGCGGCGGTCAAGACCTTCAGCGGGCTCGACAAGAACAACCCCTACGATTCCGGCCTCGCCTATAACCGGGATATTGCCGCGGCAAAGGCGCAACTGGCGCTCGGCTGGAGCGTCGAACTGACGCGCACGCCCGACGGACAGGCGACGCAACTGACCGCATCGGTCAAGGACAAGGCCGGGCAGCCGGTGACCGGCCTCGACGTTTCGATGCATTTTCTCCATCCGGCGACGAGCAAACTCGACCGCGACATCGCCGCGGGCGCCATCGCCGACGGCGTCTATGCCGCCGCCGCCGAGCTCGCGCCCGGACGCTGGGAGGTGGAGATCGACTTCAATCGAAATGGCGAGCGGAAATTTCGCTCGCGCAATCAATTGACCGTCGAGTGAGGCCATGGGCGCCGCGCCGGATTATTCGCATTTCGTCAAGACCGACCAGGAGGGCCGCTCGAGACTCGATCTGGCGATAGACGGCATCACCTGCGCCGCCTGTCTCGACGATATCGAGACGGCGATGAAGCGCCTCCCCGGGGTGATTCTGGCGCGGCTCAACCTCACCAGCCACCGTCTCGCGGTGACTTTCGATTCAGGCCGCATCGACAGCGGCGCGCTCGCCGGCGCGCTGGAGGCGATCGGCTATCGCGCCTATCCCTACGAACAGCGCAAGGTCGAGGCCGACGAAGCGGCCCGCTTCACCTTGCTGCTCAAATGTCTCGGCGTCGCGGTTTTCGCGGCGATGAACATCATGCTGCTGTCGGTTTCGGTCTGGTCGGGGGAAGCCTCGACCATAGCGCCGGAAACCCGCGATTTCTTCCATTTCCTTTCGGCCCTGATCGCCCTGCCGGCGGCGGTCTACGCCGGCCAGCCCTTTTATACGAGCGCCTGGACGTCGCTCAGGCAGCGCCGGCTCAACATGGACGTGCCGATCACCATCGGCGTATTCCTCGCCCTGACTTTGTCGGTTTACGAAACCTGGCATCATGCCCCTCACGCCTATTTCGACTCGGCGATCATGCTGCTGGCCTTCCTGCTCGCCGGACGCGTCATGGATCAGGCGATGCGGCGCAGGACCCGCGCGGCGGCCGGCAATCTGGCGGCGCTCAAAGGCGAGAACGCGTTGCGGTTCGAGCCCGGCGCCGGGCCGGAAAAACTGGAGCTGGTGCCGGTCGCGGCGCTGGCGGCGGGCGACCGGGTGCTGGTTCGCGCCGGCGAGCGCATCCCCGCCGACGGAGAAATCGAACAAGGGTCTTCGGCGCTCGACGAGAGCGCGATCACCGGCGAGACCGCCGGCAAGCCGGTCGGCGCCGGCGACATGGCCTATGCGGGCTCGGTCAATGGCGAAGGCGCGCTGACCCTGCGCGTGACGGCGGCCGGCCACGCCGCCCTGATCGACGAGGCGGCGCGGCTGATCGAGGCGGCGAGCGCCGCGCGCTCGCGCTACATGCGGCTTTCCGACCGGGTGTCGCGGCTTTACGCGCCCGCCGTCCACCTGACGGCGCTGGCGACCGGCCTCGTCTGGCTCGCCTTGGGGGCCAGCGCCCATGACGCGCTGGTCATCGCCATTTCGGTGCTGATCATCACCTGTCCCTGCGCTTTGGCGCTTGCCGTGCCGACCGTCCAGGCCATGGCCTCGGGCGCCTTTTTCCGCGCCGGCCTGTTCCTCAACGACGCCACCGGCCTCGAAAAGCTCGGCGAAATCGACACGGTCGTGTTCGACAAGACGGGCACCTTGACCCTGCCGGAGCCGCGCGTCGTCAACGCCCACGAGATCGCGCCGGACCTGCTCGCGCTCGCCGCGCGGCTGGCGCGTTCGAGCCGCCATCCGCTGGCGCTCGCGCTCGCCCGTTCGGCGCCGTCAAACGCGCCGCTGCCCGACGCCCGCGAAACGCCGGGCCAGGGCGTCGCCGCGCCCTATGAGGGCGGCGAGGCGCGGCTCGGCTCCGCCAGCTTCTGCGGCGTCGAAACGGGCGCCAGCGCCGACGAGGCCAGCGCCATTTTCATCCGCCACGGCGAAAGCTGGGCGAAATTGGCGATCCGGCAGACCCTGCGTCCCGACGCGGCGCAAGTCGTCGCCGCCCTGCGCAACAAGAAATTCAGGATTTACATTCTCTCCGGCGACCGCCCGCAGGCGGTGGCGCCGATCGCCGAATTTCTGGGCGTCGAGGATTGGCGCGGCGGCCAGAAGCCGGCTGACAAGATCGCCTTCATCGAGGAACTAAAAGAACGCGGCGCCCATGTCCTGATGGTCGGCGACGGGCTCAACGATGCGCCGGCGCTCGCCGCCGCCTATGCCTCGCTGTCGCCCATCGACGCCGTGCATCTGACCCAGACCCAGGCCGATGCGGTGTTTCTCGGCGAGAGACTGGCGCCGGTGGCCTCGGCGCTGGCGATCGCGCGGAAGGCGCGGGCTCTGATGCGGCAGAACCTGACCTTCGCCATCGGCTATAATGTCGTCGCCGTGCCGGTGGCCATGGCGGGCCATGCTTCGCCGCTGTTCGCGGCTCTGGCCATGTCGGGATCGTCGATTCTGGTGACGCTCAACGCCCTGCGCTTGCGCGGACCGGGCAAAAGCGTCACTCTCGCGCCGAGACAGGCAAGCGGCGAGGCCGATAGCGCGCCACGATTTAGCAGGCTGGCGTCATGAATGTTCTGGTTTTCCTCATCCCCGCCGCGCTGGCGCTCGGCCTGCTCGCGCTCTACGGCCTGTTCTGGTCGCTCAAGCGCAACCAGTACGAGGATCTCGAAGGCGCCGCCTATCGCGTCCTGCAGGACGACGACATCGAACAAAAGAAATGACGGTTCTGGACCCTCGCGTCTCCCGGTCCCTGGCGAAGGCGCCCGCCGAAGCCGACGCCGGTTTGGCGCGCGCCGGGCGGCTGGCCTGCTTCTGCCCGCCCGGCGCGCCAACCAGTGGCGCGCCCTACCCGAGTGAGGCGATCGAAGGCGAGCGCTGGAGCCCCGGCGTGGCGACGCTCGCCGCCGGTTTCGCGCTATCGGTGCTGTCGCAAAGCCTCGCGCTTGGCGTCTTGCCGCTTGCGGGCCGCCTGCTCGCGCCCGACCCGCACTGGATGGCGGCGCCCTATGTCGCCATGTTGCTCGGCGCGGCGGCGGCGACCTTTCCCGCTTCCTTCCTGCTCGACGCCTTTGGCCGCCGCGCGGCGCTGGCGCTTGGCGCGAGCCTCGGCGTCGCCGGCGGCCTGATCATGGCCTGGGCCCTGACGGTCAATCTGTTCGCGCCCTTCTGCCTCGGCGCCTTCTGGCTCGGCGTGGCGCAGGGCTTTTCGCTGTTTTATCGCCATGAGGCGGCGCTCGGCTCGACCGCGACCAGCCGCGCCCGCTCCGCCCTGATCGTATTCGGTTCGGGCGCGCTGGCGGGTCTCGCCGGCCCGGCTTTGGCCTGGCAAGTGGCGCGGACCGCGCCCGCCTCGCTGTTCGCCGCCACGGCGCTGGCCGCCGCACTGACCCAGGTGCTGGTGCTGGCGTTGGCAATATTCGCCACCGCGCGGGCGCCGGTGCTGCCGCATGGTTTCACCGGAGCGGGACCGCGCCCGGACTGGGGCGCCTTCATCGCCCCGAGCGGGATCGCGGCGCTGGCCTGGTTCGGCATGACGGCGGCGATGGTCGCGGCGCCCGGCGCCATGGCCGGTTGCGGCATTGGAGCGCCTCTGGTGTTCAGCGCCATTTCCTGGCACGTCGTCGCCATGTATGCGCCGGCCTTTTTCACCGGATTTTTCGCCCGCCGGCTCGGCGCGCTGACCACTGCGGCGCTTGGGCTAACGCTGATAGCGCTCGCCTGGGCCATCGAGAGCGCGGCCAACGATTACTGGCGCTTCGCCTCGGCCCTGATCGTCGTCGCCATCGGCTGGTGCCTCGCCACCGCCGGGGCCTCGCTGCGGCTTTACGCGCGCGCCAGCCCGTCGCGCGGCATGCTGGCGGCGCATGACGCCGTGCTGTTTCTCTCGGCGATAGCGGGCGCGATGGCTGCAGCCTGGTGGCTGCCGGTATGAAACTCAGCGTCCGGAGGGAACGAGAATCTCCATCCTCACGCGGCCATTGGCCTTGCGCGTGATCTGCGGCCCGTGATTGGGCGGCGCCGTCGTCCTCGCCTCCGGTTTTGCGCCTTTACGCCGGGGCCGCAAAACATCCGCGCGGTCAGGCGCCCGAATGGTCGGATGCGCGCCTGCCGCCGGGCCATAGGAGGCGAGGCAGGCATTATAGGCGTCGGCGTCCTTGATCTTCTCACAGGAATCGACGCCCGCCAGCGCTGGCGATGAAGCGACAATCGTCCCCAATAGCGCCAGCGCGAGTCGAAGCTTCACCTTTTCGCGGAAACCAGCGAGAATAAAGCGCCCTGCGGATCCAAAGCCTGCACGATCCAGGAGCCGCCGGGAACTTGATTCGGCCCGTTCAATATCCTGCCGCCGCTTTCTCCAATGCGTTCGATGGCCGCGTCGAGCGACGGCACGGTGAAATAAACATTCCAGAATGGACGCGGCACGGCGTCTGGCCGGCGCATCATGCCGCCGACCGCCTCGCCGCCAGTGGCGAAAAGCTGATAGATTCCCATCGGACCCATATCCAGCGCATCCCCCTTGGTCCAGCCGAATTGTTCGGCATAAAAGCCAAAGGCCTTCTCGCTATCGTCGGCATAAAGCTCATACCAGCCGACCCGGCCGGGCGACATGGGCGAAAATTCGGGATGGCTTTGCCCGCTCAAATCCTTCCACAGGGCAAAAGGCGCGCCTTGCGGATCGGCGACCACGGTGAAGCGCCCGACGCCCGGCAAAGTCTCCGCCGGACGTAAAACCCGGCCGCCGGAGGCCAGAATTTTTTCGGCGCCGGCATCGACGTCTTCCGCCGCAATATAACTCAACCAGTGCGGAGGCGCGCCATGCGCCTTGGCCTGTTCCGGCAGAAGCAGCAGCCCGGCGGCGCCGTGACCGTCTTGCGAAAAGACCCGGTAATCCCGGTCCGCCAGACCCGATTTGTCGCCAGTCCAGCCGATCACATGACTATAAAAGGCTTGCGCCGCATCGACATCGCTCGTCAGCAGCTCAACCCAGCAAAATTTGCCACCCATGTGTAATTCCCCCTCAAAAAATCAGGAGCGCAGCAGCGCGCCGGTCTTCTTGCTCGCCTCGGCGACGATTTTGGCCGCCACCGCGTCGATTTCGATATCGGTCAAGGTTTTTTCACGCGGCTGCAATGTCACGTTGAGGGCGACGGATTTCTTGCCCTCCGGCACGCCCGGCCCCGCATAGAGATCGAACACGCCAACATTGACAATCAGATGTCGATCCGCCCCTTGCGCCGCCTTGATCAGATCGGCGGCGCGCACGGATTGATCGACGATGAAGGCGAAATCGCGCTCGACCGGCTGAAAGTCGGAAAGCTCCAGCTTCGGCTTCGCCTTGGTCGGCCGCGCCTTGGGCGCCGGCAGGGCGTCGAGGATGATTTCGAACGCGACCAGCGGCCCGGTCGCGTCAAACGCCTCCAGCACCAGCGGATGCAGTTCGCCGAACCAGCCGACGATGTTTTTCGGGCCAAACTGCAAGGTCGCCGAGCGGCCGGGATGGAGGAAATCCGGGCCGCCGGGGACGATCTGGATCGCGCCGGCGGCGATCCCGAGCGAGGCCAGCAGGCCGAGGCTATCGGCCTTGACGTCGAAAACGTCGACGGGCGCCGCCTGGTCGGACCAGTGACGGCCGGCGCCGGCCGGCTTCGCGGTTCCCCGCCTCAGACCGGCGGCGGCGACGAATTGGCCATCCTCCGCGTCGGATTTAAAGATCTGGCCGACCTCGAACAAGGCGACATCGCCGAAACCGCGCGCAAAATTGGCGCGGGTGGCGGCAATCAGGCCCGGCAGCAGGCTCGGGCGCATGTCCGACAGGTCCGAGGCAATGGGGTTGGCCAGCGCCAGTTCCGCCGCGCCGCCGCCGAAAATCTCGGCCTGCGCCTTGGCGACGAAGGACCAGGTGACCGCCTCGACCATGCCGCGCGACGCCAGAGCCCGCCGCGCGCCGCGCACGCGTTTCTGCAACAGGGTCAGGACCGGGCCGGAAACCGCCGTTTCGCGCTCCAGCGGAACCGCTGCGATGCGGTCGAGCCCGACAAGGCGGATGATTTCCTCGACCAGATCGGCCTTGCCCTCGATATCGGGCCGCCAGCTCGGCGCGCGCACCTCGACGCGCGCGGCGTTGCTGGCCTGCCCCGCAACGGCGAAGCCGAGTTTTTCGAGCGCACGGGCCATCTCGGCGACTTCCAGTTTCAGACCGGTCAGCCTTTCGACTTCGCTGAAGTCGAAATCCAGGGTCTTGCGCTCGTCAGGAACGTGGCCGGCGACGAAAAGTCCGGATGGCGCGCCGCCGCACAGGTCGAGCACCATGCGCGTCGCCAGTTCGGCGCCGGGAAGCGCGAAAGCCGGATCGACGCCGCGCTCGAACCGATAGCGCGCATCGGTCACGATTCCAAGTTTGCGGCCGGTCCGGGCGATGTTGGCGGGGTCCCACAGGGCGGATTCAATCAGCACGTCGGTGGTGTTGTCGTCGCAGCCGGAAGCCTCGCCGCCCATCACCCCGGCCAGCGATTCGACGCCGGAATCGTCGGCGATGACCACCACGTTCCCGTCGAGCGCATAGGTCTTGCCGTCGAGCGCCAGCAGGCTTTCCCCGGCGCGCGCGCGGCGCACGACGAGCTGTCCCGCGACCTTGCCGGCGTCGAACACATGCAAGGGCCGGCCACGGTCGAAGGTCAGGAAATTGGTGATGTCCACCAGCGCGTTGATCGGGCGCAGGCCGATGCTTTTCAGCCTGTTGCGCAGCCATTCGGGGCTTGGGCCATTCTTGACGCCGCGCACGAGGCGCAAGGCGAACAGCGGCGCGAGAAAAGCGTCGTCCGGCGCGAAATCGAGCTTCGCCTCGACAGGGCAAGGAAACTCGCCGGCGACCGGCGGGATCGGCGTCTCGACCAGACGTCCCAGTCCCGCCGCCGCGAGATCGCGGGCGATGCCGTAAACGCTCGCGGCGTCGGCGCGATTTGGGGTCAGGTTGATCTCGATGACCGGATCGTCGAGACCGGCCCACAGCGCAAAAGGTCGCCCGACCGGCGCGTCGGGGGCGAGTTCGAAAATGCCCGATGAGTCGCCCTCAAGGCCGAGTTCCTCGGGCGAACACATCATGCCGGCGGATTCGACGCCGCGAATCACGCCCTTGGCGATGGTGAAATTTTTCGCCGGGATATAAGCGCCCGGCGCGGCGAACACCGTCTTGAGGCCTGCCCGCGCATTTTCCGCGCCGCAGACCACCTGGACTGGCGCCGCCTCGCCGATATTGACCTTGCAAACCCGAAGGCGGTCGGCGTTGGGATGCGGCGCGGCTTCGAGAATTTCGGCGATGACGAAAGGCGCGAGCTTTTCCGCCGGATTATCGACATGCTCGACCTCAAGTCCGATCCGCGTCAGCGTCTCGACGATCGCGTCGAGCGGCGCCTCGGTTTCGAGATGGGTTTTGAGCCAGGAGAGGGTGAATTTCATGATCTCGTCTCAAATCCGCTTGTTATACCGCCGTCATTGCGAGGAGCGGAGCGACGCGGCAATTCAGTCGCCTCGTCTTCCATCCGCTGGATTGCTTCGCTCCGCTCGCAAGTACCTGCCCAAGAGCCTTCAGCTCGACAACCCGCCCGCCAGCGACGGCAGATCGAGCGGCCGGAAACCATAGTGCGACAGCCAGCGCACATCGGCCTCGAAGAAGGGACGAAGGTCCGGCATGCCATATTTGAGCATGGCGATGCGGTCTATGCCCATTCCCCAGGCGAAACCCTGGAATTCGTCCGGATCGAGGCCGCAATTGCGCAAGACGTTCGGATGGACCATGCCGCAGCCCAGAATTTCGAGCCAGTCGTCGCCCTCGCCGAAACGGATTTCGCCGCCCTTGCGCGAACATTGAATATCCACTTCCGCCGACGGTTCGGTGAACGGGAAAAAGCTCGGGCGGAAGCGCATTTTCACATTGGGCACTTCAAAGAAGGTCTTGCAGAAGGTTTCGAGAATCCATTTCAGATGGCCCATATGCGCCTTGCGGTCGATCACCAGACCCTCGACCTGATGAAACATCGGCGTATGGGTCTGATCGGAATCGCAGCGATAGGTGCGGCCAGGGCAGATCACCCGGATCGGCGGCGGATTTTTCAGCATCGTGCGCACCTGCACCGGCGAGGTATGGGTGCGCAACAGCTTGCGCGTTCCGTCTTCCTTGCGGTTGAAGAAAAACGTGTCGTGCATTTCGCGCGCCGGATGGCCGGGCGGGAAATTAAGCTTGGTGAAATTATAATCGTCGCTCTCGACGTCGGGCCCTTCGGCGATGGAAAAGCCCATGTCGGCGAAAATCGCGGTCAACTCATCCATCACCTGGCTGATCGGATGGATGCGGCCGGTCTCCAGCGCCGTCGCGCGGACCGGCAGGGTGACGTCGAGCGTCTCGCTGGCCAGACGCGCTGCAAGCGCCTCGCCTTTCAGCAGATTTCGGCGCAGGCTGAGCGCCTCGCTGACGCGGTCCTTGAGCGCATTGATTTTCGCGCCTTCGTTTCTGCGCTCGTCGGGCGACATCTTGCCGAGCGTCGCCAGCAGCGCCGAGATCGAGCCCTTTTTACCCAGCGCATTGACACGCACAAATTCGAGCGCCGCTTCGTCCTGCGCCGCGTCGATGGCGGCCAAGGTTCGGGTTTCGAGCTGGGTGAGATCGTTCATCGCGGGGATTCCGGGGAAATCGGTAAAGCCCGCGCGTCATGACATGCGCGGGCGCGGCTGAAAAGCAAAAAAGCCCGCCAATCCGGCGGGCTTCTTCGGATCGGGAGGCGCTAGAATCGATGGCGATTCGGTTGAATCGCCATCGACTCTAGATTCCTTTGTTTTCGCAATGCTTTTGCGAAAAACCAGCGTCCACTTTTTCGCACATTGCTCTAAGCCTCAAGCGGCGACGGCGGCCTCTTGTTTCGTGGGCAGAGCGGCCTTGGCCTTTTCGACGATCGCCTTGAACGCCGCCGGCTCGGAAATCGCCAGTTCCGACAGGACCTTGCGGTCCACTTCGATGCCCGACCGGGCGAGACCGTCGATGAAGCGGCTGTAGGTCAGGCCGAATTCGCGCACGGCGGCGTTGATGCGCTGGATCCACAACGAGCGGATGGTGCGCTTCTTTACGCGACGGTCGCGCGTGGCGTATTGCATCGACTTGTCGACCGCCGCCTTGGCGGCGCGGATGGTGTTCTTGCGGCGGCCATAGAAGCCCTTGGCGGCCTTGAAAACTTTCTTGTGCTTGGCGTGCGAAGTAACGCCGCGTTTGACGCGAGCCATGGATGATCTCCAAAAACGTTGGAATAAGACAGATATGAAGCTGAAATCAGCCGTTGGGGAGGAAGAACTTCTTGACGTTGTCGCCGTCGGTCTTGAACATGACGGCGGTGCCGCGAAGGTTCCGGATCTGCTTGTTCGTGCGTTTGATCATGCCGTGGCGCTTGCCGCGCTGGGCGTAAACCACCTTGCCTGTGCCGGTGATCTTGAAGCGCTTCTTGGCGCCCGATTTGGTCTTCAACTTGGGCATTTTGCTCTCTCATTTTCGTTGCGCGACAGGCGCGCGTGAAGCCTTGCGGCCTCTTCGTCTCATAACGAGCGAAGGATCCGCCACGGCAGCCCTTTACTGGCCGGGCGGATCGAAGCGGCGCTTATAAGGGATATGCCTGAGAAAAAGCAAGAGGCGTCAGGACGAAACCACCAAGTCCCGGTCGATTTGCGAGGTTTTTCGGGTGTCGGGCATCAGGAAATAAACCAGCAGCGAGCAGAAGATCACCGCCGAGGCGTAATAATAGAAGCCGCTCTCATTGCCCTGCCCCTTGAACCACAGGGCGATATATTCCGCCGTGCCGCCGAACATCGAAACCGCCAGCGCATAGGGCAGACCCACCCCGGTGGCGCGCACGGCGGCGGGGAAAAGCTCGGCCTTCACCACGGCGTTGATCGAGGTATAGGCGGAGAGGATGCACCAGCCAACCGCGATCAGCCCGAACGCCTCCCACGGCCCGCGCGCGTGCTGAATCGCCGTCAACAACGGAACCGTCCCCAGCGTCCCGAGGACGCCGAAGGTCAGCAGCAAGGGCCGCCGGCCGATGACATCCGACAGCGCGCCATAGATCGGTTGCAGAGCCATGGCGAAGACCAGCGAGCCGGCGCTGACCCAGGTGGTCTGCACGTCCGAGAGCCCCACCGACAATTTCAGGAATTTCTGCATGTAGATGGTGTAGACATAGAAGGCCAGCGTGCCGCCCATGGTCAGGCCGATGACGGTCAGAACTTCGCGCGGAAATTTTTTGATCACCTGCAATCCCCCGCCATGCTTGTTCTTCGCGTGGGCCGCCTCGAAGGCCTCGGTCTCCTGAAGATCGCGCCGCATGACCAGGGCGAACAGCGCCAGTCCCGCGCCGATGAAGAAGGGGATTCGCCAGCCCCAGGCGCGAAGCTGCTCCGGGGTCAGGAAGATGTTTTGCAGCACCAGCAGCACCGCCAGCGCCGTCAATTGCCCGCCGATCAGCGTGACATAGAGAAAGCTGGAGTAAAATCCGCGCCGCCCCGACGTCGCCATTTCCGAAAGATAGGTCGCCGAGGAGCCATATTCGCCGCCAAGGCTCAGGCCCTGCACGAGGCGCGCGACCAGCAGCAGGATCGGCGCGCCGACTCCGATGGTCTGGTAGGTCGGCGCGCAGGCGATGGTCAGCGAGCCGAAACACATCAACAGCACCGACAGCATCAGCGCCTTGCGGCGCCCGTAGGTGTCGCCGATCTTGCCGAACAGCCAGCCGCCGACCGGACGCATGAAAAAGCCGAGCGCGAAAATCCCCGCCGACGACAGCATCTGCGCGACGGGATCGCTTCCGGGAAAGAATAATTGCGCGAAATAGAGCGAAAAGGCCGCATAGACGTAGAAGTCGTAATATTCGACCAGATTGCCCAGCGAGCCGACGACAATGGCCTTGAGCCGCGCCGGATCGATTTTTTCTTTTCCGTCCCGCGCCAGCCCAGCCGTCATCGCTCTCTCCCCTGCCCGGCGAAATTTTTCGTCCGGGCAAGGAGAATGGAAAAATGCGCGGCGGAAAGCAAATCCCGCGGGAAAAATTATTTCGGCGCGAGAACCATGATCATCTGGCGGCCTTCCATCGACGGCTCCAGCTCGATCTTGGCGGTGGTCGCGGTCTCCAGCTTGACGCGCTCCAGCACCCGGAAGCCGAGTTCCTGATGGGCCATTTCGCGGCCACGGAAACGCAGGACGAACTTGACCTTGTCGCCTTCCTCGAAGAAGCGGCGCACGGCCTTCATTTTCGTCTCGTAATCGTGATCGTCAATGCCGGGACGCAGCTTGATTTCCTTGATCTCGACGATCTTCTGCTTCTTGCGCGCCTCGGCGGCCTTTTTCTGCTCGTTGAAGCGGAACTTGCCGTAATCGAGGATTTTGCAAACCGGCGGATTGGCGTTGGGGACGATCTCGACCAGATCCAGCCCGCCTTCCTCGGCGAGGCCCAAAGCCTCGGTAATTTCGACGACGCCGCGATTCTGGCCTTCGGCGTCGATCAACTGAACCTCGCGAACGCGAATTTCCCGGTTGGTGCGGGGTCCCTCCTTTTGCGGAACCGGGGGGGCTTTCATGGGACGACGAATGGCGTGTTCTCCTTTGACAAAACGCGAATGGCGCCGGGGACGATAGCGGCCACGACATTCGCAAAAAAATCTACGGCAAAAGGCCCCGCGACCGAAACCACGAGGACTGACCCCGCGCATAGAATGTGACAATGCCCGGCAAAGTCAACGGCGCATTTGACGAAAGCTGGCCAATTCAACCGGAATCATCGGCCCGCGCCGGAAAAATGGCGGGCGTAAACCGACAGGGTCAGGCCGCACATGCGTTCCGCCGAAAACTGTCGGGCGTGGGCGCGCGCCCTCTGGGAGAAACGATCGCGCGCCGTCGCCCCCAGTCGCGTCGCCTCTTCCGCCGCCCGCGCCAAAGCCTGCGGCTGACCCGAGGGGATCAGCCATCCGGTGCGCAAAAAGGCCTCGACCTGCGGCGGCGCGGCGATTTCCTCGGGCGCGAAGCCCGCCGCCGCGCCTTCCGGCGCCAACAGCGCGACCGGCGCGCCCATGGCCTGGGCCTCTATGCACAGGGCGGCGTCGCCGGCGCCGACGACCACCAGCGCCGCGCCGAGACAGGCGGCGGCGCGCTCCTGAATCCCGCCTTGCGCCACCGCGTCGCCGAGGCCGAGTTTTTCCACTTCGGCGTCGAACGCCGCCCGCGCGGAATCCTTTTCATCCCGCCACAGCCAAACGAAACGCGCCTGCTGCGCGTCATTGGCGAAAAAGCCCTTGGCCTTGAGCTGCGCCGCCGCCGCCAGAAAGATCTTTTGCCGCGCCGGCGGCAGGCCGATGGCGACGATCAGTCTTTCATGCGCCTTGACCCCGATCGTTTGGCGCCATCGGCCCACCCGGCTCGAATCGACGGCGTCCGGCAGGAACCGCCGCAGATCGACGCCGCGCGGGCCGAGAAACAGCCGCGACGCCGCCTCGGGGCGCGCGTTTGCCGCCTCATCGAAAGCGGCGCGGGAAAAGGTCAGGATCGAATCGGCGTCGAGCGCGAGCGTCCGGTTGTCGCCGTCAAATTCCGCGACCACCGGAATGCGCAGGCGCCGGGCGACGAAAAACGCCGCCGGCAGCGCCGCCGCGCCCCGGACATGGATCAGTTCGACGCCCTCGCGCACCGCCAGGCGCTCCAGCCTGCGGCGATTGAGCAGGGCCTTCCAGGGATTGCGCGTCGGCGCCGCGAAGGGCAGAAAAACCCCGCCGCGCGCCTGCAATTCGCTGACCAGGGGGCCGGGCGCGCCCGCGACCAGCGCTCTCGCCCCGGCCTCGGCGAGGCTGGCGGCGACCTCGACACAGGCGAAAGCGGCGGCGCTGGCGTCGAGCGCCGCCGCGACTTGCAAGATTGTCCGGCCAAACAAAGCCTGGCTGTCCAATTCCTCTTCCGCGCCCCATGGCGTCATGCCGGCTCCACCGTCAGGGCATATTCTTCGAAAAGCGCCGCCTTTTCGGAAGGGAACATGCGTTAAAACAAAGACCTAGAGCATTTTCATGTTTCCAAGAAGCATGGAAATGCACTAGAACAAGACGACTCAACCCGGGGCAGCTTACCCATGAGCGTGATCGAAAGCCAAACCCTGCCGCCAGCCGCCTTTTTCCAGCCCGCGCCCGACCAGCCGCGCCTCGCCACGCTTGTGCGCCCCGCGCGGGAAGGAAACACATTGCCAGGTCTGGTCTGGCTGAACGGCTTTCGCTCCGACATGCGCGGCGTCAAGGCGAGTTTCGTCGACGCGCTCGCCGGCGCGCAGGGCCGCTCCTTGCTGCGCTTCGACTATTCGAGCCACGGCGAATCGGACGGCGATTTCGCCCACGGCTCGATCGGCCATTGGGCGTCGGAAGCGCTCGCGTTGTTTCGCACCCTGACGCGAGGGCCGCAAGTCGTCGTCGGCTCCTCGATGGGCGGATGGATCGCTCTTCTGCTCGCCCGCGATCTCGCCCGGCTTTACGAAAGCGACCGCCTCGCCGGCCTGGTGCTGATCGCCCCGGCGGTCGATTTCACCCAGGAATTGATGTGGCCCAAATTGCCGCTTGCCGTGCGCGAGGAAATCGAACTCCACGGCTCCTGGCATACCTTGGCCCCGGAATTTGGCGAGTCCTATCCGCTGACCCGAAGGCTGTTCGACGACGGGCGCGCCAATGCGCTGTTTGGCGGCGAAATCCGCACCCATTGCCCGGTGGACATTATTCAGGGCATGGCCGACCTCGACGTGCCCTGGGCCCATGCGATGAAACTATTCGAACATCTGGCCTCGGACCCGGCGACCCTCACCCTGATCAAGGACGGCGAACATCGCCTCTCCCGCCCGCAGGATCTGACCGCCCTGCAAAAGGCCATCGAGCGGATCGATGCTTATCCCAAAAAGTTTCCTTGATCGCGACTCGTCGCGATCAAGGAATCCCTCGCATCAGCTCGGCGTCGCGTTCGCTCCTGATACGTCCTCGCAGGCCGCCACCTGTATGGACGCACATAAACCCTCCGTTAAGGATAAAATGCTCCACTGAAAGCGGATCGGCGCCGGAGTATGGTGTTTTGGGACGACCTCGCCAACGGCCGGCGCCATGCGGAGAACGGTCATGTCCGTCGAAACGCAAGCCGAGACGCCTGTTCTGGAATGGTGCCTGCCGGTCATCCACGATTGCCTGAACGAATTTTATCGCGAAAAGGCCCCCAAAGAGCCGGGCCGGGCCGACCGTCTGACCGAGCGCCATTTCTCGCTGTGGAGCGCGCTGGCGCGCGACGACTTCGACCACCTGCCGGCGGACCGCGAAAAACTGGCGGCGCAGGCGCGCAGCCTGTGCGTCGATGCGCGAACCTGCCGCGCCGCCGACCTTTATGTGGCGGCGGAGATTTTGGAAATGATCCAGCGCCGTTTCCGCCGCGCCACGCACGAGGCCCACGCCAACCATGCCGCGCTGCTGGCGCTGCTGCGCCGCCTGCAACAGCAGGAAATTTTGGCGGCTGCGCCGGCGGCCGAGACCAAGCCGGCGAGGCTGGCCCTGGCCGCGTGACATTTTGTTGAAACCGATGGCGGCGTTTGAGTTGACAGGGCGCCCGCCCCCCCGTAGATAACGCGCCGGGCCCAGGTGGCGGAATTGGTAGACGCACCAGCTTCAGGTGCTGGCGCTCGCAAGGGCGTGGAGGTTCGAGTCCTCTCCTGGGCACCAAAATTTTCCAACTCGTCGACATTGTAATTTTTGGCGCCACAAGTTGGCCCATACCGGCAGGAAAATCCGGTCACACTTTCTCCGCGAAATTAAAGCATTCCCTTGAGACGACGCAAGCTTGCCCTCTCTCGCTGTGGACCGGCGCCGCGTGTGCGTTGAAAAGCATTGTAAGTTGGCTCATCGTCTTTCCATCTATCCGCAACGATTGAGAGCGAGCGATGATTCCCTATGCGGCGCCAAAATTCGAGGCTGAATCATTTAACTGTCCCCATTGCCGTGCTTATTCTCATTAAATTTGGATGAACGCATACGGAAAGCTGGAAACAACAAGCCCAAATTTGCGATCACTCAAATTCTCTGGCAAGCGCCGGGGAGGACGAATAAGGGCCACTCCATGAAATTATGGATTGTTGGCGCGACACCCAAACTCTGCACGAAATTAAACGGCTGTATCACTCCCGCCGCCCCGCCGTGAATTTTCTGGGCTAGCGTGTGTTCGCCGTCGCGCGGATGACGTCAAGATCGCGAATAGCCCTTGCTAGCCAATGATTTTGGGATATGCTGATCAAATAAGCTTTGTTCGGGCTTCCGCGCGCCCTCGGGCGAAAACCCCGAAGACGAACAACAACAACGACGTAAATTAAATTTGGTACCGTCGCCTGTTTCCCGGGTTCAATCGAGAGCTTGAGGACAGTTTAGGCTTGAGCCCGGCGGGGGCATCGAAAATTTTTTTTCGGAGACGCAGCCCATGCCGATCACGACGCAATTTCCCGGGGTCTATCTGGAACGTCTTCCCAGCGGATTGCACGCCATCGGCGGCGTCAGCACATCGGTCGGGGCCTTCATCGGCGAGGCCTCGCGCGGCGCGGTGAACGCAGCGGTGCGAATTTTGAATTATTCCGATTTCGAGCGCAATTTCGGCGGGCTCGTGTCCCGTTACGATCTCGGTTTCGCAGTTCGGCAATTCTTCGCCAATGGCGGAGCGGAAGCGTGGGTGGTGCGCGTCGCCGCCAATCCCAATTTCGCGAAACTGGATCTGCGCGCGTCGGACAATACGCTGGTGGCGACCCTCACGGCCCTCGACGCCGGCGATTTCGGCAACACCATCAAGGCCGTCATCGATTGGAACACCAGTTCCCCCGCCAACAGCTTCAATTTGACGCTGACGCCCTCGGACGATCCCGGCTCCGCCGAGAGCTACACGGCGCTGTCGATGAATTCGCAGGACCCGAAATATCTCGAAGCCGCCCTCGCCGGCTCGCGTCTGGTGTCGGCGAAGCGGGCGGCGGGACTGGCCTTCCCCGACGCCGGAACCAGCACCAGCGCCGACATCGGCGATGTGCTGGCGGCGCTGACGCCGCCCCCGGGCCAGCCGCAGCGCTCGGACTTCCGCGTGATCGTCAATGGCCTCCCGGTCATTCGCGTCTCCATCGGCGCGGGTGATTTTCTCGGCGGCGACAATCCTACGCGCCTGGGCAATCTGGCCATCGCTATCCGAACAAAGGTGCGAGCCGCCAACGCCGCGCCCGCCGTGCAGAATTTCACCTGCGCCGTCGCGGGCGCCAAACTGCTGCTCACCTCCGGCGCGGCAGGCGAAAATTCCAGCGTGCGCGTGTTGGCCGGCGCCGCCAATGACGCGGCGGCCTTTCTGACGCTCGGCCTGGCCAATGGCGGCGTCGAGGTGGACGGCGCGTCGAAGTTGCGGCCGCGGCCGATTCCCGATCCGGGTTCGCTCACCGGCGCGACGCTCCCCGCCGACGCGCTGGACGCGGCGCCCGCCGCCGGCGCGCAAAAGTTGCAGATCGCGCTGGATGGCGGCGTCGCCGACACGATCGACGTCGGCGCGGCGGCGGCCTCCGGCGGCGCCGGCGCGCTCGCCGCGAATTTGGCGGATGTCGCCGCCCGCCTTCAGACGGCGCTGCGCGGCATGCGCAACACGCCCGCCTACAAGAATTTCTCCGCGACGGTGTCGGGCGGCGACAAGCTGGTCCTTGCATCCGGCTCGCCCGGCGCGGGATCCACCGTGCAGGTCGCGGCGGCGGGCGCCGACACACTGGCGACGACGCTCGGCTTGCTCGCCGGCGCGGTCGCCGTCCCCGGCGTGGACGCGTCGTTGCAAGGGGGCTCCGTCGCCGATATCACGCCGGCGACGACCTATGCGAGCTATGTTCCGGCCGGCCCCGGACGCCAGGGCATTCGCGCGCTGGACGAGGTCGACCTGTTCAATCTGATGGTGATGCCCGGCGTCACCGACCCGGCGACCCTGTCCGACGCCGCGGCCTATTGCGAGTCGCGACGCGCCTTTCTGATCGTCGATTCCCCCTTCGACGTCAGCGTCGACAAGATGGAAAAGAAGGTGAAGGGGCCGGAACTTCCCAAGAGCGTCAATGCCGCCGTGTTTTATCCTTATATCAAGGTCGCCGATCCCCTCAATCCCGGGCAATTGCGCACCATGCCGCCCTCGGGCGCCATCGCCGGCGTTTTCGCGCGCACCGATGCGACGCGCGGCGTATGGAAGGCGCCCGCCGGCACCGACGCGACCATCGTCGGCGCGCTTGGCGTCCAATATACGCTGACCAACGACCAGAACGGGATCGTCAATCCGTGGGGCGTGAATTGCATTCGCGTCCTGCCGCCCTTTGGCGTTGTCAGCTGGGGCGCGCGCACGCTGCGCGGCTCCGACGAGGAATCCAACGACTACAAATATATTCCGGTCAGCCGCACCGCGCTGTTCCTGGAGGAGAGTCTGTATCGCGGACTGCAATGGGTTGTGTTCGAGCCCAATGACGAACCGTTATGGTCGCAGATCCGCCTCAACATCGGCGCCTTCCTGCAGGGGCTGTTCCGCCAGGGCGCCTTCGCCGGGGCGAGCGCGCGCGAGGCCTATTTCGTCAAGTGCGACGCCGAAACCACAACGCCGACCGATCAATTGCGCGGGCGCGTGAACATCATCGTGGGCTTCGCGCCGCTGCGGCCGGCGGAATTCGTCGTCATTCAATTGCAGCAGATCGCCGGTCAGGCCGCGAACGGTTAGCCGCGCGTCGGCTCGGACGACGCGACGGGAAGGCTCTCGCCGGGGCGGTCGCGCCGGCCATTCCGGGAGCAGGCAAAAAAGTTCGAACGGAGGCGCCCATGGCGAATTTCACTGTCAATCCGACCCGCGTCGATCCCTACAAGAATTTCAAGTTTCGCGTGAAATGGGACGGTCGCTACGTCGCCGGAATCAGCAAGGTCAGCGCGCTCAAGCGCACCACGGAAGTGGTCAAACATCGCGACGGCGCCGATCCTTCGACCAGCCACAAATCGCCGGGCCGCACCGAATATGAGGCGATCACGCTGGAGCGCGGCGTCACCCACGATCCCGATTTCGAGGATTGGGCGCGCAAGGTGTGGGATGTGCGCGGCGGCCAGGGCAAGGAGATTTCGCTCAAGGACTTCCGCAAGAATCTGCGCCTCGAACTCTACAACGAGGCCGGACAAGTGGTCATAGCCTATAATGTGTTTCGCTGCTGGGTGTCTGAATATCAGGCTTTTCCCGATTTGGACGCCAACGCCAACGCCATCGCGATCGCCCATCTCAAACTCGAGAACGAAGGCTGGATGCAGGACCCGGACGTCGCCGAGCCGGCCGAACCCTCCTTCTGACCCACCGCGGGCGTTTCATCGTGAGCAACTTCGCCACCGATATCTTGCGCGCGTTCGAGACGGCGCGGCCCGAGCCCGACTGGCGACGCCCGGCGGCGTTGCTCGCCGGCCTGTCCGGCTTGGCGCAGGAGGCGGCGTTGGATCTTGGCGTGGCGCGGCGCGACGCGGCGCTGATGGCCTGGCGCCGCGCGCTATTTGGAAGCCAGTGGCGGGCCTTCGCGCAATGTCCCGCATGCGGGACCATGCTCGAATATGAACTGCCGACGGCGCCGGAAATGTTCGCCGCGCCGGAGGATGTTCTCGAAATATCGGCGGAGGGACGCGTCTGGCGCCTGCGCTGGCCCAATTCGCGCGATCTCGCGCGCGCCGCCGCCTGCCCCGATCGCGACGCGGCGCGCGGCCAACTGCTGGCGCGCATGCTGGAGACGCCCGCCGACGACGCGCCGACCGCGCTGCTGTTGGAGGCGGTCGCCGCCGCGCACAAGAGCTGCTGGAGCGTCGATCTGCAATGCTGCGCCTGCCCGCGCGCCTGGAACGTGCTGTTCGACGCCGGCGAGTTTCTGTGGCGCGAACTGCGCGCCGCCGCCCGCCGCATTCTGCGCGAGGTCGACGCCATCGCCCGCGTCTATCATTGGAGCGAGGCCGAGATCCTGGCGATGAGCGAGCCGCGCCGCGCCGCCTATCTGGAGCTGGTGTCATGAGCGCCGACTATCTCGACCTGCTGCTGGCGCGCGAGACCCGCGCCGCCCCGCTCGCCGAGCCGCGCATCGCCAGCGGCGCGACTCCGACGCCCATCGATCCGGCCTGGGGCGAAACGGTCGAGGAGCGCCTTGTCGAGCGCGCGGGCGCCGACGCGCCGGCGCGATTGGGCGCCGAGCGCCCCGCCGCGCGTTCGGAACGCGACCCGCCGGTGAGAAATCCGCCGCCGCCCGCCGTGGAAAGGCGCGAGCCGCCGCAGACCGTCGCATGGCGCGAGACGCCGCCCGCCCCGCCGGCGCAGCCCGAACCGATCGCGCGCGAGCGTTCCGCAGCGGAACGGAGCGACCCGCCGCCCTTCATCGAGACGCGCATCCTCGAAACCGACGCGCCGCCGCGCCCACAAGACGCGCAGGACGCCCGGCCGGCGCCCTCCGCAGACGCCTTGTTTCCCCGGGCCCGGCAAGACGCCGCCGCGCCGCGTGCGCCGGCGCCGGCGCGACTGTTCGAGCCGGCGGAGCGCGCCAGCGCGCCTCCCGCGCCGCCGCCGATCCGCATTTCCATCGATCGCGTCGAGGTGCGGGCCGCAGGCGCCGCACCGTCCGCGCCCGCCGCGCCGCGCCCGCGCGAGAGGCCGCGTGTGACGCTCGACGATTATCTCGCGCGTCGCGATGGAGGCGGCCGGTGAGCAGCGCCCTGGCCATCGCCGCGGCCGCCCGCGTGATCTCTCGCCTGATCGACGACCGCGTCGCGGCGGAAGGGCTGACCGCCCTGCAAGGCATGCGCACTTCCGTGGTCTCGCCCGAACAGATCGACGGCACCGATCTTCAGGCCAAGGACGACGTCTCGCCGAAGATCAACATTTTTCCTTATCACGTCGGGCTGAACGCGGCCTGGCGCAACGCCTTTGAGCCGGCGCGCGACCGCGCCGGCCAGCCCGTCGCGTCGCCGCCGCTGGCGATCGACGTGAGCTTTCTCGTCAGCGCCCATGGCACGAAGGAACTGATCTCCGAGGTTCTGTTGGGCCTCGCCATGCAGGCGCTCAGCGACTCGCCGCAATTGACGCGCGATCGCCTGCGCGCGCTGCTGCAAGTCGCCCCCGGGCCGCCGGCCCCCGATCCGTTGCTGCTGGCGATCGAGCAATCGCGCCTCGCCGATCAATTCGAACTGTTGCGAATCGTCCCGATGAATCTTTCGGCGGACGATATGCAAAAGCTGTGGACCTCGATTCACAGCCGCTACCGTCCGAGCTTCTGCTATTCGGCGTCGGCGCTGCTGATCGACACGCGTAATCAGGCGCGCGACGGCTTCCCGGTGCGCGACTTTGCAGCGACGACGATCCAGTACCTGCGCCCGCGCATCGAGCGGGTGGAGCCGGTCGGCGTCGTTTTCCGCGCGGCGGGCAATCAAATCGCGCTGATCGGCCAACAATTGCGGCAGGACGGCATCGTCGCGCGCTTCGCCAATGGCGCGCGCAGTCCGCTCGACGCAGGCTCGACGGATGCGCGCGCGCTGATCGCCCTGCCCGCCGATCTGCCGGCGGGCGTCATCGGCGTCGAACTGGTGCGCGCGCTCGACATTGGCGCGCCGCCGGTGAAGGACGTCAACGAATCCAATCTGGGCGTGTTCCTCCATCAACCGATCTTCAAGCGGACGGGCCCAGCCCCCGGCGCGCCCGACATCGTCCTCGGCGCCGCCGATCCGGGGCCGCCGCCATCGCGCCCGCTCGACATTCGCCTGCTGCCGCCGCCGCTGCCCGGACAGGATGTGCGCGTGCTGCTCAACGAAATTCCCGAGTCCGCGCAACGGCGTGGCTATTCCTTCCCGGGCGATATCGGCACCGATCCGCTCAACGACCCTGTCCGTTTCAATCTCAGCGGCATGGCCAATGGAACTTATCTTGCGCGCGTGCGCGTCGACGGCGCCGAGACGCCGCTCGACACGGACGCCTCAGGCGGTTTCAACGGCCCGACGATTTTGGTGAATTGACCCCGCGCGGTGACGCTCAAATGGCGATGGCGAAAGCAGCCTCAAGAATGCAATGGCGATCGCCGCCGATCGAGCGCGCGCTGGCGTCGGTCGCGCGCTGGCTGGAAACGCGCGGCGAGACGCCGCTCTATTGGCCGCCCTCGCTCGAATTGCTCGCCGCCCTGTTCGAACTCTCGCGCTTCGAGGCCGAGCTGTTGCTACTCTGCGCGGCGGCGGAACTGGAGCCGGCGGCTGCGGCGGGCCTTGCCCTGGCGCAAGGCGAGGGACTGGCTTTCCCCACCTTTGGTTTCGCGCTCGCGCGCCACGCCGAGCCGAGTTGGGACGCGCTGACCCCGCACGCGCCGTTGCGGCGCTGGGAGTTGCTGGCGCTCGCGCCGGGACCGACGCTGTTGGCGAGCGCGCTGCGCATCGACGAGCGCGTGCTGCATTTCCTGCTTGGCGCGACCGCTTTCGAGCCGCGCCTCGCCGCTTACGTGACGCCGCTGCCGGAGGGCGCGCCGCTGGTCGATTCGCATCGCGCCATCGCGGAGCGGATCGGCGCCTTGTGGGCGGGCTCGACGCAACTCATTCAACTGACCGGGCCGGATAGCGGCGCCAAGCGCGCCATCGTCGCCGCCGCGGCGGACGGCCTGGGCTGGCGGCCCTATGTCTGGAGCGCCGCGGCGCTGCCGGAGGCCGGAGAACTCGACCGGCTCCTGCGCCTGTGGCAGCGCGAGGCGGCGCTGAGCCGCGCCGTTCTGGCGCTCGACGCCGAAAGGATCGAGACGCCCGCCGAACAATTTCAGGTGGAGCGTATGGCCGATCGGATCGCCGGCCCGCTGTTCATTCTCTCGCGCCAGCGCTGGAGCGCGCAAACCCGGCCGGCGCTCGCCTTCGAGGTGGCGCGGCCGAGCCGCGCCGAGCAGGTGGAACTCTGGCGCGCGTCGCTGCGCGACGACGCCGTCGCGCGCGCCGCCGACCCGGTCCAGGTCGCGGCGCATTTCGACTTTTCGGCGGACTCCATTCACGCCGCCGCGCGCGCCTGGCGCGCCTCGCCGGAACTGAGCCTCTGGTCGAGCTGCCGTGAACGCGCCCGCGTTTCGATGGAAGGTCTCGCCCAATCGATCTCGCCGCGCGCCGACTGGAGCGATCTCGTGCTCGACGAGGATCGCAAGGCGCTGCTGCGCGCCATCGCCGCGCAATTTCGCAACCGCGCCCGAGTCCACGACGAGTGGCGATTGGCGGCGCGGGGCGGCGCCGGCCTCGGCATCACGGCGCTGTTCGCGGGACCGAGCGGGACCGGAAAATCGCTGGCGGCGGAAGTCGTCGCGGGGGCGCTCGACCTCGATCTGTGCCGGGTCGATCTCAGCCAGTTGGTGAGCAAATACATCGGCGAGACCGAGAAAAACATGTCGCGCGTGTTCGAGGCGGCGGAACAGGGCGGGGCCGTTCTGCTGTTCGACGAGGCCGACGCCTTGTTCGGCAAGCGCAGCGAGGTGAAGGACAGTCATGACCGCCACGCCAATATCGAGGTGAGCTATCTGTTGCAGCGCATGGAGGCCTATCGCGGCCTCGCCATTCTCACCACCAATCTCGCCGACAATATCGACGCCGCCTTTTTGCGCCGGCTGCGCTTCGTCGTCCAGTTTCCGCTGCCCGAGGCCCGCGAGCGCGAGGCGATCTGGCGCGGCGCGTTTCCTGCGGCGGCGCCGCTTAAAGGGATCGATTACGCCAGGCTCGCCAGGCTGCAGATCGCCGGCGGCAATATTCGCAACATCGCGGTACTCGGTCTGTTCCTTGCCGCCGATCGCGACAGCGCCGTGACCATGCCGCTGCTGCTGGAGGCGGCGCGCGTCGAATACGCCAAGATCGAGCGCAGCCTGCGCGACTTCGAGACGGAGGGCTGGGCATGAAGCCGCAAGCGCCCGTCGACCTCGCGATCGGCTCGCTGACGCTGGAGGGCTTTGGCCCCGGCGCGCGCGGCGCCTGCGCCGAGGCCTTCGCCGCCGAATTCGAGCTGCTCATTTGCCGCCGCGGCTTTCCGACGCCCCGGTCCGACGCCGCGCACTGGCGGCTGCCGCCGCTCGCCATCGCGGTCGCGACGGGCGACTCGCATCGCCGCATCGGCCGGGCGCTGGCGCGTAGCCTGTTCGAGGCGCTCCACCAAGCGGCGGAGGCGCCGTGAGCAAGCTCGCCGTTCAGCGACCCGAGCGAAAACAGGCCGCGCTGCGGCGCGCCCTGGCCGAACCCGGACGGCCATTGCCGGAGGGCGTGAGGCGAACGCTGGAGGGCGCGCTGTCGGCGGATTTGCGCAGCGTGCGCATTCACACCGGCGCCGCCGCCGACGCCGCCGCGCGCGCGCTCGACGCCGAGGCGGTGACCTTCGGTCAGCATATCTTGTTCCGCGCCGGCGGCTGGCGCCCGGAGACGGCGGGCGGCATGGATCTGCTCGCCCATGAGGCGGCGCATACGTTGCAGCACCGGGGGCCCGCGCCCGACGTCGAAGCCGCGCCGGTCTCACAGCCGGGCGACGCGATCGAACGGGCGGCGGAGGCGGCGGCGGAGCGCGGCGCGCCGCCGCCCGTGCTCGCCGAGGCGGCGGTGGCGCGCCGCGTAGCCGGCGTCGCGCCGCGCGCGAAAGAGACCGCCGATCCGGCGCGCACGACGCAGGAAATCGGCCGCGCGCTGATGGCGCGGTTGCGCGCCGACGCCCATGATCGCAGCGGCCGCCTGCGCAACCAGCTGATCCGCATGGAGGACACGCTGCGCCGCGACGTGCTGCGCTGGCTTGAGCGGCATATCGAATCGCATGAATGGCGCGCGCTCCTCGACCTGCTGACCGAACCGGCGCCGGAGGCGACCGAGGGCGTCGAGGACCGTCAGGCGGAAGCCGGAGCGCCACCGACGACGACGCCAGAGGGCGAGCAAGCGCAGGCGACGCCCGCGACCGGCGCCAAGGAAGCGGCGGACAAGGAACCGGGGGAAAAGCAACCGGGGGAAAAGCAACAAGGCGCGCAGGCGGCCAAGAGCGTCGAGCCGGAGGCGATGGCGACGCCGGCCGAGCCGACCGGCGAAGGCGCCGCCGAGGCGCCGGTCGCGGCGGCGGCGCTCGAAGGCCCCGCGCCCGAGAACGCCGCCCAGACCGAAAGCGGCGGCGGCATGGCTGCCGGCCCAGTCGCCGGGACGCCCGCCGAGGCCGGCGCCGCTCCCGCCCCACCCGCGGAAGCCGGCGCCGCGCCCGCCGAAGCCAGCGCCACGCCGGTTTCGGGCCCGGTCGCGGAAGGATCCGGCGGCGACGCAAGGGCCGGGGGGCAAGCGGGCTCGGAAGCCGGGTCGCCAAACCAGGAACAGGCTCCAGAGAGCGGGGCCGATTCCGCCGGCGGCGAGGCGCAGGCCCACGAGGCGGGCGCCGGCGCCGAGGCCATGGGGTCGATGGACGGCTCGCAGCCCGCCGTGTCGGACTTGGCCGCGCCCGAGCCGGCGACAGGCGGGGCGCCCGCCGCCGAGGAGCGCGCGCGCGAGCCCGAGGCAGGCCCTGCGACGCAAGCCGGCAATGCCGAGGAAGACGGCGAAGCGCATGAGATGGACGAGGGCGGCCACGAAAACGAGGCGTCGGGGCCCGACGCCGCGCCCGCGCCGATGGAGTCGATCGAGGCGCCCCCGACCGCCGGGGCTTCGCCGCAGCCGGCAATGGAAGCGTCGCCGCCCGAGAGCGCGCCCCCGGCGGCGAGCGCGCCGCCCCAATCCGAGGCGACTCCAGTGGAGCGCGCCGCGCCGGAGCCGCGAGAGCCCGTCGCCGGCCCGGCGGAGGCCCCTGAGGCCGCGTCGGCGGCGATGGAGCCACAGCCCGGCGCCGAAGTCCAGTCGGCCGGCGACCCGACCGGCCATGTCGATGCCGCGCCGGCGCCCGACGATGCAGACGCGCCGGCCCAGGCGGAAGCGGCCGCCCCCGGCGCGCCGCCGCCGGCCCTGCTCGGCGAATTCGCCGGCGAGCCCTCCGAGAGCGACCCGCCGGCGGCCGGCGGCGGCGGAGGAGGAGGCGGAGGCGGCGGGGCCGCCGCTCCGGCCCCGCCCGAGCCGCAAGCCTCCGGCGAGGCGTCGGGCGACAATCCAGCGGGCGCCTTGCGGGCGATGGGGTCCATGCCGGTCGGAGCGGCGGCGCGGGCGATCGACGGCGCGGGCGCGGCCGTCGCCGGTCAGGTCGAGCGCCAGCGCGCCGACCTCGAAGCCAGCCCCCCGACCCTGCCAAAACCCTCCGGCGCGCCGGAGGGCGCGCAAAGAATAGCGCCGGCGCCGGCGCCGGC
>NZ_CAIUXT010000037.1 GCF_903903185.1 uncultured Rhodoblastus sp.
GCAGGAAGGCCCCCGCCAGCCGGGCGGAGATTTCGGAACTATCATCGTCTACAATGGCTATCGAGGCATTGTGAAATTCCTGCGCATTGCTCTGCGCATGGGCAATCACCGCCAACGAAAACGAATAGATCACCAGCCCCAGCAGCACCCAGTCGCGAAAAAAACTGCGCAATTCCTTCGTGCCGAGCCAGAAGATGTTGGAGAGCGTCTGCATCACTTCTCCTGTTTGCGCAACAGCAACAGGCTGAGCAAGGTCAAGGCCGGAACGAATAAAACCAATTGCGCGAGATAAATCGTCAGATCGGCAAAGCCCAACCCCTTGGTGAAGGCGCCGACGCTGATCGGCAGGTAATAGGTCATCGGAAACAGCCGCCCCATCACCCGCCCCATGCCGGTGATCGAGGAAACCGGCGTGCTCATGCCGGCGAACATCGTGGCGGGCAGGATGGTCAATATGACCGTGCCGAACAATGCCGCGATCTGGGTGCGGGCGAAGGCCGAAACCACCATGCCATAGCCGGTGGTGGCCGTGACATAGACCAGCGAGCCGAGCGCCAGAATGGCGAACCCCCCTTTTAGCGGCACTTTGAAAATGAAGATCGCCATCAGAAACATCACGACGAAATCGACCATCGCCAGCGCAATATAGGGAATTTGCTTGCCGAGCAGGAATTCGAGCCGCGTCACCGGGGTGACATAGAGATTGACGATCGAGCCCAGTTCCTTCTCCCGTACGATGGCGAGCGCCATCAGAATGGCAGGGATCAGCGCCAGTTGCAGGGCGATCGAACCGGGAACCATGGCGTAGATGGAGTCAAAGTCCTGATTATAGCGAAAGCGCGTCTCGATCGCCGCCGGGGCCGGCGTTGGGGCCGAGGAACCCGACAGCCCGCGAATCGCCGGATCGGCGAGAAATTGCTGGTGGACGCCTTGCAAATAGCCGTGGATGGTTTCCGCGCGAAACGGCATTGCGCCGTCGATCCATGCCGCAACCTCGGTCGGGCGGCCCCTTTTGATGTCGCGGCCAAAGCCCGGCGGAATTTCGATGGTGGCGCTGACCGCGCCGCTTTTCAGGCGGTCGAGCAGATCGGCGGAATTTTCGATCGGCGGCTTTTCGATGAAATAGGCCGAGCCGCGCAATTCGCTCAGATAGGCGCGGCTGAGGAAGGAATTGTCGCGGTCGAGCGCCGCATAGGTCAGCGAATCGACGTCCGTGGTGATGCCGAAGCCGAGCACCAACAGCAGCACCGCCGGGCCGAACAAGGCATAGCCGAGCCGGATCGGATCGCGCGAAAGTTCGAGGATTTCACGGATCGTATAGGCCATCAGGCGGCGGAAGCTGAAGCGGGGATTGCTTATGGGCGCCGGCTGCGGCGGCTTCGCCCTGGCGATAATGATTTCGCGCGGAAAATCCCCCGCCGCCTGCCGCGACGCGGCCGCCTCCAGCAGAAAGGCGATGAAGGCTTCTTCGAGCGTCTGGGCGCCGCGCATCTTCGTCAGTTGGGTTGGCGTGCCGGTGGCGAGGATTTTGCCGGAATCCATCAAGGAGATGCGGTCACAGCGCGCCGCTTCGTTCATGAAATGGGTAGAGATGAAAATGGTGACGCCCTGCTGGCGCGACAATTCGATCAGCAGCCGCCAGAATTCGTCGCGGGCGATCAAATCGACGCCGGACGTCGGTTCGTCGAGGATCAACAGGTCCGGGCTGTGAACCACCGACACGGCCAGCGCCAGCCGTTGCCTTATGCCCAGCGGCAGGTCGGAGGCAAGCGTGTCGGCGAAGGGCTTCAGCCCGAAACGGTCGAGGAGATCGGCGATGCGGTTTTGGGCTTGTTCGCGCGGCAGTTGGAACAGCCGGGCGTGCAGATCGAGATTCTGCATCACCGTCAGTTCGGTATAGAGCGAGAAGCTCTGCGACATGTAGCCGACGCGCCGGCGCGACGCCATGCCGCCGGCCTCCATGGTCCGGCCGAATAATTCGGCCTTCCCCTCGGTGGCCGGCAACAGGCCGGTCAGCATTTTCATCGTCGTGGTCTTGCCGCAGCCGTTCGAGCCGACAAAGCCGAAAATCTCGCCCCGGCCAATGTCGAGATCGATATGATCGACGGCGGTGAAGGCGCCGAAGCGGCAGGTCAGCCCACGCGCGGAAATCACCGGCGCCTCGCCATGGTCCTGGCGCGGGGGAATGACCAGTTTGGCCGCGCGCCGGCGCTCCTCTTCCGGCAAAACCGAAATGAACGCTTCCTCGATGCTGTCGGCGCCGGTTTGCGCCTTGAATTGCGCCGGAGAGCCGGTCGCCAGCACTTTTCCGGCGTTCATCGCGACTAGAAAGTCGAAACGCTCCGCCTCTTCCATATAGGCGGTGGCGACGATCACGCTCATCGACGGCTCCGCGCCCGGCGCGGCGCCGGCGCCAAAACGCATCCGGTCGACCAGTTCCCAGAACTGGCGGCGCGACAGCGGATCGACGCCGGTGGTCGGTTCGTCGAGGATCAGCAATTGCGGATCGTGGATCAGCGAACAGCACAGGCCGAGCTTCTGCCTCATGCCGCCGGAGAGCATTTGCGCCGGACGGCCGGAGAACGGCAAAAGCCCGGTGTCGCACATCAGGCTTTCCGCACGCTCCCGTCCCTCCTCCCGGCTCTGGCCGTAGAGCCGCGAAAAAAAGCGGATGTTTTCCGCCACCGTGAGGTCGGGATAGAGATTCTTGCCCAACCCTTGCGGCATATAGGCGATGCGCGGACAGACGGCGGCGCGCCAGCGAGGGTCGCCAATGTCGCCGCCGAGCACTTGCGCGCCGCCCTGTTGCAGCGCCTTGGCGCCCGCGAGCAGGGCGAGCAGGGTCGATTTGCCGACACCGTCCGGCCCGACCAGTCCGATGATCCGTCCGGCTGGCAGATCGAGCGTCACGCCGTCGAGCGCCGCCACGCGCCCGTAGTCATGGCGCAGATGCAACAGCCGGACGACAGGCGCCGCCTGCGGAACGGTCACTCTTTTTTCCCCTGCCCTGCTTCCGGGCCTGCTCCGGTCTGGCCTTGCAGCGCCGGCGTCCAGGCGGCGTCGGGGTCGGTCTTGATATAGGCCGCGCCGGGCAGGCCGCTGCGCACGGAATCGGCGTGGGCCTTAGACCGCGCCGGGTCGATGCGCACCCTGACGCGAAACATCAGCTTGTCGCGGTCGTGTTTGGTCTCGACCATCTTGGGAGTGAACTGCGCCCGTTCAGCCAAAAACGATACTTTGGCCGGGATCGGCCTGTCGGGATAGGCGTCGACCACAATGCGCGCGTCCGAGCCGATCTTGACCTTGTCGGCGGCAAGCGTCGGCAGGTAGACGTCCATATAGACATACGACGTGTCGAGCATGGTGAAGACCTTGCCGCCGGCGGGCAGAACTTCGCCGATATTGGCGATGCGATATTCGATTCGGCCGTCGCGCGGCGCCACCAGTGTATTGTCGGCAATATTGACGCGGGTGAGCTCGGCGTCATGGCGCGCGGCGATCAGGGCCTTTTCCGCCTCGCCGATGCGATGCTCGGCAGCGGCCTGCGCGGCGCGGGCGGCGTCGAGCGCCTGACGGCGCTGGTCGAGCAGTTCATGGGTGGCGTAGCCGGATTTCAGCAGGTTTTCGGTGCGCGCCAATTGCTGCTGGGCGAGCAAGGCGGCGCTCTGGCTCTGAACGAGATTGGCGCGGGCTTCATCGATCAGCTTTTGCGCCTGATCGACCTGGGCCTCGCCGCGCTTGAGGCTTTGCTCCATGTCGCGCACGTCCATTACCGCCACCACCTGCCCGGCGACGACCTTGTCGCCCTCGTCGGCGCGCAATTGCGCGATTCGTCCGGCGAATTTGGCGGCGATGTCGATCGGGTCGGCTTCGAGCCGGCCATTGCCATAGACGATCCAAGCCGGAATGGCCGGCGCGCGATGGGCCTGCCAGAACAGGTAGCCCGCGCCGCCGCCGATCAGGGCGAGGATCGCCAGGCGACGCGTCCAGATCGCCGTTTTGCTTGCCGGCTTGTGCTCGACAATCGCCGGCGCGTTCTCGGGCCTGACTTCAGCCTGGGCCTGCGTCGCGGGTAGTTGCGGCGCCGGCGCGGCCGACACTTTATCCTGTAGCGGGGCGGCGTCGCCCTTTTCGGTCTCGCTCATCGCGTAACCCCGTTTTCCGGTCTTGCCAAAACATCGACGCCCGCCCCATTTAACGGCCCGGATCCGGCGCTATTGCGGCGGGAAAGGAAATTTGCCGCAGCTTCGGCCTTGCCGCTGGCGTCCTTATAACAGAGACTGGCGCCGGCAAGCGATAAAACGCCGGCATCAGCGCGCGCTTTTTCCCGGCGAAGGGTCCAGGGGAGCAAAGCCTGCGGGAGGAACCCTTTGCCCGATCTGGAAAAAGTCGTCCACGAAATCGCCGAGGAAATGCGCGCCTATGAGGATCGCGGCCGTGTCGCGAGCTATATTCCGGAACTGGCGCGCGTCGATCCGAAAAATTTCGGCATTGCGGTCATCGCCGCCGATGGAACCCTCGCCGCGGGCGGAGATTGCGACAGGCCTTTCTCGATCCAGAGCATTTCGAAGGTTTTCACGCTCACGCTGGCGCTCGGCAAGGCCGGCGACCGGCTCTGGACCCGCGTCGGGCGCGAACCCTCGGGCAATCCGTTCAACTCCATCATTCAGCTCGAACTGGAGAACGGCGTGCCGCGCAATCCCTTCATCAACGCCGGCGCCATCGCCGTCACCGACGTGATCTTGTCGGGACACGCCCCGCGCTCGGAACTTGGCGAAATCCTGCGCTTCGTGCGCGAGGCGGCCGGCGACGACACCATTTATATCGACGAACATGTGGCGCAATCGGAGAAGCGAACCGGCTACCGCAACATCGCGCTGGCCAATTTCCTGAAAAGCTTCGGCATGCTTGAAAACCCGGTCGAAAATGTGGTCGGGACCTATTTCCACCATTGCGCCATCGCCATGACCTGCCGGCAACTCGCCGTCGCCGGGCGCTATCTCGCCCATTCGGGACGAAATCCGGGCACCGGCTATAATATCGTTTCGGCGGAGCGGGCGAGGCGAATCAATGCGTTGATGCTGACCTGCGGCCATTATGACGGCTCCGGCGAATTCGCCTTTCGCGTCGGCCTGCCCGGCAAGAGCGGCGTCGGCGGCGGCATTCTCGCCGTTGCGCCGGGTCAGGCGTCGATCGCCGTCTGGTCGCCCGGACTCGACGAGGCCGGCAATTCGAAGCTCGGCCGGATCGCGCTGGAAAAACTCGCGCAGCGCATGAAATGGTCGATTTTCGGCGAGTAGGCGAGCGAACCGGTCGGGCCGTCCCCGGCCGGGCTGCGCGCGGATCGGGCGGCAAGCGCCAAAGCTTGCATTGAATGAAACGCCCGCTCATGCTTTATGCGCTGGAATCGGCGCGGCGATCACAGAATGGCCGCGATTATTGGGCCTTGTGGCCTCAATTCCTCGTCTCGCCCGGTTTGGAGCTTGTTTCGATGCGCACTCTTTTTCTTCAGGCGCCTTCCTTCGACGGATTCGACGGCGGCGCGGGTTCGCGTTATCAGGCGCGGCGCGAAATCGCCTCCTACTGGTATCCGACATGGCTGGCGCAGCCCGCCGCGCTGGTCGAGAACTCGAAACTGATCGACGCGCCGCCGCACAAGATCAAGCTCGCCGAAGTCGTGGCCCAGGCCAGGAACTTCGATCTCGTCATCCTGCATACCTCCGTCCCCTCCTTCGCTTCCGACGTCAAATGCGTCGAGGCGCTGAAAGCAGCCAATCCGGCGCTCAAAGCCGGGCTGATCGGCGCCAAGGTCGCCGTGGACGCCGACGGCAGCCTGAAAGCCGCGCCGGTAGTGGACTTCGTCGCCCGCAACGAATTCGACTTCACCGTCAAGGACGTCGCCGACGGCAAGGACTGGAAGGATATCCTTGGGCTGTCCTATCGCGACGCCGATGGCGCGATCCGGCACAACCCCGACCGGCCGATTCTCGAGGACATGGACTCCCTGCCCTTCGTGACGCCGGTCTACCAGCGCGATCTGCAAATCGAGAAATATTTCATCGGCTATTTGAAGCACCCCTACCTGTCGATCTATACCGGGCGCGGCTGCAAGTCGCGCTGCACCTTCTGCCTGTGGCCGCAGACCGTCGGCGGCCATCGCTACCGCACCCGCAGCGTCGCCCATGTCGTCGAGGAAATCGCCTGGGCGCAAAAGGCCTTCCCGCAGGTGAAGGAGTTCTTTTTCGATGACGACACCTTCACCGATGACCTGCCCCGCGCCGAAGCCATTGCGAAGGAACTCGGCAAACTCGGAGTCACCTGGTCGTGCAACGCCAAGGCCAACGTGCCCCGCGATTCGCTTAAAGTGATGCGCGACAATGGCTTGCGGCTGCTGCTGGTCGGCTATGAATCGGGTAACCAGCAGATCCTGCACAATATCAAGAAGGGCATGCTGATCGAGGTCGCCAAGCGCTTCGCCAAGGATTGCCGTGAACTCGGCATCGCCATTCATGGTACCTTCATCATGGGCCTGCCCGGCGAAACCCGCGAAACCATCCAGGAAACCATTCGCTTCGCCAAGGAGGTCAATCCGCACACCTTGCAGGTGTCGCTGGCCGCGCCCTATCCGGGCACCGTGCTTTACGATCAGGCCATCAAGAACGGCTGGCTCGACAAGGATCACGCCGAACTGGTGGACGAGAACGGCGTACAGATCGCGCCGTTGCAATATCCCGACTTGAGCCACAAGGAAATCTTCGATTCGGTCGAGACTTTCTATCGGCAATTCTACTTCCGTCCGCGCAAGATCGGTTCGATCGTCAATGAAATGGCGCGCGACCGCGACATGCTCAAGCGCCGGTTGCGCGAGGGCGTGGAGTTCTTCCAGTTCCTGCGCGAACGCAAGCAGGCCTGAAACATCCGCCCCGGAGCAAGGGCGACAATTTTATCTGGAGTTTTTGCAATGTTGCGACGCACCGCCGCCCTTTTCGCGGCCCTCCTCGTCCCCGTTGTGGCCCTTGCGGTCGAGCAGAAGCCGGCGGCGGCGCCGCCGCCGGTCAGTTCGGAGCCCCGCGTCACCACCGCGAGCTATGGCGACTGGCTATTGCGCTGCCAGCGGGTTGGCGAAACCGAAAAGGCCGTGCGCATCTGCGAGGTCGTGCTGACAATCCAGTCCAACGTCCAACAGCAGGGACCGATCGCCGAACTCGCCTTCGGCCGTCTGTCCAAGACCGATCCTTTTCGCGTCACCGCGCATCTGCCGACCAACATTGCCTTGCCGAGCGTCGTCAAATTCTCGTTTGGCGAAAAGGACCCGCGCCAGCTGGACCTCGCCTGGCGCAGTTGTGCTCCGGTCGGCTGTTTCGCCGACGGCGCGCTCGGTGAATTGCAATGGCGGGCCCTGCACGGCCTGACAGAACCCGGCGCGCTCGAATTCACCGATGCGGTCGGGCGCCCGGTCAAACTTCCGGTTTCCTTCCGGGGGCTCGCCCAGGCGATGGACGCTTTGGCGAAGGAGTGAGTTGGCCGGTCGGGACAGGCGCGGCCGGGCGTCAAGGGAGCGCCGCGCCGATGCCAGCAAAATCGGCGCGGGGCGTGGCCTTTGGCTGTCGGCCAAAAACTCATCCGCTACGTCAAGAATCGGCAGAGTCGGAGTGTGGCGCGGTTAGCTTTAGGTGGAGCCTATCTGTTGCCGCCTCTTTCGTCTGGCGGCGCCTCAATAGCTCGGCCATTGCTCCCGTTTCCACACCCCTCTCATCGAACCGGGCATGCAGATTTCCCGCACCCGGCTCTCGGACAAGACCTCACGCCTTCGTCCACGGCACGTCGCGCCCCCGGTAAGTCAGCCGTACGAGCCCGAAGTACCCGTAGAGGTGCGAGAGTGGGTAGCTCCCGCCCCTGGCGGCGCCTGACTTTATGCTTGGAGCGCAACCACCGGCGCAACCGCACAGCGGTGTAGTTGTCGAGCGCGCGATACGCCTTGCTGACCGAGCCTACGTTGAAGTAGTTCGCCCATCCGCGCAGCATGCGGTTCAACTTGTCCACCAGCTCTGTGGTCTCTTGCCATGTCCCCGCTCGATCGGTCAGCGCGTGGACTTTCTCGACCGCGCGCTTGATGCTTTTCTTCGATGGCCGTTGTGCCAGGCGCGCCTGGCCGGTCCCCATTGGAGACCTTCGCTAATGTGGGTCCAATCCATAAGTTTGTCGAAAAGCCGAAGTTCGGCGTTTTCGTCAGTCGGCGACTTTGCTGCCGTCTTCACGGATGACTTGGCCGACCCCAGGATGAGACAGGGTCGGCTCTTCCACACAGGAGGTGACCCGTTCGTCGTTCCACGGCGAAACCGCGCCCGGTTTGGCCAGCCTGGAGAAACCGCTCTTGGCGGCGACGAGTTCGCGCGCTTCCGCGGCGGTCGCGGCGCCGGCCCAGACATGCTCTTTTTCGACCGAATAGTTCCACGAGGGATCGTCCGTGGCGATTGGCGAGAGGCGATAGACTTTCATGTTGCGACTCCGTCGTGAAGGTTGGAAAAATTTTAAGGTATGATGAGAAGCGCGCTCAACGCCCGCCTCCGCGAGGACCCGCTCAATACTTCATGAACCGGGATCAGTGACGAAACGGGACAGGCGCGCCCACTTGTCCGCATCGCTGCGAGGAGGGTCCATCTATGTTGCTCATCGCAAATCCTCGGCTTTAATCCGCGTGCGAAAAACGGCTGAAATTCGGCGTGGCAAGCCTCAGCTTCAACCGCCTCCCTGACGCCTTCAATCTGCATTGTGCAAGGCGATTGTGAAACATAATCCTGCCTAAAATGGGCAGGCTCCGTCTATTTTTATCCGGCTCGCTCCGATGACGCAGAACGAGTTCTTCTTTTTTTTGCCAATCCGTCTTCGGCCATGAACCAAAAGGGCGCCCACTTTGCCGTCTCGGCAAAAGACGCCGCCCCTCCCCTCAGACTGGCGGCTTGGACGGAACCAGTTCCTTCGCGGTCGGCCTTGCCGGCATCCCGGCAATGGCCGGTTCGGCCGCGGTCACTTCGACGCCTTCAACAAAGCCAGTTCCGGGTCGCTCAATCGGTAAACCCATTCGATGGCAATCGAGCCGACGACGATCGCGGCGATTGCGACGGCCTGGATGACCGTCGACGGAACGGACACGAATTCCCAGATCGTGATCGCGAGCGCGGCGATGCACAGGAGGGCGGCGAGACCGGGGATGAAGCGGTTGGCGCCGGTCTCGCCGGCCAGACGGACGGCGGCAATGTTGAGCGCGGCGTAAACAAGAAGAAATCCGCCGCTTGTCGCCGAGGACATCGCTTCGATCGACACGAAATTGACCGCGGCGAGCGCAAGGGCGCCGATGACGATCAAACTGATGACCGATTTGCCATGCAGGCTGCGATGAAAGGCGGACGGCATTTCGTCGATGGTCGCGAGCTGCGGGGGCACATTTCGCGCCCCGAAATAATCGGCGTTGATCGCCGACGCCGAGGCGAGAACGGCGCCAACGGCCATGACGACGAAACCGGTCGGCCCAAGGAAGCTTTCGGCTGCGGCGGATATCGCGAAGTTCCTGGCCGAGACAAGGGCGGAAAAAGGCAAATGCCCGATACCCACGATGAAGGCCAGAGCGTAGATGACCATCGCGATGACCACGCAACCGAGGAAGGCGATCGGCAACGTCCGTTGCGGATTGACGATGTTGTCCGACACGTTGGCGATGAGTTCGAAGCCCTCATAGGCGAGAAAACC
>NZ_CAIUXT010000038.1 GCF_903903185.1 uncultured Rhodoblastus sp.
AGACGATCCAGCCGTTCGGCTCCGTCACCGTCACCGATTCCATCTCCGGCGATCTTGTCGGCGCGACGATCTCGTTCGCAGCGGGCAACGGAACGCTGGCCGGAGCGGGGCTCTCGGCAGGCGTCGCCAGCGGCGGGACGTTGACCTACACATTGTCGGCGGCTTCGCCGGCGGCGCTGCAAGCCGGGCTGCGGGGACTGACTTTCACGCCGACCGCGCATCAAGTGGCGACGACGGCGTTCGATCTCGTCGTGACCGACGTCACCGCATGGTCGCCGGTGACGACGCCGACGCTGGTGCGAACGCTGTCTAACGGCGTCAGCAACCCGGAGGGTCTGGCGACCGACGCCGCCGGCAATCTATTTGTCGCGAATTTCGGCAATAACACGGTCGAGGAGTTCGACGCCTCAGGGGCGCTGGTGCGCACGCTTTCGAGCGGCGTCAGCGGTCCTCGCAGCTTGGCGACCGACGCCGCCGGCCATGTGTTCGTCGCGAATTATTTAGGCAACACGGTCGAGGAGTTCGATGCCTCGGGGGCGCTGGTGCATACGCTTTCGAGCGGAGTCAGACGACCCGTCAGCGTGGCGGCAGACGCCGCCGGCCACGTATTTGTCGCGAATTTCGGCAATGATACGGTCGAGGAGTTCGACGCCTCGGGGGCGCTGGTGCGCACGCTTTCGAGCGGCGTCAGCTACCCCCAGAGCGTTGCGACGGACGCGGCCGGCGATGTGTTCGTCGCGAATGGCGGCAACAATACGGTCGAGGAGTTCGACGCCTCGGGCGCGCTGTTGCATACACTGTCGAGCGGGGTCAGCTACCCCTACAGCCTGGCGACCGACGCGGCCGGCAATGTGTTCGTCGCCAATGCCGACAATGATACGGTCGAGGAGTTCAACGCCTCGGGTGCGCTGGTGCGGACGCTGTCGATCGGCGTCAGCGACCCGGAGAGTGTGGCGACCGACTCCGCCGGCAATGTGTTCGTCGCCAATGCCGGCAATAACACGGTCGAGGAGTTCAACGCCTCGGGCGATCTGGTCGCGACGCTGTCGATAGGGGTCAGTGGCCCCGACAGCGTGGTGGCGGACGCCGCCGGCAATGTGTTCGTCGCGAACTACGCCAATAACACGGTCGAAGAGTTCAAGGTCTCGCAGTTGACCAGCGTCAGCGATGCGACGACGCTGGTCAGCGTTTATGACGCGCAGTGCTTTTGCGCCGGCACTCTCATCCTGACCGACAAAGCTCAGGTCGCCGTCGAAACGCTGAAGCGCGGCGACTTGGTCATGACCGCCGACGGCGTCGCCAGGCCGATCTCTTGGATCGGCCGACGGGCCATAAGCGCCGCTTTCGCCGACCCGATGCGATGTTGGCCGATCCGGATCATTGCGGGAGCGCTCGGCGACAAGGTTCCTTCCCGCGATTTGCGGCTGTCGCCCGATCACGCTTTGCTTGTCGAAGGCGTGCTGATACAGGCCGGCGCGCTGGTCAACGGGACCTCGATTGTCCGCGAGACCTCGGTTCCCGAAAACTTTACCTATTATCACGTCGAACTGGACGACCATTCCCTGATCCTCGCCGAAAACACCCCGGCGGAGACTTTCGTCGACAATGTTGACCGGTTAGGCTTCGATAATTGGACCGAGCACGAGGCGCTCTATCCGAAAGGCAAGACAGTCGAGGAAATGCCGTTTCCGCGCGCCAAGGCGCGCCGGCAGATTCCAATGCATATCCGGGCGGCGCTCGATGCGCGCGCGATCGTGATCGGCGGGGCGGAAAATAAGGCGGTGGCGTGAGCCTCGCGAATGGAGCGCGCCACGGCAGGATTTCATCATTGATCTCCGTTCCCCAACATAGCCGGCCAATTTGGCGAGCGGGGGCTCGGGGTCAAATTGAGTCAGCCGCCGTATCAAAGGGATGACCGCTTTCGCCTCATGACGAGCCGGTCACGGCAACCTGTCGACCGTCGCCTTCGAGCTGATTCCGGAAGATCGCCGTCGCGCCCGCATTGCTCCGGCCTCTGTTATAGCTCGCGAACGACGATGTTAGACTTGGCTGACGCCGACTTCACAAATCGCCGATCGAAGGTCACGAACGCCTCGCATCCTTCCGCGCCCGACAGATGCAGGGCGTCGGCGAAATCCATTCCGCTGGCGGCCAAGGTGAGCGCCATTTCCAAGCGGGCCGGATCCTCGAGTTTCACTGTCGCAAGCCCGGCAAAAGCGCGCAATGCGGCAATGACCTCAGCTTTGGGCTGGCTATAGGCGCCTCGGAGTACCCATTCCGTCTCCAGCATGACCGTCGTGGCGACAAAAATCTCGTTCTCCGCGAACAGCGTCTTGGCTCTGGCAGCCTGGGCATGCTCATCATTGGTGAGCAGCCGAACGATGATATTGGTGTCAATCGCCAGCATGCCGCCTCCGCGCTTCTTCCGTCACGGCGTCGTCCATCTCCTCGATAGTTCGAACACGGCCATCGGTTTTCAGCATGGCGAAAACGTCGGTCAATTGAGTGCTCTCAAACAACGGCGCCCGACGAAGCAGAACGCCGTCGGTGACTTCCTCGACCACCAGCTTCGTTCCCGCCGGCCAGTCCCGGTGCTGACGCACGACCTTGGGCAGGATAACCTGGCCCTTCGTCGAAACCACCGTCGTCAAACGCTCGCGGGCTGACATTTTCAATTCCTCAGGGTAAGATGAAGGTAAGATAGTGGTTTTTCAACTCTACGGCAACGGCGCCGATTTTTGAAAAGCCTCAGCCCGTCG
>NZ_CAIUXT010000039.1 GCF_903903185.1 uncultured Rhodoblastus sp.
CTTTGGCGCTTTGGCACTTTGGACAGACGAAGCCAGTGGGCCAGCGCTTTTCGAAGAGGTGGCGGGCGCAGGCCGCGTTGTCGGGAAACCGCTTAGCAAAAGCGGTTCGAGACATAGGGCGATCATTTTTCCAACGGCTCGACATAGGAACAAATTAGGAACATATCGCCGCGCCGTCAAGGCCTCCGGCCGCTACCTATAGGCTGACCTGATCCAAGGGGATAAGCCACATTATAAACGTTCACCATTGTTTACCCCTGCCATAGTATTGGTCTTTGCCCCTTTCGTGGCGCACTGCGCGCCAATGCCGGCCTGCGCGGACATGGTCTGTCGGCGCACGCCAGCGCCGCCCAACTCGGAGCGGCCGCCATCTGAGCTAAAAACCGGAACATTCGCGGCGATCGAAATTTCGCGCGCAGCCTGATTTTCTTCTAAACGGAATGTTGGCGCTGTGTCATTGACACAACGCAAATAACCGGGCCGGCGTTCGTCTTGTTCGATGAAATGCAGCCCCACGCCACGTCGCATCGAAGAGTTGATTTCACGTCCCCGGTCCGTCACATCCTGCTTTCGATCCAATATATGAAAAGCTATTTGGCGTCCAGCGTATTAAAAACATGGCGGACAGCCGGTCTTGCTGCGCGCGCTTGCATTTTAACCACGAATATGAAGCAATCGAGACAAGCGGAGCCGAGCATGTGGCTAATAATTTAGCGCCGCTGCTGAAAGCCCGAACCAAAATTTGCCAACTCCATACCGGCGCGCACAAACTTTAACGGACAGATTGAACCGTAAAGTCGGACATCCTGCGGAAAACCCTTCTCACCCGTTTGCGGCGAAACAGAGAAATCCATAGCAAAGCAAGCCATTGGCCCACCGGAAACCCGCGCCGACCGCGCCAGCCTTACGGCGACGGGCGCCCAATCTATGGCTACCCTGCACAAATTTTGATGTTTACTGTTGGAAAAACGACAATTATGTTTGGTTTAGCTCAAGAAAAGAAAACGTACGTCATAAGAAAGTGCGATATGCTTATCTTTTGAGCATATTTGAGCGTAACTCCGTCCAATGGTGGAGCATCGCGAATGAATATGATGGTTCCTGCGCCGATCAAGGTCGTCTATCCGTCCGCCTATCGGGAAATAGCCCTTTCAGGCGTCTACGAGATTTCCAAGGTCCTCGCTGCGCCGCAACCGCTCGACCGGACCATTGCCGGCGTCATAGCCATCCTGACCTCCTTCATGCAGATGCGTCGCGGCATGATCTTGATGCTCGACGAAGCCGGCGATCCCGAAATCGCGGCGGCGGCGGGCGAGCGCTTCGATCCGCCGGTGAAGTCGAAATCGCTGGTTCCGCAAAAGCTGATCGACCAGATCGTCGCAACGGGCGCGCCGCTCGTCGTCGAGAATATCTCGGGGCATCCGCTGTTTACTGGCTCCGCCTATCTGCATCTGGCGCCGCCGCGCATCAAAACCAGTTTCCTCGCCGTGCCGATCAAGGTGGACGACCGGGTGAAAGGCGTATTGTCGATCGACCGCGAATGGGACGGCAAGCTCGAGTTTCAGCTGGAAGACGATGTCCGGTTCCTGATGGTGATCGCCAATATGGTCGGACAGGCGGTGCGCATGCAGAATCTGGTCGCCCGGGACCGCGACCGGTTGATCGCACAGACCCATCGACTGGAAAAGCAACTGGAGGAGGCCCGCGAGTCCGCGCCGGCGGCGGGCAAATCGCCTCGGCGGGCGCAAGGCGGGGACGCCGGCATCGTCGGCGACAGCGCCATCATGCGCAAGCTACTCGGACAGGTCGCGGTGGCGGGCCGTTCCAACGCCACCGTGCTGTTGCGCGGCGAGACCGGCACGGGCAAGGAACTTTTCGCGCGCGCAATTCACGATCACTCGCCGCGCGCGAAGGCTGCCTTCGTCAAGGTCAATTGCGCCGCCTTGCCGGAGAGCGTGATCGAATCGGAATTGTTCGGGCATGAGAAAGGGTCGTTCACCGGCGCGATCGGCCAGCGGCTCGGGCGTTTCGAACTCGCCCATAACGGCACCTTGTTTCTCGACGAGATCGGCGAGATTTCGCCATCGTTTCAGGCCAAGCTTCTTCGCGTGCTCCAGGAAGGCGAATTCGAGCGCGTCGGCGGCTCGAAAACCTTAAAAGTCAATGTCCGGCTGGTCTGCGCCACCAATCGAAATCTCGAGGACGCGGTGGCGAAAGGCGCGTTCCGCGCCGATCTTTATTACCGCATCAATGTCGTGACCTTCGCGCTGCCGCCCTTGCGCGATCGTCCCGGCGATATTCCGGATCTGGCGGAGCTTTTTCTGCAACGGTTCAGCGACGAAAACCTGCGGCCGATGCAATTTTCCAAATCCGCCATCGCCGTCATTTCGCAATGCGCGTTCCCCGGCAATGTCCGCGAGCTCGAAAATTGCGTCAGGCGCACGGCGACGCTGGCGGGCGACAACCTCATCGAGGCCCGCGACTTCGCCTGCCAGCAAGGCGCCTGTCTGTCCTCGACCCTTTGGAAAGGCGCCGCGGCCTCGCTGCTCGGCCTGACGCCCGCGGAAGCGTCGCCCGTTGCGCCGCCGGCGCCCTTTACACCGTCGGCGCCGCCCGCGCCCGAGCCCGTTGAAAATCTGGATGGGTCGAGGGAGCCCCAAGTCTGCCCTTCGCCCGATGCCTGTCCGGTCGGCAATCCCGGTCAATACGAGCGGGACAAGCTGGTGGCGGCGATGGAGCGCGCCGGCTGGGTGCAAGCCAAGGCGGGACGCATTCTGGGCCTGACGCCACGCCAGATCGGCTACGCCCTGCGCAAGCATGGCATCGACGTCCCGCGCTTTTGACCCCTGCGCTAACCGCCGCCGCCCCATAAACACAAGGCTGCGGTCGCATCCGGGGGCGGGCGTCAGAACACCAGGCAGATTTTGCCGAAATGCCGGTTGCTTTCCTGATGGCGGAAGGCGGCGACGATGTCGGCGAGAGGAAAACTGTCGTCGACGACCGGTTTCAGCCCATTGGCGTCGATCGCGCGGATCATGTCGATCTGCTGGCGGCGGCTGCCGACCAGCACGGCGCGCAATTGCAATTGCCGCAGCAAGGCGTCGATCAGCGGCAGCGGCCCGGCGAGGCCGGTGAGAATGCCGATCAGCGACACATGGCCGCCAATTCGCGCGGCGATCATCGATTGCCCGAGCGTCGCCGGTCCGCCCACTTCGATGACGTGATCGACGCCGCGCCCGCCGGTCAGGCGGCGCGCCGTCTCGCCCCATTGCTCGTCCTTGCGGTAATCGATCAGATGGTCGGCGCCCAGCGTTTCGAGTTTTTCCAGCTTTTCCGAGCTGGATGAGGTGGCGATGACCGTCGCGCCGGCCATTTTGGCGAATTGCAGCGCGAAGATCGACACCCCGCCCGTCCCCTGCACCAGCACGCTGTCGCCGGCCTTGATCCGGCCTTCGTCATGCAGGGCGCGCCAGGCGGTCAGCCCCGCCGTGGTCAGGGTCGCGGCTTCAGCGTGGGTGTATCCCCTTGGCGCATGGGTGAAGGCCCGCACCGGGGCCGTGACCATTTCGCGCGCGTATCCATCGACGCCGTCGCCCGGAACCGTTGAAAAGCCGTCAACCTGCGGCGCGCCGTCGAGCCAGGTCGGGAAGAACGTGCTGACCACATGGTCGCCGACGACGAATTCGGTGACGCCGGAACCGACGGCGATCACCTTGCCGGCGCCGTCCGCCATGGGAATGCGCGGTTCGGTCGGCCCCCACATGCCGCTGACCACAGCGTAATCATGGTAATTCAGGGAATTGGCGTGCAGGCGCACGGTGATTTCGCCGAAAAGCGGATCGCGCGCCTCGCTTCGCCCGATCGTCACGCGGTCGAAACCGCCGCCCGGCTGCACCACGATCGCCCTGGACATTTTTTCGCTCTCCAAATTCCGCTGCTTCCATTTGTGCGCGGGGTTTTGGGCGGCGTCAAACGGCCGCAGGGAATTTTGGCGTCTTTCTCGACGGCGATTTCAACACGGAGCCCTTTTCGCAGGCTGACGCTTGCCGCCGCCACCGGCTTCGCCGCGCCGGTCGGCGACCACCCCACGCTCATTCCCGCGCTCGTTCTGTTTGTCGGCTCGATGTGGAGCTTTTTCATCCACGCCAATCTGCGCTGGCGGCTCGGGCCTTTCGAGGAAGTGCTTTCAAGCCCGGCCTTCCATCATTGGCACCACACCCGCGAGGACCACAAGGACCATAATTATGCGGCGATGCTCCCGGTGATGGACCGAATTTTCGGCACGTTCTATCTGCCCAAAAAATGGCCCGCCGATTATGGGATCACCGCGCCGATGCCCGCCGACCTGCTCGGCCAGATGCTGGAGCCTGTGCTGCCTGGACTGAAGGCGCCCGACGCCGGGATTTCCCGCTCGACTTGATCGACAAAACGCTCAGAAAGCCAACCGTCCGCCGGCGAGAACGAGGGCGCCCGCGAGCAGGCCGCGCAAGGCCCGGTCGGACACCAGCGGGGCGAAATGACTGGCGATGGCGACGCCGGGAATCGATCCGACCAGCAGGGAGAGCAGCATCGGCCAATCCACCGAGCCCATCGCCCAATGGCCCGCGCCGGCGATCAGCGTCAGCGGAACGGCATGGGCGATATCCGACCCGACAATGCGCAAGATCGTCATTTTAGGATAGAGCATCAGCAACACGGTCACGCCGATGGCCCCGGCGCCCACCGAGGAAACGGTGACCAGCACGCCGAGCGCGGCGCCGAGCGCGACCGTCATCACCGCAATGCCGCCTTCGCTGCGTTGCTCGAAAAAGGCCGCGCATTTTTCCACCAGCCAGGGCCGAAACAGCAAAGCCCCGGCGGTCATGAGCAGCGACAAGCCCAGAACCCGGGCGATCGCTCCGCCGGCCGCGCCCGATTGCGCGCCTGACGCCGAAAGCGCCAGCAAGGTGAGCAGCGCGGCCGGCGCGCTGCCCGAAGCCAGGCGGCGCACCACCCGCCAGTCGATCGAGCCGCGAAAGCTGTGAACCGTCGAGCCGCTGATTTTGGTCAGGCCCGCATAAAGCAGATCGGTGCCAACCGCCGTCGCCGGGTGGACGCCAAACAGCAGCACCAAGAGCGGCGTCATCAGCGAGCCGCCCCCGACGCCCGTAAGCCCCACCAATGCCCCGACAAAAAAGCCGGATACCGCGTAAGGGAAATGAACGAGATCGAGGATGCTCGTCAAAACGGCCATAAGTTCATCTCCAATCCTCATGGCCCTTTCGGTAAATGGCGCCGGATGCTTCGGCGGCCGCCGGCCTCGCTGGCCATGCGCCCAATTCGCCACGCACTAAGTAGATAATTTATACTGTCTTTGTAAACTAATATTTTCTTTGCCGCCCGGCCGTCGCCGGCCGGAGGGCCCGGGATTCTGCGCTGGCGACGATCGGTCGCGGTAAAATCATTGGCAATTGCGGCGGCGCGTGAAATATTCGCTCGTGAATGATTTGCGACGTCAAGCGTCCCTGAGGGCGGCGCTGCAATCGGGGCAAGGAAAAAACCATGAGCGAGACCCAGAACGGCGAAAGACGGGTGAGCGGGCCAAGGCTGATTGCGCTGGTCGGCCCGTTCCAGAGCGGCAAGACCACCTTGCTCGAATGTATCCTGACCCGCGCCGGCGCCCTGTCGCGGCAGGGTTCGGTGCGCGACGGCTCCTCGGTCGGCGATTCCAGCGCCGAGGCGCGCGCCCACGCCGCCAGCGTCGAGGCCAATATCGCCTCGGTCGATTATCTTGGCGACCGCTTCACCTTCGTCGATTGCCCCGGCTCGGTGGAATTTCTGCACGAGGCGCGCAATGTCCTGCCGCTCTGCGACGCCGCCATCGTGGTCTGCGAGGCCGACGAGCGCAAATTGCCGGCGCTGCGGATGATCCTGCGCGAACTCGAAGACCTCGGCGTGCCGCGCATTTTGTTCCTCAACAAGATCGACACGGCCACGGCGCGCATCCGCGAATCCCTCGCCCTGCTGCAGCAGGCCTCGCGCACGCCGCTGCTGCTGCGGCAGATTCCGATCTGGCAGAACGGCATCGCCACCGGGTTCATCGATCTCGCGCTGGAGCGCGCCTTCGTCTATCGCGAGCACGCCCCCTCCGTGGTGGTGGACGTTCCCGCCGGCGAAGTGCCGACCGAAAAGGAGGCGCGCTACACCATGCTGGAGCGCCTCGCCGATTACGACGACGCTCTGATGGAGGAATTGATCTCCGACATCGAGCCGCCGCGCGACCAGATTTTCGACGACCTGACCCAGGATCTGCGAAAAGGTCTGGTCGCTCCGGTGCTGATCGGATCGGCGGAGGCCGGCCATGGCGTCACGCGGCTGCTCAAGGCCCTGCGCCATGAATCGCCGGGCGTCGCGCGGGTCCGCGCCCGCCTCGGCGCGCCTGACGAGGGCGCGCCGCTGGCCCATGCGGTCAAGACCATTCACACCGCCCATGGCGGCAAGCTGACTTTTGCGCGGGTGCTGCGCGGCGCGTTCAACGATGGCGGTCTGGTCAAGAGCGCCAGAGGCGAGGACCGCGTTGCGGGTCTGTCGCGGTTGACCGGCCTCTCCGGCTCCAAGCAGGCGAGGGTCGAGGAGGGCGATTGCGTCGCTTTCGGCCGGCTCGACCATGTCGCGACCGGCGAAACCTTCGGCGACGCCAAGAATGGCGTCCCCGCCGCCGCCGCCGAGCCCGCCCCGCCGCCGCAGCCGGCCCATGCTTTGGCGCTGACCGTCAAGGACCGCAAGGACGAGGTGCGGCTCGCCGCCGCCGTGGCCAAACTGATCGAAGAAGACCCGTCGCTGGCTTTTGTCCACGATCAGGAGGCGTCGGAGCTTAGGCTGCTCGGTCAGGGCGAAATGCATCTGCGCGTCGCGCTGGAGCGGCTTGCCGCGCGTTTCGGCGTCCATGTCGAGACGCAAAAGCCTGCCGTCGGCTATCGCGAAACCATCCGCCATGAGGTTTCGACGCGGGGCCGTCACAAGAAACAATCGGGCGGCCACGGACAGTTCGGCGACGTCGCCCTGACCGTCGGCCCGCTGCCTCGGGGCAGCGGTTTTGTGTTCAACGAGACCGTGCATGGCGGCGCCGTGCCGAAAAACTTCTTCTCGGCGATCGAGGAAGGCTGCCGCGACGCGTTGGCGACGGGACCGCTCGGTTTTCCGGTGGTCGATGTCTTCGCGACCCTGACCGACGGCTCCTATCATTCGGTCGATTCCTCCGACATGGCCTTCCGCACCGCGGCGCGGATCGGCGTGTCCGAAGCGCTGGCCAAGGCCGGCCCGGCGCTGCTGGAGCCGATTTTCGCCGTCGAGCTGACGGCGCCCAGCGAAGCCCTGTCACGCATCACCGCGATCGCTTCGGCGCGGCGCGGACAAATATTGGGCTATGACGGGCGGTCCGGGTGGGAAGGCTGGGACGTGCTCAACGCCCTGATCCCGGAAGCGGAACTCGGCGGACTGATCGTCGAATTGCGCTCGGCGACGGCCGGCGTCGGCTTTTTCACGGCGAAATTCGACCATCTGGCGGAGATCGTCGGCAAGCCGGCGGAAGCGATCATCGCCCACCACAATGGCGCCAAGGCGCTCGCGCATTGAGTGAGGTTTTTACTATAAACATATGAAATAACAGCAGAATATGATTATTTCTGTTTCGTCGCCTTCTACAGCGCCCTCACGGTGAGGAAGCCGCCAACAGGGCGGCTGTCTCGAAGGGCGGGGGACTCGTGAGGCGCAACGTCGCGGCCTCCAGCTGTTCCAATCGTCCGGGCATTTGCCCATGGTTCGACACGCGCCTGACGGCGCTCCTCACCATGAGGCGCTATTGCTTCTCGGCCGGCAGCCCGAGGGTGCGGCCCGGATAACCGGCGGCGTCGAAATAAAGCGTCGTTCCCACCGACTGGAATTCGACCCTGGTGACATGGCCGAGCGCGTCGGGCGCCGAGCGCAGGGCGCCGCTCCGCCATTCCGGCAGGGCGCCGTTCGGCATGGCCTCGGCGAGCACGCGGCCGATGAGCTTGCCTTTGTCCGTGATGTCGAGATCGAGCAGGCGCGCGATGGTCTTGCCGATATCGGCATTGCTCGCCGGCGCAGGATCGACGAAGTTTTCGCGGAAACTCGGGCCGAGCGCCGCCATGACGTTGGGGGTGTCGGCGCGCGAGAACGAGCCATGCATCCCCTGCCCCTGTTGCAGGTTGGTGTCGGCGACCGCGACGCCGCAAGCCGTCGGGTCGTCGCAACCGAGCGCAAAACTGCGGAAATTGACGGCGATAGCCGGAAAAGGCGTGACCGCCGATCCTTTCAGCGAGATCGCGGACAGCGGCAGGGTCCCCGGAATTTCGCCAAAATCGTCATCGACGAACAAGCCGCTGACATAATCCTGCGCCGACAGGAGGCCGACGATTTTCCGCGCCAGCGCCTTGTCCCCTTTGGGCAGATAGACGAAGTCCGAGCCGCCATTGGCCGCCACCACCACATCCGGCCGGGCCGGATCGGGTCCGATCAGGCCATTGGCGCGTTTCGGGGTTTCGCCCGCCGCCACCGGCGCATTTTTGGCGTCGGGATCGAACAGCGGCAGATCGAGGCCATGCGCCAGATCGAGGGCGACAAAGCCCGGCGGAAGCAGATGCGCGGGGACTTTGCCGTAGCTCTGCGCCGCCGCCCAACTCGTCGCGCTTTCCTTGGTAATGGTCGAAAATCCATGGTCCGAGGTGAGAATGACATCGGTGTCGCCGTCGAGGCCCTGCGCTTTCAAGGCGTCGAGCAGGGCCGCGAGATTATTGTCGGCGTTGCGGATCGAGGCGAGCGAGGTCGGGCCGTTGATGCCCGGAACGAGCCGCAGCAGGCTGTCGCCCTGGATGTGCTGGGTTCCGTCGGGATCGCGCGACCAGTAGACGAGAACGAAAGGTTTTCCGCGTTCCTTGAACAAGGGCAAGGCCACTTTGGTCGCCACGGACACAAACCACTGCTGCTGCTCGACATTGGCGACGAGCGTCCCCGGGTTCTTGTTGTCGCCGCGATCCGGCGCCGTAGCGGCGAGCCCGGCTTCGGCGAATTTCGCCTTGACCGCCTCGGCAAGCGGCACGCCGGAGGGCCCGCCCGTGCTGTCGTCCACCACGAGGGAATCGGGCGGGACAGTCCTGTCCCGCGTATTGGCGAGGTGGTCCATGATCAGCGACGGCCCGAGCTTGCCAATCGACGCCGTCCCAAAACCCTTGTTCCGCGCGGCGTGGAGAATGGTCTCCTCGTCGAGATAATCGCCGGCGAAATGCGCGTCCACGTCGGCCAGCACGGGATCGCTTTCGAGGAAGGGTGTCAAGGTTTCGCCCTGCCCCGGCACGTCGATCGGCTTGCCGATAAACATCGTGTTGGAGAAATCGCCGTGGTCGCCCGGATAATGGCCGGTGGCCATACTTGCGGCGTTGGGCGTGGTGAAGGTCGGGAACACCGCATGGCTATTGGCGAAGACCACGCCCTTGCGCATCAGAGCGGTCATGGCCGGCGCATTCTGCGCGTTGACCATGCCCGGACGCAGGCCATCGGCAACAAACAGCAGCACATTATACGGCCGCGACTGCGCGGCGGCGCAAACAGCGAAGAAGGAATGTGCGGCGACGAACATCGGCAACAGGCGAAGAAAAAGACGCATGAGCAGGTCTCCCTTGCGCGCATTATTGCCAAACCGATGACAAAATAGCGAAAGCGCTTTTTTCGCGCGCCTATTTCTCGCCTTTGCCGAAATTGCTGGTGTGCCCTTCACGTTCCGCCGCCGCGCGCCAGATCTTGGCCTTGGCCTTGAGCTTGAAATCGGGCGCGACCTTCGACGTCAGCCGCTGCATCTTTTTGCCGCCGCAGGCCGGACAGATCGCTTCATCGCTGAAGCCCATCAGCAATTCGGAGTCCTTGTCGCATTCGGCGCAATGAAAGCTGTAGAGCGGCATGTTATTTATCCTGACATCGAAACTTTTTGGCGCCCAATTTTCAAGCAGGAATCGGGCCAGTAACGCGACAGGACCTCACGCCGTTTGCGCCGACGCCGCGCGGAAACGCCACAGCGCCGCCGCGAGGAAAAGCCCGCCGATGACGCCCATCGCCAGAAATCGCGGCCAGACCAGATCGAAGCCGGCGCCGCGATAGAGAATCGCCTGGGCGATGGCGACGAAATGGGTCGAGGGCGACAGCTGCATTGCATTACGCAGGAAAGGGGGCATGCTTTCGAGCGGCGTATTGCCGCCCGACAACAGGTTCAGCGGCACCGCCACCAAGAGATAGATCAGGCCCAGTTGCGGCATGGTGCGGGCGATGGTGGCGAGGAAAATCCCGACCGATGTGGCGAAAAACAGGTAAAGCGCAACGCCGCACATGAACAGCGGGATCGAGCCGGCGATGGGGATTTGCAACAGGTCCTGCACCACCAGAACCAGCGAAAGCGCGACCGCCACGGCGATGACCAGACTATTCGCCCAGATCTTCGCCATGGCGATTTCGAACGGCGTCACCGGCATGACCAACAGATGTTCGACCGTGCCATGTTCGCGTTCGCGCACTACCGCCGCGCCGGCGAGGATGATCGACAGCATGGTGACCGAGCCGATAATGCCCATGACGCTGGTGAACCAGGCGGTGACGACATTGGGGTTGAAGGCGATGCGAACGACCAGACTGACCGGCGCCGGCGCGGGGTCGTCCTGCCGGGTCAGGTATTTGGCGATCTCGTCGCTCAAGATCTGCTGGGCGTAGCCCGAGCCGATGCCGGCCTGGGTCATCGCGGTGGCGTCGACATTGAGTTGCAGGGTGGGTTTGCGTCCGCCGACGAGATCGCGCTGGAAATTGGGCGGAATGTCGAGCACGAAAGTATAGGCGCCGAGATCCATCGACCGGTCGATGTCCTTTGGCGCGAGCGCGACGGCGGGAAGGAAATAAGGCGGCAGGAAGGCCCCCGCCAGCCGGGCGGAGATTTCGGAACGATCCTCGTCGACAATGGCTATCGAGGCATTGTGCAATTCCTGCGCATTGCTCTGCGCCTGGGCAATCACCGCCAACGAAAACGAATAGATCACCAGCCCCAGCAGCACCCAGTCGCGAAAGAAACTGCGCAATTCCTTCGTGCCGAGCCAGAAGATGTTGGAGAGCGTCTGCATCAC
>NZ_CAIUXT010000040.1 GCF_903903185.1 uncultured Rhodoblastus sp.
CCCCCCCCCCCCCCCCCCCCGGGCCCGGCGCAACCCGCGCGATGGCGGCCTCGCGCGCTGACGACGGCGCCCGCGGGCGACGCCATCGCGAAACTCCCGGCGACCATCGCACCAAATGCGAGGAGGAGAGAGGCCTTGCGCATTCCGTCGGCTCCCGATTGCGTCCTATTGCAGGCTTACCTCCACCTTTTCGATTTTACCGTCGAAAGGGAACGGCGCGCGGTCGAAATAGTCGAAGGAAACCGGGGAGCCGAGATCCGTTCCGACGTCGAAAGTCTCGCTCGCCGAAAAGGCGGCGGGAACCGTCCTGGCTACCGCCACGCGCATGGCCTCGACGCCATCGACGGAAATCGTCACATCGGCGGGCGCCCCCGGCCTGGCGATTTTGGTGTCCGCGACGATCCGATGTTTTCCCGCCGCCAGAACCTCAGGCGAACGGCCGATGAAGCGCTCGATCATCATCATGTTATATTCGTAAACAAGCCGCCCTTTGTCTATGTAGAGCGTCAGCCCGCCGCCAATGCCGCCAAGCGCATAAAGCACGCCCGACGCGTCCTTGCCGGCGTCGACATCGACGATGACCCGATTGCTTTCGCGTCCAACGCCGGGAGCGGCGAATTCGGGAAGCCTTGTCGTCGTGGCGTCGAAGCGCCACTGGATGTACGGGGTCCTTATACGGTCCTCGGGATGCAGCCGCGTCCAGAGCGCCGCGCCGATGGGGAACACGCGATTGGCCTCCGCCTCTTTCATGAACAAGGCTTTCATGGTTTCGAGACGCTTCGGCTCCTTCGCCGCGAGATCGTCGGCTTCGGAAAAATCCTTGTCGATATTGTAAAGCTCCCAGACGTCCTTGGTGGAATCCCAGGTGGCGAGGCCGGGGCTGACGGTCAGCCATGGCGTCAGGGGACCGAAAGCCGCCGCGATCCAGCCGTCATGATAGACGGCGCGGCTGCCGTTATTGTCGAAATATTGCGTTGACTTGCGCCCCGGCGCCGCAGCGTCGGCGAAGGAATATGTCATGCTGACGCCGTCGATCGGGTCCCGTTTCTGGCCATTGACGACTTCCGGCGGCGTGATGCCCAAAATATCGTAGATGGTCGGCGCGACATCGTTGACGTGATGAAACTGCGCCCTCGGGGTCTTGTCTGGCCTGATGCCCTTCGGCCAGGAGACCACCAGCGGATTGCGGGTGCCGCCAAAATGCGAGGCGACGAGCTTGGTGTAGCGGAACGGCGTATCCCCCGCCCAGGCCCAGCCGGCATGATACATGTTATCGACCCTGGACGTGCCGAGCGCGTCGATTCCGCCGATCTTGTCAAGCGCCGCGAGTTGCTGCTCGACGGTGTTGGGGATCTGGTTCTGCGCGAGGAGTTCGCTGATCGTGCCGTTCTGGCCTTCGGCGCTCGAACCGTTGTCGCCGAAAATATAAAAGATGATGGTGTTTTCGCGCAGCCCAAGCTGTTCGATTCCATCCACGAGTTTTCCGACCTGCGCGTCGGTATGCTCGACGAAACCGGCGAAAATTTCCATCAGCCGGCGCTGGAAAGGCCTCTGCGTTTCAGGGATGCTGTCCCACGACGCCATCGAATCCGCGCGGGGCGTCAGCCTCGTGTCTTGCGGAATCCATCCGAGCTTCTTCTGGCGGTCGAAGACGCGCTCGCGATAGGCGTCCCAGCCGTCGTCGAACCTGCCCTTGTATTTATCGGCCCACTCCTTGAAAACATGGTGCGGCCCATGGGCGGCGCCCGGCGCCCAATACATCAGGAACGGTTTGTCCGGCGAGAAAGACCGGTGACGGCTGAGCCAGGTCAGCGCCTTGTCGGCCATGTCCTGGGTCAGGTGATAGTTCGGATCGTGCGGCGGTTCGACCGGATTGCGGTTCTCGAACAGGCGGGGTTCGTATTGCGAAGTTTCGCCGGCCAGGAAGCCATAGAAATAATCGAAGCCATAGCCCGTCGGCCAGCGGTCGAACGGCCCCATCGCCGTCGTCTCCGTCGCCGACGTATTGTGCCATTTGCCGAAGGCGGCGGTCTTGTAGCCGTATTCGTGCAGAACTTCGGCAATGGTCGCCGAACTTTTCGGGATGATTCCGGTATAGCCGTCGAAGTCGAGCGCCCGCTCGGCGATGGTGCCGGAGCCGACGCGCTGGTGGTTGCGCCCGGTCAAAAGGGCGGCGCGGGTCGGCGAACAGATCGAGGTGGTGTGGAAAGTGTTGTAGCTGACGCCCTCGTTGGCGAGGCGGGTCAGACTGGGCGTATGAATTTCGCCGCCGAAACTATCCGGCAGGCCGAAGCCGACGTCGTCGAGCAGGACGATCAGTATATTGGGCGCGTCGGAGCGCAGGTGGCTTGGCTCGGCGCGCCAGATATTCTTCGATTCCTGCAAGGTCGGGCGGACAATGCTCGCCGAAGGGACCGGCGGGAACGGCAGGACCGCGCCATTATCGGGCGTCTTGACCTCCGCCGCCAAAGCGGGATAAAGCAGCGCGCCGGAAATCGCCGCGAAAGCGAGAACCGTTCTGAATAAAGTTTTCATGCCTCACCTCATCCCTTGGCCGATTCATGGCGACGGATTCAGCCTCCGCATCAATTCGGGATCGCTATTTTTTCTTGCGGTAAGCCGCCGTCGTCGATGTCGAAATCCGGATCCATCACCGTCTTGCCCTGCGCGCCGACAAAGGCCGGCTGCGCCTTGATCCACAGGCTCGGCTTCTGCTCCCCGGCGTAGCGCAGCAGCCGCGCTTCGAGATCGCGCGCAATGTCGGGGTTTTCGGCCGCGACATTGGTGGTTTCGCCCGGGTCCTTCGCCAGATTGTAAAGCTCGGTCTTGCCCGGCAGCAGCGCGATCTTGATCAGTTTCCAGTCGCCCTTGCGAATGGCGCCGCGGAAGGCCTCGACATTGATCAGCACATCGTCGGTCGGCGAAGGTGCGCCCTCGGCAAGCGTTTTCCAGGTGTCGCGGCCATCGAACGGATGGTCGGGACTGCCTGTGCCGCCCGCCAGCGCCAGCAGCGTCGGCATGACATCGACCATGTGCAGCGGCTCGTTGACGATGCGCGGCTTTAGTTTGGCCGGCCAATTGACGAAAGCCGGCACCCGAACGCCGCCCTCCTTGAGGCTGCCCTTGCCGCCGCTGAACGGCGCGTTGATCGCCGGCGCTTTCTGCCCCTGCTCGATGCCGCCCTCGTCGTGCTCGCGCTCCTCGTTGCTCTTGGCGCCTTGGGCGAAGAGCCCGCTGGTGGCGCCGCCATTATCGCTGGAGAACAGGATGATGGTGTTGTCGCGCAAGCCCTTCTTATCGAGTTCGGCGACGATCCGCCCGATCTGGACGTCCAGTTCGGAGATCATGCCCATATAGGTCCGCCGCAGCTTGTCGGGCGTATCCTTGTATTTTTCGATGGCGCTTTCCGGCGCCTGATAGGGTCCATGCGGCGCCAGCGAAGCGAAATAGAGGAAGAAGGGCTGCTTGCCGTCCTGCTGGTCGATCAGCCGGACCGCATCGTCGCCGATCAGGTCGGTGTAATAGCCTTCTTCCTTGAGGAACGCGCCGTTGCGCTGCCAGTCGATCAGGCCGCCGCGTTCGCGGGTGAAATAATTCACCTCTCCGACGACATTGCCGTAGAAATAATCGAAGCCGCGATTTTGCGGCCAGAACTTCTTGTCGGCATGGCCGAGGTGCCATTTGCCGGTCATCAGCGTCTTGTAGCCCGCCTCCTTCAACGCCTGCGGCAGGGTCTTTTCGTCCAGCGCCAGACCGTAAGTATGGCTCGGGAAGATCACCAGCGTCTGCAAACCATAGCGCATCGGATAGCGCCCGGTCATCAAGGCCGCGCGCGAGGGGGTGCAGACCGGCTCGCCATAGAAGGATTCGAGACGGACGCCCTCGCTCGCAAGCTTGTCGATATTGGGCGTGGAAACCTGCCCGCCCCGGTAGCCGAGGTCGGCATTGCCGAGATCGTCGGCCATGATGAAGACGATATTGGGCTTTTTGGCTTCCTCGGCGGCCAGAGCCGGCGAAATCGCCCAACTCAGTCCGACAAGGCTGGCCATCACACAGGAAATGCGCATGGAGACGTTCCTTTTTCGCGGCAAGGGGTTGCCCGTTTTCATAAGCCCGTCGCGGGCGGCCGACGAAGCTCAATCATGCGTCTGCACCTTCATCAATTGGGATTGAATCCCTTCGATGGTTTTGCCCACATTGGCGCTGAGCCCGACCTGACGCACCGGGAATTGCTGGAACGAGGCCAGATGCTGCTGGATGACGCCGAGCAGCGGCGTCAGGCCCCAGGCCTTGTGCTCGTTCATTTGCCGGTTCAGATCGCCGGTCTGCCGCTCGAACGGATCGGTCAGCAGATTGGTGATGCGCGGGCGCCCGAGGTTCAGCAAGGGATCGTCCCAGTGGCCGCCCTCCTTCTCCGAGAAGGTGATCTTGAACTGCTGGTAGCGAACCGCCGTCAAAACAGTCTCGTCATAGTAAAAGATGAATTTGCGCGTGGATTTGTCGCTCGCGCCGTCGAACAACGCGGTCTGGTCGAAGCCGTCGAGGTGCAGCTTGTAGGTCCGATCACCAAAAGTCGCGCCGGTCTTGAGCTTTTCGACCACGTCGGGCTCGCCCGCCGCGCGCGCGAGCGTCGGGAACAGGTCGGTCATGTCGACGATTTCGCTGCTGACGCGCCCGGCGGGAGCGCCCGGCCAGCGGATGACGAACGGCACGCGCACGCCACCCTCCCATGTGGTGCCCTTGTCGCCACGAAAGGGCGAGGTCCCGCCTTCGGGCCACATATATTGATAGGCGCCGTTGTCGGTCGTGTAGATCACGATGGTGTTTTTGGCGAGCCCGCTCTCGTCGCGCTTTTTCAAGAGCGCGCCGACCTGCGCGTCATGCTCGGCCAGTCCGTCGCCATAAACGTCCTCGATGCCGGCGCGTGAGACGCCGCGATCCTTCTCGCCCACATGGATGAAGACGTGCTGGCGCGTGGTGTTGTGCCAGAGGAAGAACGGCTTGCCGTCTTTGGCGCGACGGTCGAGAAAGTTCAGCGAATGGTCGAGGATTTCGTTGTCGATGGTCTCCATGCGCTTGACGGTCAGCGGCCCCTCGTCCTTGGTGGGACCGTCCGCCGTGCCGGAGATCACCCCGCGCGGATCGAACTTTTTCCGGAATTCCGGATTGGTCGGGCGATCCGGGTCTTCGAGATCCTCATTGGCGTTGAGGTGGTAGAGCGTGCCGAAAAACTCATCAAAACCGTGATGCTGCGGCAGATGTTCTTCGAGATCGCCGAGATGGTTCTTGCCGAATTGCGCCGTGGCGTAGCCCTTGGTTTTCAGGATTTCAGCGAGGGTGATGTCGTCCTTTTGCAGGCCAGCGGGCGAGCCCGGCGTTCCAACCGTGGTCAGACCGGTGCGCACCGGCAGCTGGCCGGTGATGAAGGCGGCGCGGCCCGCGGTGCAACTCGGTTGCGCGTAGAAGGCGGAGAGGCGCAGGCCCTCCCTGCCGATGCGGTCGATATTGGGGGTCGCAACGCCCATGATGTCGCCGCCGAAGGAAGAGACGTTCATCCAGCCGATGTCGTCGCCGAAGATTACCAATATATTGGGCTTTCCGCCCGAAACAGCCGCCGCGTCCCCGGCGAAGGCGGTCGACGACGCGACGACAATGCAGGCCGCGAGGGCTAACGCCTTGATCGCTTCGCAATATTTTTCGCCTTGCATGGATTTCCTCCGGCATCGGGCGCCCATTGCGGGCTGTTTTTCGAGCGGCAGCGCTTGATCGGCTTTCGACGGCGGCGCATCGAGGCCACAACGATCCGGCATCCATGTCGTCGACGGCCCCGGACCGAACCTCTGGCTTGTATAGCTTCCCATTCGATGGAAGATTGTTCATCGACGATCAATTGGGGGAAAAAATGCTCTCGCTGGAGGCCGCGCGAAAGATCGCCGCCGAGAATGGCTGGCTCAGCCTGACGCCGCCCTCGTTCCGGATTTTGGTTCTCGACCGGTGTCGGCTCGAAGGGTTCAAGGCCGGGCAGTGCATATTCATGGCCGGCGACCCGCCCGGCGGCATGTTCGGCCTTGTGGCCGGCGGCCTCGGCATAGCGATAGCGCCGGGAGAACGCGGACCCTATTTCGCACATCTGGCAACGCCAGGGACCTGGTTCGGGGAAAATGCCGCCATTACCGGGCAGCCGCGTCGCATTGGCCTGACGGCGACGCGCGACGCGCAACTGATGCACCTGCCCCTGGCGAAGATAAACGAAATCGTCTCCAAGGATCCCGAGGCATGGAGACTGATTGCCCTCGTAACAAGCGGCCATATCGATATGGCGATCGGGGCTTGCGACGACTTGATGATTCGCGACCACGTCAAACGCTGCGTCGCCGTTCTTTTGCGCCTTGGAGGATGCCGATACAGGTCATCCACAGCTTCGTCTTGCGCCGAAATCGATTTCAGTCAGGACGAAATCGCCGTGCTCGCCAATGTCGCCCGGACCACCGCCGGCTCGGTGCTGCGAAAGCTCGAAGACTCGGGCCAGATCGAGCAGCTCTATCGCCGGATTCGCATTCTGGACGCGGAAGCTTTGCGGGCGCGGCTGCGAGACTGACGGCCGCCGTGCTGGCCTCGGGCTTGGCTTTGACCGCGCGCCGCCACATTGCTAAAGGTTGGCGGCGCGCTACCCGTCTGCAGGACGGCGGATATTCTCTCGCTGCGAGGACCGATCATGGGCTGGGGCTGGGTCGCGGACTGGTTCTGGGGTCTTCCGCTGCTGATCCTCACGGTGGTCTTTCACGTGTCGATATTCGTGCTGATGGGCCGGACGATGGTGCGCAAGGCGCGCGTCAGCAAGGCGCGTGATCTGGAGACAAGACCCCAACGCCGCCGCCGTTTCATTTTGGGCATCGCGCTGATCGCGCTGGGCGCGGCGGCGCTGCATTCCTTCGAGGCCAGCGTCTGGGCCATGCTTTATCTCTGGCTCGACGCCTTGCCCGACGCCGAGACGGCCATGCTTTATTCGCTCGGCGCCATCACCAGCTATGGGCACGCCGGAGTCTATCTGCCCGACCGCTGGCGGTTGCTCGGCGCCATCGAGGCGATGAACGGACTTATCCTGTTCGGGCTGACGACGGCCTTCCTTTTTGGCGCCATCGAAAAAGTCGAGCAGTCCCGAGGGTGACAAAGGACCGCGCGCTGGCGCCGAACGCGGTCCTGTCCAACTGGAGAACGCCATGGTTGCGCAATACAGGACCCGCCCGGCGATTGGACTGGCGCTCGCATTTTCGATTGCGGCGACGTTTTCGGGCGGCCTCCGTCCGGCTGCGGCGCAGGCGCTCAAATCCTACCGGGCGGCGCTCGGCGAAAGCTCGGTCTCCGGCATATCCTCGGGCGCGTTCATGGCGGTGCAGTTCGGCGTCGCCTGGTCTTCGATCGTCAAGGGCGTCGGCGTCGTCGCGGGCGGTCCCTATTATTGCGCGCAGGCGAAGGCCTCGGACTTTTTCAACGAATATATCTCGCCGATTCTCACCGCCACGGGGCCCTGCATGAACGGGCCGCCGCCCGATCTGGCTCCGATGCTCGAGGCGGTGACCCAGAAGGCCGCCGAGGCGGCGATCGATCCGCCTGATCTTGTCAAGCGGCAGAAAATCTATCTGTTCCATGGCTATAACGATGCGGTCGTGGCCCGATCGGTGACCGACGCCGCCGAGCGATTTTACCGGACATGGCTCGGCAATGCCGCGAGCGGCAATCTGTTCTATCAAAACGCCCTCGGCGCCGGCCATTCCTTCGTCGTCGCGAACCGGCAGGACCCGGAACTCGATTCCTGCGCGGATAACAAAAAGCCTTACATCGATCGTTGCGGCTACGACCAGGCCGGAATCATCCTCCAGCACATTTACGGCGCGTTGAATCCGCCGACGCCGGGTCCGCTCGGCGGGACGCTGAAAAGTTTCGACCAGAGTCATTACACCGGCTCCGATATTCCCGGCGCGCTGAGCCTCTCCGACAAGGGCTATGTTTTCGTGCCGAAATCCTGCGAGCAAGGCGCCGGCTGCCGCGTCCATGTCGCCTTGCATGGCTGCCTGCAGGACGCCGGGTCGATCGGCAAGCTTTTCGTCAGGCAGTCCGGCTATAACGCCTGGGCCGATTCCAATCGGATCATCGTGCTTTATCCGCAGACCGAGTCCAGCCCCTTCCTGCCGTTAAATCCCAAGGCCTGCTGGGACTGGTGGGGCTATGTGACGCACGATTCCAGTTACGTCGCCAAATCCGGCAAACAGATCGCCGCCATCAAATCCATGCTCGACGCGCTGACGGCGAATGGAGCGCCCGCGCCGGTCCAGAGCGGCGCGGCGGTCCGCCTGATCGTCAACGACATTTCCGACGCCGCCGCCGCTCTGGCCTGGACGCCGGTCGCGGGCGCCTCCCTTTACCGTTTGGAGAGGGCGGGCGCCGACGGCCAGTTCCAGACCGTCGGCGAGACGGCCGGGCCGAGTTTCGGCGATCGGGGACTGGCGCCGGCGACAGCCTACGCTTGGCGAGTCAGGGCGCTGTTCGAAGGCGTCGAACAGGCGCCGTCGAACGTCGCCAAAGCCGCGACGCGCCCGACTCCCGCGCCCTGCGCCAAGCCGGGATCGTGCCCCTGAGGCGGGAGGAAAATCGCTCGGAAGATCGCGATCCTGCGCCGCACGAGGGGGGCGAGGAATCTATTGACAAATGTCAACTAATCTTTACAATTAAGGTGTCAACTCACAATTACGATTTGGGTCGAACCATGCGTCTCTTGCTCATCCACCCCAATTACCACTCCGGCGGCGCCGAGATCGCCGGAAACTGGCCGCCGGCCTGGGCCGCCTATCTGACGGGCGCGATCCGCAAGGCGGGGTTCGACGATATCATCTTTATCGACGCGATGACCAATCATATCGACGATGACGAGTTGGCGCGACGGATCCGCGAATTGAAGCCCGATGTGGTCGGGGCGACCGCGATCACGCCCTCGATCTACAAGGCCGAGCGGGCGCTCCAGATCGCCAAGGAAGAATGTCCCGACGCGCTGACGGTGCTGGGCGGCATCCACGCCACCTTCATGTTCAAGCAGGTGCTCGCGGAAGCGCCCTGGATCGATGTGATCGCGCGAGGGGAAGGCGAGGAGATTCTCGTCGAGATCATTCGCGCCTGGGATGCGGGCGACTGGCTGAATCGCCGCAGGGAAATCAAAGGCCTGGCCTTCGTCGACCGGGAAGACGGCGGCTCGAAGATCGTCGCCACCGAGGCCGCGCCCACGATCAAGGATCTGGACGGGATCGAGGCCGACTGGGACATCCTCGAATGGTCCAAATACACTTATATTCCTCTCAACTGCCGGGTCGCCATTCCGAATATGGCGCGCGGGTGCCCCTTCACCTGCTCCTTCTGCTCGCAATGGAAGTTCTGGCGCGATTACCGGGTGCGCGATCCCAAGAAGGTCGTGGACGAGATCCAGCGTCTCTATGAAAAGCACGACGTGCGGTTTTTCATCCTCGCCGACGAGGAGCCGACGATCAACCGGAAGAAATTCGTCGCCTTCTGCGAGGAACTGATCGCGCGCGGCCTGCCCGACAAGGTGCAGTGGGGAATCAACACAAGGGTGACCGACATTCTCCGCGACGAGAAATTATTGCCGCTTTATCGCAAGGCCGGTCTTCTGCACGTTTCGCTCGGCACCGAGGCGGCGGCGCAGTTGAAGCTCGATCTCTTCAACAAGGAGACCAAGGTCGCCGACAACAAGCGGGCGATCCAGTTGCTGCGCGAAGCGGGCATTGTCGTCGAGGCGCAGTTCATCGTCGGCCTGGAGAACGAAACGGCAGAGACGCTCGAAGAAACCTATCGGATGGCGCAGGACTGGAAGCCCGATCTCGCCAATTGGGCGATGTATACCCCCTGGCCCTTCACCCAGTTGTTCAACGAGATGAGCGACCGGGTCGAGGTTTTCGACTTCGAGAAATATAATTTCGTCACGCCGATCATCAAGCCGGAGTCGATGGACCGGGGTGAATTGCTCGACAGGGTGATGAATAATTATCGGCGCTTCTATTCCCAGAAGGCGCTGTTCTCCTATCCCTGGTCCGGCACCGGCCAACGTCGGCGCTATCTGCTCGGGTGCCTGAAGGCCTTCCTCAAGGCCGGCTTCCAGCGCAAGTTCTACGATCTCGGCAAGGTGAACTATTGGGGTCCGCAATCGCGCAAGACAGTCGATTTCCAGTTCGACATGACGCGCAAGCTGGAAGCGGCCACGACATCCGACTGGCGCGCGGCCTCAGAGGCCTCGCGGAAAATGATGGCGCGCGCTCCCGAGTTCAAGAACTGCGGCGAGATCAAGGCCTGCGGCGGCGGCGATGAGCAAATGGCGGATGAGGACGCGGAGGGCATCGATCTCGACGCCAAGGCTGCGCGACTGGCCGGCATCAAAGCCTGCGGCGGCGGCGAGGAGCAAATGAGGGATGAGCAATCGCAGAGCGTCAATATCGGCGCCTGAATTCTCCCGGTCGCGCGACGCCCCCGCCAGTCCGGACCGCATCGGTCCGAACGCGGTGGTTCAGTTGATCGTCGCCTTGAAGGCGCTTGGCGAGACCGAGGCGATGTCGCGTCTCTTCAGCGAATCGGGCCGCGACGCGTGGCTCGACGCTCCCCCTCATGAGATGATCGCGGCCAGCGATGCGGCCCGCCTGCATGTCGGGTTGCGGCGCCTGCTTCCAGCGCCTCGCGCGGAAGCCGCGCTTTCGGAGGCGGGCCGCTTGACCGCCGATTACCTGCTCGCCAACCGCATACCTCCGGCCGCGCAGACTGTTCTAAAGCTTTTGCCGGCGCGCCTCTCTGCCTGGGTCCTGATGCGGGCGATTTCCGCCCACGCCTGGACCTTTGCTGGGTCGGGCGTATTCAGCTTCTCGGCCAGCCCGTTCTCGACCGGTTCCGGCGCGCAAGCCAGCATCCGCGACAATCCGCTCTGCTCGGGCCTGCGCGCCGAGGCCCCGGCCTGCGTCTGGCACGCCGCCGTCTTCGAAAGGCTGTTTCGCGCCCTGGTGTCGCCGTCCTCGCGCGTCGAGGAAATCGACTGCTGCGCGCGCGGCGACGCCTGCTGCCGCTTTCGACTGGATTGGGCGGGCGCGAAAGGCGTCGCGCCGACGCCTCGAACCTGGGGTTGACCGATGATCGATGAGCGCGAAACCGTCATACTGGTCGATGCCGAGGACCGCGAGATCGGGGCGCTCGGCAAGCTCGAAGCGCATCTTTTGGGGCTGCGCCATCGCGCCATTTCGATTTGCGTCACGAACCCCCGGGGCGATATGCTGTTGCAGCGCCGCGCCATCGGAAAATACCATTCGGGCGGCCTGTGGACCAACGCCTGCTGCACGCATCCCCGGCTCGGGGAAGCGGCGGCGGAAGCGGCGGTCCGGCGCCTCAGGGAAGAACTCGGAGTGGAGTGTTCCCTCAACTTCCTTCGCCTCACGCAATATCGCGCCAATGTCGGCGCAAATCTTGTGGAGAACGAAATCGTCCATATGTTCCATGGCGAATACGAGGGCGACCCGCGTCCCGACGCCAAGGAGGTTATGGATTATGGATGGTTTTCGCGTCGCGATCTGGTGTCCGACGTGCTGCGCCGTCCCGATTCCTACACTTATTGGTTCCGTCATTACCTTCATCATCACGAAGACGAGATATTCCAGGGCGCGGCATAGGCTTGGCGGAAGGCGGCAGGTTCGTGGATAGGCGGCAGTTGAAGTCAGCCGCAAGATATGGTTACGGAGGTGCGTCGGCGAGCGATTCGCAGGCGTTTTGGCCAAGAGCGAGCGACGTCCATGAATGGCGAGACCGAAGAAAGACCCGACATAACGTTGACGCTCGATCGTGAGGGCGTGATCACCGGCGTTGCGCCGTCGGATTGTTTCAAGGACGACGCCCTCGACTCCTGGCGCGGCCGCACCTGGAGCGAAACCATACCCCCGGACGCCGTCGCACGCGTCGCCAAAGCCATGAAAGCCTCGCTCGAGAGCGGTGAATCCTTTTGTTTCCGCGTCTGTCAGCAGTTTCCCAGCGGACGCGAATTAAGCATCGAATATACGACGGTTAGCCTCGGCGAAAGAGCGGGCGTCGTCGCCATCGGACGAAGCCTCGAAGGGCTTTCGGAACTGCAAACCCGCCTTGTCGCGACGCAAAAGGAGCGCGAACAGGATTTCTGGAAACTCCGCGATATCGAATCGCGCTATCGCGCCTTGCTTGACGCCTCCAATGAAGCGGTCGCGCTGGTTCGCGCTTCGACGATGCGGGTCATCGAAGCCAATGTCATGGCCGCGCGGACGCTTGGCCTGGTGCCGGGCGCGGAATTCGTCCCGGATCTCCCCGCGCGCGATCGCAAACAGCTTGAAGCGGCGCTGGAACTGGTGCGGGCGCAGGGGCGCGCGCCGAGCATCGTCCTGAATTTGAACGACGCCTCGCGCTGGACTCTCACGGCCTCGTTCGTCACGCGCGAACCGGACGCCATTTATTTGCTGCGCATGTCGGTCCTCGATGGAGAAGCCGAGTCGCAGGACGACGTCTGCGATGTCGAACAAATCCTGTTCCGGTTGCCCGACGCCCTGGTGATCGTCGACCGGGAGGGCGCCATTCTCAAGGCCAATCCCGCCTTCCTCGATCTCGCGCAACTCGGCGTCGAAAGCGTCGCCGTCGGGCAGAGTCTCGGCCGCTGGCTCTGTTATCCCGGCGAGGATGTTTCCGCCATCCTGGGCCATGTCCAGTCGCGCGGCGATCTGAGGATGCTGCGCTGCCGGCTCGAGGGCGAACTGGGGTCGGTAAGCGAGGTGGAGGTCTCCGCCGTCGGCGACCGGTCACGGCGCTTGCGCCATGTCGGATTGCTGATCCGCGACCTGGGATCGCGGAGCGCCCGGCCCGCGCAACACGCCGCGCTGGAACCCGGCGACCTCGCCGGCGGCGACGCTCCGCCGCACGAAACCCTCGACGCCGTCGTGCGGGCGTCGGTGGAAACGATCGAACGTCGCTACATTCAACAAGCCCTGGCCAAATACGATGGTAACCGAACCCTCGCGGCCAGATACCTGGGCTTGAGCCGCCAGACTCTTCACGTTAAACTCAATCGGTACAAGCTCGATCATATCTGAGCGACGGACGTGATCGTCTGGCTGGGGGGAGTTTCGTGTCGAGTCTAAATCCGGCGACGCCCGCGTTCGGGGAAGCGACTCTTTCCAACTGCGAGCGCGAACAAATCCATCTGGCGGGGTGCATCCAGCCGCATGGCGCCCTGTTGGCGATCCGCGAGACCGATCAAATCATCCTGCAATCGAGCGCCAACTTCAGCGCCTTTGTTCGGTTTGACAGAGATCCCATCGGCCTGAGCCTGCGCGATCTGGGCGGCGACCTCTGGTTGCGCGCGCGCGAAATGCCCGACGACCCGAACCTGATACCCTATCTGTCGCCCTGTCGTCTCGCCGATCTCGCGCGTCCGTTGAACGCCCTGCTGCATCGGGCGGAAGGCGGCGAGGTGGTGATCGAAATCGAAGACGCCGGCCCGACGATCGATTTCTCCCCCGACATCGAAAGCGCGCTGCAATCCATCACCAACGCCAGTTCCATCGCTTCGCTCTGCGACGTGAGCGCGCGCATCTTCAAGGATATCGCCGGGTACGACCGGGTCATGATCTACCGTTTCGACGAGGACGGCCATGGCGAGGTGTTTGCGGAGACCCGCCGGCCCGAACTGGAGGCCTTTCTCGGCAATCGTTATCCGGCCTCCGACATTCCCCAGATCGCGCGGCGGCTCTACGTCAAGAATCGCGTTCGCCTGCTCGGCGACGTCAACCACGCGCCGTCGCCGGTCACGCCCCGGCTCTCGCCCCTGACCGGGGACGAACTCGACATGTCCTTGTGCTATTTGCGCAGCGCGTCGCCCATTCATATTCAATACCTCAAGAATATGGGCGTTTCGGCGACGCTCGTGGTGTCGCTGATGGTCGGGGAGAAATTATGGGGCCTGGTCTCGTGCCATCATTATTCGCCCCGTTTTCTGTTTTTCGAGTTGCGCTCGGTCTGCGAACTGATCAGCGAGGCGATTGGCACGCGTATCGCCGCTCTGGAGAGTTTCGCGCATGGACAATGCCAATTCGCGGCCCGGCGGCTTGAGCAGCGCATGCTCGAAAATATTTCGCGCGATGGAGACTGGCGCGGGGCTTTATTCGACTCGGCGCGGTCGCTGCTGTTGCCGCTTGGCGCCGGCGGCGCCGCCCTCCTCTACGAAGGTCAAATTCAAACCACGGGAGAGGCGCCGGGCGCCAACCGGATCCGCTCGGTCGCGGCCTGGCTGGCGAACCGGATGGCCGATGGATTTTATGCGACCAACGCGCTGGCGTCCGAGGCGCCGGAATTCGCCGACATCGTCGGCGTATCGGCCGGCATCGCCGCGGCGCGGGTCTCCGGCGACGGCGAGGAACTGCTCGTCTGGTTTCGCCCGGAGCGCGTCCGCACCATCACCTGGGGCGGCAAGCCTTTCAAATCGCCGTCCGACGACGACGACCCCAGCGAACTTTCACCGCGCCGATCCTTCGCGCAATGGCACCAGGTCGTCGAGGGCACGTCCGATCCATGGACGCCGACGGATATTGCGACCGCAAAATTGATCGGCGCCGCCGTGATGGACGTGGTCCTGCAATTCCGGGCGATCCAGCTCGTGATCGCCAAGGATCAGCTCAATCAGGTTTCGAGGCGCGTCAGGGCGGCCAAGCAACTCGTGATCGTCGCCGACTCGCGCGGACAGATTCTCGAAACCAGCGGCGCCCTGGTGACGCTGCTGGGAGATCGGCGCCAGACGATCCGCCATCTCGACGAACTGGCGGATTTTTTCGCCGGTTCCGAGGATTTCGCCGCCCGCCTGAGGGCGCTGCGCTACGATTGCCGAAGCTTGAGGGGGGAGGTCTCGGTCAAGACCGGCGACTCGGCGGGCCTGGCCTTGCGGTTGCGGGCCGACCCGGTGGCCGCGCCAAGCGAATGCGCGCTCGGCTTTGTGCTGCTTTTTTCGGACCTGACGGAGCAGCGCGAGGTCGAGGCCGCGCGCCAGAGTTTTCAGGAGGGGGTCATCGCCAGCCGGCGCCGGCTTTCCTCGCCCTTGCAGACCCGTCAAGATCTCAGGATTCGCAACCTGCTACAGCAGATCGTCGACAACGCCAGGCTCGCGGCGCTCGAGGTTACCGACGCCGCCGATCCCGCCAAGGTGCGCGGGTTGCTGGAGGGCATTAACGAATCCGTGAAGCGCAGCGCCGAGGTTCTGGAGCGCTTTGTGACCCGGCCCCCCACGCGAGCGCCCTCGCAAACCCGCCGGCGCCTCGGACGGGGCGCCGCCGCCAGTGGCGATGGACGGCTGCACGAAAAATTGCGCGCGGCGACGCGCGCGGCCCATGAGCGCATGCATCGGCACGACGGCTTTCTCGCGGCGGTCGAGGGACGTCTCGACGCCCCGGCCTATGTCGATCTGCTCGCCAGACTTTACGGGTTCTATCGGCCGTTCGAAAGCCATTTTGCCACCGCGCCCGCCGCCATGGCCGAAGCGATCGACCTCGCGAAGCGCACGCGAACGCCCAGGCTTCGCGACGACCTCCTCGCCCTGGGCTTCGCAGGACGGTTCGAAAGGCTGCCGGTCTGCGACGGTCTGCCCGCGCCGGACGCCGAACCGGCCTGGCTCGGCGCGCTCTATGTCACGGAGGGCTCGGCATTGGGGGGGGCCAAAATCGCCCGCGCCCTCGTCAAATCGGGCTTCCATCGCGACCAGGTCCGCTTTTTCGCCGGGCATGGGAAGGCGAACGCGTCGATGTGGGCATCCTTCCTCGCACGGCTCGATTCCCTTGCCGCCGATCCGCGATCCGAGGATGCGGCGGAGGCTTCCGCCATCGCCATGTTCACCGCGTTCGAATGCTGGATGAAGGACTGGCGGGGCTCGGCTTCCGCCTGAAGATCGCCAGTTGAAGACGGCCTGCCGCGCGCAAATGTGCGACCGAGCGCTTTTATACCATCGGTCCTTTTCAAGGGCAGATGGGATTAGCCGGCGGTGAGTTGGTCGAAATAGAAACGATTGGCGAGCAACAAGGCTCCCGGACCATCCTCGGCCATGGCGTCGCCGCCAATGCGAGCGGCCAGATCCGGTCTGCCGCGCAGCGCCTGGCCGCCGACCATGACCGAGATCGACGGATTGGCGGAACGCTTGCGCACCATCTCGATCATGCGCGCGGCGTCTTCAAGATGCGCCTCCTCGCTGACGGTGACGCCAAGCACGCAGAACGATCGCAATTGGGCGGCGCGGGCATTATCCGATGCGGACCGTCCAAGAGAGACCACCGTGTCCCATCCCGATGAGACGAGGAACGCCGAAACGACATCCACGCCGAAAAAATGACGTTCTTTCGGCGCCGAGATCAACAGCGCGCTGCGCCTCGGCGCATCCGGGCCGCTCCCGCAGCGCACGCAGGTCCCGAGCAGCGCGCGGAGTCGGGTGACGCCCAGGGTCACGTCGACGAAATCGATTTGATCCTCGAACCAGAAGTCGCCGAGCCGCCTCGCCGTCGGGGCGAGAAGCTTTTCCAACAGCAAGGCCATGCCCATGCCGTCGTCGCGTTTGCGAAAAAAGAAATTGGCGGCTTGCGCTCCGTTGGGCAAGATCACCAGCCGGGCGAAGTTTTCGATGACATCCGCATCGGGTTCACAGGAGAAAGCCGGAACCCGCCAATGGCTGTGAAGGCTCGAAAGCCTCGGCCCGACATGTTCGTCGACAACCCGTTCGAGGAGCCCATTGTCGCCGTCGCCGACAAGCGGACTCTGGCCTGGCAATCTTAGATGTGGGCCATTCTGCGCCAGGAAACTTGTCTGGCGGTCAGAGCACTCCGAGGCAATGCCAACCAACCCCATAAATCCCTCCCGGTCAAAAAGCACCGATGGGCAAATCCTGTGATCCAGTCTTTGAGGCGACCAGCATTGTTATAGAAGCATAAAAACTCGACGGGAGTAAAGCTAAAATGACAGGTTTTCACATTGTCGCGAAGGATTGTCAGGCGTAGCGCGCTCCCGGAGCGTCAGCGCAGTCCTAGAGCACGGAAAATAAACACTTTTTTCCCAGCTGCGACAGATTGTCACTATACTTTCGACTTAACGTCCAAATGTGCGGACTCACCTTGCAAGCAACGCGAAGACTCCACGTCGCGCGCGGGCGATGCGTCCTCCCAACGGGCGGCGAGATCGAAAATATGCGCGGCGAGCGCCAAGGTCAACGGGGCGAACGTCGCCAGAGCGCCGGCGTCGGTGAGCAGGGCTCGGGCGACCAGCAGCAGGCAGGCGCCTGCCATCAGATTCGCGATCAGCGCGCGAGGCGCCGGGCCTTTCCCGGTCCGCGCCCGCCAGGCCAGAAGCGCAACTCCCTCGACCCCGATCATCGCCAGCGCGAAATCGATATAGAACGGATCGATGGCGCTCACGGCGACTACTCCTGCGTCTTTTTCCCTGACCTGGCGAAAGGCGCGTTCAACTGAACGACGCGGAAATTCAGCCAGCCGGCGAATGTCACCCAGGTGAGATAGGGGAGGAGCAGATACGCGGCGCGCGGCGAGAAACGCGCGCAATGCAGGATCAGGGCGAGGATCGACGCCCAGAACGGAATGAGTTCGATGAAAGCCCAGTCCGGCCGCCTCCAGCGGAAAAACAGCGGGCTCCAGGCGATGTTGAGCAAGATGTTGGCCGCAAACAGCGCCAGCAGGATCGTTCTCGCCCCGGCGTCGGGGGCCTCGTTCCAGGCGATGACCCCTGCCGTCGCGGTCAGGGAGAAGATCAAGGTCCAGGCCGGTCCAAACAGCCAGTTGGGCGGTCTGATCGCCGGAAAACGCAACTTCTCGTACCAGGGCCCGACGTCGGTTGTCAGTCCGCCGATGACGGCGACGAAAACCGCGCTTCCGGCCGCGACCGAAATGGGTCCCCAATTGGCCCAGAAGGTTTGCATCATCGCGGCGCGAGCCGCAAGAGATGCGCAAGGTCCTTGAAGAAAATGCGCGCCTGAGCCCGATAATCGCGGCGCGGCAGCTCCTTGTTCATATAGGATTCCCAGGTCAGGCGTTGAACATCGGGGTCGCGGCAGATCTTGACGAAGCTTTCCCGGCGCTTGTCGCTGGAGTACCAGAAATATTGCATGATCCCAAGAATCCAGAACACCCGCCCATGCGCCTTCATGAAGCGCTTGCGCGCCAGCGACAGCGCGCGCGCGTCGCCGGTGCGCAGACATTCGTCCACGGCCTCGGCCGCGAGCCGTCCGCCGAGCATGGCGTAGTAGATGCCCTCCCCCGAGGAAGGCGCGACGATCCCCGCCGCGTCCCCCGCGAGCAGAACATCGCGTCCATTGTCCCAGCGTTTGAGCGGCTTGAGCGGAATGGGGGCGCCCTCCTTGCGCACCGTGCGTTGGGCGCCGAGGTCCGTTTCGCCGCGCAGCGCCGCGACCGCGCCGCGCAGCGAAAATCCCTTGCGCGCCGATCCGACGCCGACGCTCATGGTGTCGCCATGCGGGAATATCCAGGCGTAGAAGTCCGGGGACAGCGTTCCGCGATAGTAGATTTCGCAGCGGTTTGGGCTTTCCCGGGGCGTCTCGACGATTTCGTGAAAGGCGAACACCATGGGCGTCCGATCGGCGCCGGGAATCTCCTGCCGGCCGACCGGAGTCAGGGCGCCATCGGCGCCGATCACCAATTTCGTTCTCAGCGTCTCCTCGTGGGTCTCGCCTTTGGGGCGAAAATGCACCACGACGACGCCGCCGGTTTCGCGCGTCAGGCGCAGATAGGTTCCGCGAAACCGCACCGCGCCAAAACTTTCCGCCCGGTCGCGCAAAAATTCGTCGAATTCGGCGCGGTCCACCATGCCGACATAGCCGCCGCCCGTGATGGGCATTTCGACGCGCACCCCTGTCGGGGACACCATGGTCGCCGAGGTCACGCGGGCTTTCAGCAGATCCTGCGGAATGTCGAAGTCGCGGATGAGACGCGGCGGGATCGCGCCGCCGCAGGGTTTGATTCGCCCCGCCATGTCGAGCAGCGCGACGCGTCGCCCTGCCTGCGCCAGGTCTTGCGCGGCGGTGGCGCCCGCTGGTCCGCCTCCGACCACAACCGCGTCGAAACGATCTTGATCTGGCACGGAGTCCTCCTTTGTCTATTGCAACATTTTCAAGCGCGGGTGGTCGCGCCGCCATATTCGATGGACCCGGCGCGAGGCTCAGCCGCCTCGCGCTCGATCCGCGTCGCCAGCAGCGCCGCCGCCACAAAAGCGAGCGCCTCGATCGCGAAGACCACGCCATAGGCCGCCAGCGCCGAACCCAGGCCCCAGCGGGCGATATCGACCAGGCTCGCCCCGGTCAGACCGCCCGCGCCGAGCGCCACCGCCTGCGCCGCGCCCCATAGACCCATGCGCACGCCCTCACGCGCGCCCGCGCCCTTGCCCGCGAGGCCCATCATCGCGCCGATCGCCGAGGCCGCGTAGATTCCATTGCCGAAGCCCAGCGCGAACACCGCCGCCCGCACAGGGCCCACATCCGCAGCGACCAGGCCGGCCGCAGCCACCAGAACCAGCGCCGCCGCCGAGACGAGACAGCCGCCGACGATCCAGAGTTTCAGATTGCCCAGGCGCGGTCCGCCAATCGCCGAGGCGCAGATCGCGACAAGGATCATGCCGAGCAGCACGCCGCCATGCTGAAGGCCGGCTAGCTTGGTGGTCATGCCCGGCGACAACCCGAAGGCGAGGCCCGCGAAGGGTTCCACGAGCAATTCCTGCGCGCTGTAGGCGAGCATCGAGACGAAGATGAAGATCGTGAACCGACGCGCCGCCGGCTCCATCCAGACCTCGCGGAAAGCATCGCGGAACGAGGACGCCCGACGTTCCGCCGCAGCCTGCGCCCTGGAACGGGTCTCGACGCCGGCGACCGCGAGGCACGCCACCGTGAAGGCGGCGGCGCAGACGACGCTCGTCACCGCGATCAGCCGCGCGCTGGAATAAGGATCGAGAAAATGGCCGGCGATGGGCGCGGTCAGCGCGAATCCGACGATCATCATCACCCAGACGAGGGTCGCGGCGGCGGCGCGGCGTTCGGGCGCCACCCGGACCGCGAGCGTCGCCAGCACATTGGTGCCCGCCGCGCCCGCGCCGCCGCCCACGAGCAGGAAACCGAGCGCGGCGACGGCCAGGCCTTCGGCCCTTGAGGTCCCGGCGAGCGCGGCGCCCATCGCCGCGAGCACGCCCCCGACCGCGAGCGCCGCCATGCCGCCAACGATCCAGGGCGTGCGCCGGCCGCCGACGTCCGATCGATAGCCCCAGGCTGGGCGCAGGATCTGGACGCCATGGAACAAGGCGATCAGCAAACCAGGAACCACCGCAGGCAAAGCGAGTTCGATCACCATCACCCGATTGATCGTCGCCGTCATCAGCACCACGATCGAGCCGAGCGATGTCTGAACCAGGCCGAGACGCAAGATCCCGGGCCAGGAAAGCGAGGGAGGTGGCGACGGAGAGAGCGATGCGTCGTTCATTTCCACCTCCTCTTCACTTCATTTCCACCGATCCCGCCCACCCATCGCGCGCGCGATACGCTCCAGTTGCGAACCGATCGATGGGTCCCGGCGGTTCAAGCAAAGCTTAAAATTGCGGTCCGGACACGAAAAAAAAGCTAGACGTGGCAAAAAAAAGTGTCAAGTAAAATTTACGGTTGCAGGACAAGCCTTCGCCGGCGAGGTCAGGTCTCGTCCTCGGGAGCGGTTTCGTCGCCATCGCCAAGATTTCCGAGGCCGTAGCGGCGCAATTTGGCGTAGAATCCCTGACGGCTGAGGCCGAGCATTTCGGCCGCCGCGGCGCGATTGTCCTCCGTCAGCTGCAGGGCCGCGTCGATGCACAGCCTTTCGATGAGATCGGTGGTTTCGCGCACCAGATTTTTGAGCGGGACGCGACCGACGAGATCGATGAAATGCTCGACCGTTCGCGGCAGTTCGCGACCGCCAAGCCTCTCGCGTCCGGCGCGCCAGCCCGCCGCGCGGATGGCGAGGCCGTAGCAGGGCTCCCCTTCGCCGGGCAAAGCCGCGCCGGCGACCTCGACATCCTCGGTGGAGCCCAGCTCGCCGCGCATGACGGTGGAAAAGTGACGCACCGCGCCGTGGGCGCGAAGGTTGGCGAACAGAATGCCGACGTCAACCGAAGGCCGGCCAAGCCAGCGCTCGATCTTCTCGTTGCGGGCATGCGCCTCGACGCCGACCTGCGCCAGGTCGAGAAAAGCGGCGTTGGCGCTCAGGACGCGCAAGTCGGAGTTGACGACGACGAACGCCTCCGGCATCGCCACGATCATCTGCAGCAGGTTGGCGTCGTGTTCGTTCAGTGCGCCGGCGCCGGCGCCTTCAACGCGCGAGAATAATATAAGCAGGTGCGCCGCGCTGTCCTGCCGGAACAAAGAGCCCGAAATCAGGACGCGGGGGCCTTGGGCCGCAATCTCGACCAGGACGTTGTCGACCCGCGGGGCGAGCCGGGCGGCGGCGACGAAGGACTGGATGGCCTGCCGGCTCCGCACTTCGAACAGATCGCTGAAGGACGAGCCGGGGATGCGCCTGGGGTCCACGCCGAACAGTTCGGCGGCGGCCGGGTTGACCTCGACGATGCGCTGCGTCGCGGCGTCCACGATCGCGACAGGCTCGGCCGAGAGTTGAAACAGCAGGCGATAGCGCTTTTCGGCGTCGCGGATGCGCGCATATTCGCGCTCCATATCCTGCTGGGCGTCGGCCAGTCGCTGTTGCAGCGCCGCCAGGACGCGCAGGTCGCGGCCCACGGCCACGACCCGGGCCTCGTTGCCAACCCGCATCGCGCAATAGCGGACCGGAACGTCGGCGCCGCCCGACGTCGAGGGGTGATTGATGTGGCGCCATCGCGTCGGCTGACTGGCGTTGGCCTCGCGCAGAATGTCTTCGATCTTCGGGCGCGTGTCGCTGGTGACCACTTCGGTCCAACGTCGCCCCAGCCAACCGCTGTAGGCCGCTTTGGCAAGATCCGCATCGGAAAAGGCGACGTCGAGAATCAAGCCGTCCTTGTCCATGACGAGAGATACATCCGCCGAGGCGGCGACAAGCGCTCCTGCTACCTCGGCGTCGATGGCGCCGAAATTTTCAGTCGCGTTGGAGAAACCTCCCCGGTATGCGGGAGCCGACGCGCGGTCAATCACGGATGGGTTCCTGTTCCGGCTCGCCGAATCGATGCTCAGCAGCTTATGTTAACCATGTTTGACGTCGTGGACACGTCTAGCAAAGCGTGTGGAGCCCGGACAGTCGTTTCTGCCGTGCAGGCGCAGAAGTCCGCGCCCAGTTTCGCAGCAAGTCCAAGGTGCTCGGCGAAGATGGGCCCGCCGACAAGAACAACCAGTCCCGGGTTTCGCGAGGCCTCGCGCGCCTCGGCGATCGCCCTCTTCAAGGAATCGATGTGGCGGTCGCAACTCAGCGAAAAGCCTACCACGTCGCGCCAATGCTCCGCCAGTTCGGCCTGAAAACCCCGCCCCTCGCCCCTGTCCACGCTCCAGCCCGATCCGCGGAAAAGAGCCTCGGCGATATCGACGCCAAGCGTGTGGGTTTCTCCGGGAGCGACCTGGACCAGGATCGACGGCGACCGCCCCGAGGTCCTCTCGCAGGCGCAGGGTCCGATTTCGCTTATCCAGCGTTTCAGGGCCCCGGATGCGCGCTGCATGTCGATCAGGTCGCAATCGTCATCGTACCATAGACTCCCAAGCTCCCGCGCGACGGGCGCGAGAACCCCGGTCATGATGGCGAATGGCGAAGCGCCCGAGGCGAGGCGCCCGCCAATCTCACAGCGAAAGTCGTCGTCGCGCCCCTCGACCAGCAGTCTGGCGAGTTTCCCCGTTTCGATCCGCTCCGGATTCGCCCAATTCGCGTCAAGCAGCCGCGGCAAAACCTCGGCGCCGATGATTTCGCGCAGCATGGCTCCCAGTCCCGGCCCACAAAGTCCCGGCCCACAAAGCCCCGGCGCGTCCGGGCCGCCCGGCGGATGCGCGGGAGTCGGGACGGAACGATCATATGCAAAAAAGTCCGGGAACATGCCTGAATCCCACATGCCGCCCCCCAAAAAATGTTCCCCCGCCCATAACGGCGGCGTCTGAAACAGGCGCCAAGCGTGGGTCTTCCTGCCCGGCCAAACCACGGCCATTCATACGCTCGATACCGATTTAAATGTATTTTTTAGTTGACGTCAATTTATCTTGACATTTTTTATGGGCCCGACCTAGGATTGTTGCGAAGGCGAGGGCTTCGACGCCTTTTCGAGGGACACCCGCCGATCGAGGGAAGGGTAGATGAGCGGTCATCGGACGAGCAACCCGACATCCAAATCGCTTTACACCCCAGAGCAGCGGGAGCGGCGCGACGCCACCGTATGGACGCTCGTCCAGGGCCTTCTCGCTCCGTTCCAGTTCCTGGTCTTCTTGATCTCCCTCGCGCTGGTGACACGATTTTTGCTGACCGGTCAGGGGCAAGAGGCGGCGACGGCGTCCATCGTCGTGAAGACCCTGGTGCTATACACCATAATGATCACCGGCGCGATCTGGGAGAAGGTGGTGTTCGGCGTTTACCTGTTCGCCGAGGCCTTCTTCTGGGAGGACGTTTTCAGCATGGCCGTCATCGCGCTGCACACGGCCTATCTGGCGGCGCTGCTGACCCATTCCCTGGACGCCCGGGGGCAGATGATGATCGCTCTCGCGGCCTATGCGGCCTATGCGATCAACGCCACGCAATTCGTGCTGAAGCTGCGCATGGCCAGGCTTCAATCCGCCGACGCGGTCGCGGCGACGGAGTGCGCGCCATGAACCAGACGGTTTCCCTTCGCCCGCCCGCGCCGGGCGCGCCGCCGCTTGTCCAGGAACGCGGCCAGCGCGAAGTTTTCTGCGGCCTGACGGGGATTGTCTGGCTGCATCGCAAGATTCAGGACGCCTTCTTCCTGGTTGTCGGCTCGCGCACTTGCGCGCACCTCATTCAGTCGGCCGCCGGCGTCATGATTTTCGCCGAGCCGCGCTTCGCGACGGCGATCCTCGATCAACGCGACCTTGCCGGCATCGCCGACATCAACGACGAACTCGACCGCGTGGTCTCGCGGCTGCTGGAGCGCCGGCCCGACATCAAGCTGCTGTTTCTCGTCGCCTCCTGCCCCTCGGAGGTCATCAAGATCGACCTGGTTCGCGCCGCCCGGCGCCTGAGCCGCCAGCATGAGCCGCGCGCCCGCGTGCTGAGCTATTCGGGGAGCGGCATCGAGAAGACCTTTACCGAGGGCGAGGACGCGTGCCTTGCCGCGCTGGTTCCGGAATTGCCGGCGGAAGCCGCGACGGCGGCCCCTTCCCTGCTCGTCGTCGGCGCGCTCGCCGACATTGTCGAGGACCAATTCGCCGCTATCTTCGCGGATATCGGCATCGCCGATGCGCGGTTCCTGCCGATGCGGCGCGCCTCGGCCATGCCGGCGGTAGGGCCGAATACGCGGTTCCTCCTCGCGCAGCCCTTTCTCGCCGAAACCGCCCGGGCCCTCGAATCGCGCGGCGCGCGGCGGTTGGCCGCGCCCTTTCCGCTTGGCGCCGAGGGGACGACGCTCTGGCTCAAGGCCGCCGCCGACGCTTTCGGCGTCCCGGCGTCGCGCTTCGAAACGGCGGTCGCCCCCGGGCGCGCGCGCGCCCAGAAATCGCTCACCCGGCATATCGAGCGGCTTTCGGGCAAGCGGATCTTCTTTTTCCCGGACTCGCAACTCGAGATCCCGCTGGCGCGGTTTCTCGCGCGCGAGGTCGGAATGCGGCCGATCGAGGTCGCCACTCCCTATCTTCACCGGCAGCTGCTAGAGGAGGAACTCGCCCTGCTTCCCTCCGAAGCGCGGCTTTTCGAGGGCCCGGACGTCGATCGCCAGCTCGATCGGTGCCGCGCCGCGCGTCCCGACCTTACCGTCTGCGGCCTGGGTCTCGCCAACCCGCTCGAAGCCGAGGGCCTGCCGACCAAATGGTCGATCGAACTGCTGTTCACGCCCATTCAGGGCTACGATCAGGCCGGCGATCTGGCCGAACTCTTCGCCCGGCCGCTCGCGCGCCGGTCGCGTCTGGAGGTCTAGCCATGCAGCTGACGCTCTGGACCTACGAGGGTCCGCCGCACATCGGCGCCATTCGCGTCGCCACCGCCATGAACGGCCTGCATTTCGTGCTGCACGCGCCGCAGGGCGATACCTACGCCGATCTGCTGTTCACCATGATCGAGCGCCGCGCCGAGCGGCCGCCGGTCACCTATACGACCTTCCAGGCGCGCGATCTCGGCTCGGACACCGCTGAAATCTTCAAGGCCTCGGCATATGAAGCTTTCGAGCGATTCAGCCCGCGCGCGATGATCGTCGGCGCCTCGTGCACTGCCGAACTGCTTCAGGACGATCCCGGCGGCCTCGCCCGCGCGCTCGACCTGCCCATCCCCGTCATTCCGCTCGAACTATCCGCCTATGACAAGAAGGAAAACTGGGGCGCGGCGGAGACCTTGTACCGCCTCGCGCGCGGGCTTTCAGGCGGGCGCCGCCAACGCCCGTCACGGCCGCGTCCGCTCGCCAACCTGCTCGGCCCGACGGCCCTCGGCTTCCGCCACCGCGACGATACGGTGGAGATCTCGAAACTGCTCGGCGCGCTCGGCGTCGATATTGGCGTCACCGCTCCGCTGGGGGCGTCGCCGGACGACCTGACCCGGCTCGGCGAGGCCGACTTCAACATCGTGCTCTATCCGGAGATCGCCCTGCCGACCGCGCAATATCTCGAAAAGGCGCATGGCCAGCCCTATACCAGGACGGCGCCGATCGGCGTCGGCGCGACGCGGGACTTCATCGCCGAAGTGCGCGCCCTCGCAAGCCTTAATGCGAGCGCGCCGCTGCAGGAGTCGAAGATCGAGGAGTCGCGGCTGCCGTGGTGGTCGCGCTCCGTCGACTCGACCTATTTGACGGCCAAGCGCGTCTTCATCTTCGGCGACGCAACCCATGCGCTCGCGGCGGAGCGGATTGCGCGCGAGGAAATGGGCTTCGACGTCGTCGGTCTCGGGACCTATTCGAGGGAATGGGCGCGCGAGGTCCGCGAACGCGCCAAGGTTCACGACATCGAGGCGCTGATCACCGACGATTATCTTGAGGTCGAGGAAGCAATCGCCGCCGCGCAGCCCGACCTCGTGCTGGGCACCCAGATGGAGCGTCACATCGCCAAGCGGCTGCAACTGCCCTGCGCCGTCATCTCATCGCCCACCCATGTTCAGGATTTTCCGGCGCGCTATGCGCCGCAGATGGGCTTCGAGGGCGCGAACGTCATTTTCGACGCCTGGGTTCATCCGTTGATGATGGGGCTTGAGGAGCATCTGCTCGGCATGTTCCGCGAGGATTCGGAATTTCACGAGGGCGCGAGCGCGTCGCATCTGGGCGCCTTCTCCGCGCCGCAACGCGCCCCCGCAGCCCAGGCGCCGCCCTTGTCCGCGCTGGCGGAAAAATCGGCGCCGCTCGACCCCCAATGGAGCGACGAGGCGTCGAAGGAACTGCGCAAGATACCGTTTTTCGTTCGCGGCAAGGCACGCGGAAACACCGAGAAGTTCGCGCGCGAGCGCGGCCTGACGACGATCAGTCTGGGGACTTTGTATGATGCGAAAGCCCACTACGGCCGTTGAGGAAACATCCGTGAAAGTCGTGATTGTCACGATGGACTCGCATGTCGCCAGCACGACCGATCGCGCGCGTCTCGCCCTGGAAAAGGAAATTCCCGGATTGCAGCTGCATGTCCACGCGGCGTCCGAATTCGCCGCCGACGCCGGCAGATTGCGGAACTGCCTCGACGATATCGCCGACGCCGACATCATCATCGGCGTCATGCTGTTCCTGGAAGAACATTTTCAGCCGTTGCTCCCGGCGCTGATGGCTCGCCGCGACAATTGCGACGCCATGGTCTGCGCGATGTCGGCGGGCGAGGTGACCAAGCTCACCCGGATGGGCAAGTTCGATATGAGCGCGCCGATGAGCGGGCCGATGGCCCTGCTCAAGAAATTGCGCGGCGGCAAGCCGAAAACCGGGTCGGCGGGCGCCAACCAGATGACGATGCTGCGCCGGATACCGAAGCTGCTGCGTTTCGTTCCCGGCACGGCTCAGGATGTGCGCGCCTATTTCCTGACGTTGCAATATTGGCTCGCCGGTTCCGAAGAGAACATGGCCAATCTGGTTCGTTCTCTGGTCGATCGCTACGCCGACGGTCCGAGGCGGAGCCTTCGCGGCGCGATCAAGGCTTTGCCGCCGAAAGAATATCCCGACGTCGGCGTCTATCATCCCGGCATTCCCGGCGGTGTCGCCGAATCGCTCGACAAGCTTCCGCAGACCGCCGGCCGGACCAAGGCGACGGTTGGCGTTCTTGTCATGCGTTCCTATGTGCTCGCCGGCAACGCGGGCCATTACGATGGCATGATCGCGGCGCTGGAAGCGCGCGGGTTGAAGGTCGTCCCGGTTTTCGCCACCGGCCTTGACGCCCGGCCGGCGATCGAAAAATTCTTCTTCCAGGACGGGCGTCCGACCATCGACGCGATGGTGTCGCTGATGGGTTTCAGCCTGGTCGGCGGCCCGGCCTACAACGACGCGAAGGCGGCGGACGAAATCCTGACCCGGCTCGACGTGCCCTATATCGCGGCCCATCCCGTCGAATTCCAGACGCTGGAACAATGGCAGGGGTCGGAGCGAGGCCTGTTGCCGGTGGAATCCACGATCATGGTGGCGATTCCCGAACTCGACGGCTCCACCGGCCCGGCGGTGTTCGGCGGGCGCGCGCAGGGCGGAACGACCTGTTCGGGATGCGCCGACGGATGCCGCTTCCCGCAGTCGGAAAGCCTGCGCGACATGCATGTTTGCAAGGAGCGCGCCGAGGCGCTGGCCGCGCGCGTCGAGAAACTGGCGGTGCTGCGCCGTTCCGAGCGCGCCGGGCGGAAGATCGCGATCGTCCTGTTCAACTTTCCGCCGAACGCCGGAAATACCGGAACCGCGGCCTATCTGTCGGTGTTCGAGTCGCTGCACCGCGTTCTCGTGGCGATGAAGGCGGCAGGATATACGCTCGATCCGCCGGCGAGCGTCGACGCGCTGCGAAACGCCATCATTCACGGCAATTCCGAGCGCTTTGGCGCCGTCGCCAACGTCCACGCGCGGGTGTCCGTCGACGACCACGTGCGCCGCGAGCGCTGGTTGAAGCAGATCGAAGCCCAGTGGGGCCCGGCCCCCGGCCGGCAGAACACCGATGGCGCGTCGATCCATGTGCTCGGCGAGCGGTTCGGCAACGTATTCGTCGGCATTCAGCCCGCCCTCGGCTACGAAGGCGACCCGATGCGGCTGCTGTTCGAGCACGGATTTTCGCCGACCCACGCCTTTTCCGCGTTCTGCCGCTGGCTGAAGGAAGATTTTGGCGCCGACGCCGTGCTGCATTTCGGCACGCATGGGGCGCTGGAATTCATGCCGGGCAAGCAGACCGGCCTTTCCGGCTCATGCTGGCCGGATCGGTTGATCGGCGATCTGCCGAATTTCTATCTTTATGCGTCGAACAATCCGTCCGAGGGCGCGATCGCCAAACGCCGCGCCGGCGCCACGCTCGTCAGCTATCTCACGCCGCCCGTCGCCAATGCCGGCCTTTATCGCGGCCTCGTCGATCTGAAGGCGACGCTCGATCGCTATCGCCGGTGCGCGCCGGACGCCGACGAAGAACGCCGGGACCTTGCCGAGATCATTCAATTGCAGGCCAGCGAACTGGATCTCGCCAAAGCCGAGCCGGCCTGGGGTCCGGACGCCGAGTCCAGCATCCACGCGCTCGGCGACGCCGTCCTCGAACTCGAATATACGCTGATCCCGCATGGCCTCCACATCGTTGGCGAACCGCTGTCCAGCGAAGAGCGCGTCGACATGCTGCTGGCGATGGCCGAGGCCTCTCAGGGCGTCCATCTGGCGCGCGAGGACGTCAAGGCTCTGGTCGGCGGCGTCGCGATCGACTCGATCTCGCGCGAACCGGCGACTCGCGACGCGCTGCGGGCGCTGGCGGGTCCCTCCGATCTTCTGTCGCGCGATTATGAGGTCGCCGGCATTTTGGGGGCGCTGGACGGCCGGTTCGTGCGGCCGGCGCCGGGAGGCGACCTGCTGCGCATGCCGGAAATTCTGCCGACCGGCAGAAATCTGCATGGTTTCGATCCGTTCCGGATCCCCAGCGCCTTTGCGGTTCAGGATGGCGCGAAACAGGCGGCGCGCCTGCTCGAACGCTACCTCAGCGACGGCCATCCCTTCCCCGAGACCATCGCGATGGTGCTCTGGGGCACCGATAATCTGAAGACCGAAGGCGCGCCGATCGCCCAGGCGCTGGCGCTGATGGGCGCCGCCCCGCGATTCGATTCCTATGGCCGGCTTGCGGGCGCGAAGCTCATTCCGCTCGAACAACTCGCCCGTCCACGCGTCGATGTCGTGATTTCGCTTTCGGGCATTTTCCGCGACCTGCTGCCCCTGCAAATCAAGCTGCTGGCGGAAGCCGCCTTCCTGGCGGCCAGCGCCGACGAGCCGATTGATCGCAACTTCGTGCGCAAGCACGCGCTCGCTTTTGTCGCCGAGCATGGCGGCGATCTCGAGACGGCTTCGCTGCGGGTGTTCGGCAACGCCGATGGCGCCTATGGCTCCAATGTCAACAACCTCATCGAGAGCGGAAACTGGGAAAATCAGGACGAACTGGCGGAAACCTACACGCGGCGCAAGGGCTTCGCCTATGGCCGCGCGGGCGCGCCCGTCCAGCGGCCGGAACTGCTCAAGAGCGTGCTTGGCGGCGTGGATCTCGCCTACCAGAACCTCGACTCCGTTGAACTCGGCGTGACCACGGTCGATAATTACTTCGACACACTCGGCGGCATCAGTCGGGCGGTCAAACGGGCCAAAGGCTCGGTCGCGCCGGTCTATATCGGCGATCAGACCAAGGGACAGGGCCTGGTGCGCACGCTCAACGAACAGGTCGCGCTCGAAACCCGCACCCGCATGCTCAATCCCAAATGGTACGAGGGCATGCTCAAGCATGGCTACGAGGGCGTGCGCCAGATCGAGACCCATGTGACCAACACCATGGGCTGGTCGGCGACCACGGAGCAGGTGGAGCCCTGGGTCTATCAACGTCTGACGCAGACCTATGTGACCGACCCGGAGATGCGCGAGCGGCTCGCGAGCCTGAACCCGACGGCCACCGCCAAGATCGCCAACCGTCTCCTGGAAGCCCATGAGCGCGGATACTGGAAACCCGACCCCGCCCTGCTTTCGGCGCTGCGGGATGCGGGCGAGGCCATGGAAGATCGCCTTGAAGGCGTTATCGCGGAGGTCGCATGAACACAGTTATCCGTAGTCCCCAGCCGCCAGGGTCCGTCCAGGTTGAACTGGACCCCGATGTGCGGATCGGCACAGCCAAGGTATTCGCCATCTATGGCAAGGGCGGCATTGGCAAAAGCACGACCTCGTCGAATCTGTCGGTCGCCTTCTCCAAGCTCGGAAAGCGCGTGCTGCAGATCGGCTGCGATCCCAAGCATGATTCGACCTTCACGCTGACGAAGCGTCTCGCGCCGACCGTGATCGACGCGCTGGAGGCCGTCCGGTTTCATGTCGAGGAACTGCGGCCCGAAGATTATGTCGTCGAGGGCTATAATGGCGTGTTGTGCGTCGAGGCGGGCGGGCCGCCGGCCGGCACCGGCTGCGGCGGTTTCGTCGTCGGGCAAACCGTCAAGCTTCTCAAGGAACACCGTCTGCTCGACGACACCGACATCGTCGTTTTCGACGTACTCGGCGACGTCGTTTGCGGCGGCTTCGCGTCGCCGCTGCAACATGCGGATCGCGCGCTCATCGTCACCGCCAACGATTTCGATTCGATCTTCGCGATGAACCGGATCGTCGCCGCGATCAACGCCAAGGCCAAGAACTACGATGTCCGGCTCGGCGGCGTGATCGCCAACCGCAGCGCCGGCACGGACGAAATCGACCGCTATTGCCGCGAAACCGGCCTCGAGCGCGTCGCCCATATCGGCGATCTCGACGCGGTGCGCCGCAGCCGCCTGAAGAAATGCACCTTGTTCGAAATGGACTCCTCGCCCGAGATCGACAAGGTCTGCAATGAATATCTGGCGCTCGCCGAACGGCTTTGGCAGGGAATCGATCCGATTGCGGCGCAGCCGATGAAGGATCGCGATCTGTTTGAATTCCTGGGGTTCGACTAATGACCGGCCTGAGCTACCACGCGCGCCGCGACGAGCTTCTGACCTACTTCGACCGCACGGCGGTCGAAGCCTGGAGGCGGCTGACCTCCAACGAGCCCGTCGGCTCGATCCGCGCCACGGTGCGCGCCGGCCGAGACGAGATGCGGGAAAATCTTTTGTCCTGGCTGCCGCAGGACCCGAGCGGCGCGCGAATCCTCGACGCGGGCTGCGGGTCCGGCGCGCTTGCGGTCGAACTCGCCAGGCGCGGCGCGCACGTCGTCGCCATCGATATCTCGCCGACCCTCGTCAAACTGGCCGGCGAGCGCTCGCAGACCGAATCCTTCGCGACCAATATCGATTGGCGCGTCGGGGACATGCTCGATCCGCAGCTCGGCCGCTTCGACTATGTCGTGGCGATGGACAGCCTCATCCACTATGACGGCCCCGACATCGCCAGCGTCCTCGCGCAATTCGCCTCCCGCACCTCCCGCGCCGTCCTGTTCACCATCGCGCCGCGCACGGCGGCCTTGACCGTGATGCACACGGTCGGCCGCGTCTTCCCCCGTGGCGACCGCGCGCCGGCGATCGCGCCGATTGCGCCGCGCGCGCTCGACCGCGCCATGAAGCGCCATGCCGGCCTCACCGATTGGGGTCTTACGCGCTCGCATCGCGTCGCGCGCGGCTTCTACATCTCGCAAGCGATGGAGGCGCGCCCGATATGAACCGCGCCAGCGCCGCCATCATCGAGGGCTTCATGCGCCTCGGTCCGCGTTTCCTGCCCTTCGCCGACGCGGGGACGGCGGAATTGCCGATGAGCCGCGTGCTGCGCCTGTCGCTGTTTCAGGTCACCGTCGGCATGGCCGCGGTGCTGATGATCGGCACGCTGAATCGCGTGATGATCGTCGAACTGGGCGTGCCCTCCTGGATCGTCGCGCTCATGCTGGCGCTGCCGCTGCTGTTCGCGCCGCTGCGCACCGTCATCGGCTTCCGCTCGGATCGCCACCGTTCGGTGCTGGGCTGGCGCCGCGTGCCTTTCCTCTGGTTCGGCACGATGGCGCAGTTCGGCGGTTTCGCGATCATGCCCTTCGCGCTGCTGCTGCTGTCGGGCGACACCACCGGGCCGATGTGGGTCGGCGAGGTCGCGGCGGGGCTTGCCTTTCTGCTCGTCGGCGCCGGACTGCACACCGTGCAGACCGTCGGCCTCGCGCTTGCGACCGATCTGGCGCCCGAACGCGTGCGGCCCAAGGTCGTGGCGCTGCTCTGCGCGAGTTTGCTTATCGGCATGGCCGCGAGCGCCGTTGTGTTCGGCCTGGTGTTGCGCACCTTCAGCGAAGTGAGGCTCATTCAAGTCATTCAGGGCGCCGCCGTGGTCACGGTCGTTCTCAATTCGATCGCGCTCTGGAAGCAGGAGCCCCGCAACAGCTTGCCGGCTCCGGCCGCCCGCCGCGCGGGATTCGCCGAAGCATGGAGCCTGTTCGCCGGGGAGGCGCGCACACGTCGCCGGCTTGTCGCCATCGCCCTCGGCACCGCCGGTTTCTCGATGCAGGACATTCTGCTGGAGCCCTATGGCGGCAAGATCCTCGGCCTCCCCGTTGGGGCGACGACCACGCTGACCGCGATGCTCGCCCTCGGCGGCGGACTGGGCTTGCTCCTGGCGGCGCGGCGGCTGAACCTCGGCGCCGATGCGCATCGGGTCGCGGGCTTCGGCGCCCTCGTCGGCGTGATCGCCTTCGCCTTCATCCTGGTGTCCGCTCCGCTGCAATCGCCTGAAGCTTTCGGCGTGGGGGTTGGTCTCATCGGCTTTGGCGGCGGGCTGTTCGCGCATGGCGGCCTGACCGCGAGCATGGCTGCGGCCCGGCCCGAGGCCCGCGGACTGGCGCTCGGCGCCTGGGGCGCCGCGCAGTCGACGGCGGCGGGTCTGGCCATCGCGTTCAGCGGTTTGATCAATGACTCGGTTGGCTCGCTCGCGGTGCAGGGCGCGCTCGGCGAAGCGCTCGCCGATCCCGTCACAGGCTATTGCGCGGTCTATGCAATCGAAATCCTGCTGCTGCTCGCCGCGATTATCGCGATCGGGCCGCTCTCGCGGAGACAATTCCACGCGGTCGAAACGACTTCGCTGCGCGGCCCCTCTTCCATTGGCTTAAACCCCGGAGGCATGCCATGATCCACGGCGCAATCGGCCACCTCGATGTGGCGCAAATCGTTCTTTATGCTTTCTTTGCCTTTTTCGCGGCGCTGATCTGGTACCTGCGCCAGGAGGACCGACGCGAGGGTTACCCGCTCGAGTCGGAGTCCGACGGCGGGTTCAGGGAGCGAGGGTTCCTCTTCATTCCCGATCCTAAAACTTTTCGTCTGAGCGACGGAACCAGCATTCTGGCGCCGACCTATGAAGGCGACGCGCGGCCGATCAAAGCGGTCAAATGCGATCCATGGCCGGGCGCGCCGCTGGAGCCGACCGGCGAGCCGCTGCTCGCCGGAGTCGGTCCCGGTTCCTGGGCGGTCAGGCCGGACTTTCCCTACCAGACCGCGGATGGTCATGATCTGATCGCGCCGCTTCGCGTTGCGACCAATTTCGCCGTGGCCGTCGAGGGCGCCAACCCGCTCGGTTTCGCGGCGATCGCCGCCGATGGCAAAGCCGCCGGCGTCGTCAAGGACCTCTGGGTCGACCGCGGCGAGACCGTCTTGCGCTATTATGAGATCGCCCTCGACAAGGGCGGCTCGGTGCTGGCGCCCGTCAACTTCGTCGATGTCAACGGCAATGCGCGCTCCATCAGGATCAACGCGCTCACTTCCGCACAAATCGGGCTGGTTCCGAAGCTGAAGAACCCGGATTCCGTTACGCTTCAGGAAGAGGAGATTATCGGGGCCTTCTATGGCTCCGGCACGCTCTATGCGACCCACGATCGCGCGGAGCCCCTGATATGAAAACGGTCAACCTTGCAAAACTGTTGCCCACCGACATCCCGCCAGGGGAGCGTGTGCTCTGGTTCGGTCGCCCCGATCCGACGAGCCTCTGGCGGAAAGCCTATCGCGCGGATTGGGTGATGATCTGGTTCGCGGCCCTGACGGCCTGGAGCTTCCTCTCGGCCCTGGCCGACGAAGGGGCCGCGAGCGCCGCCCTGGCGGCGCTGCGCTCGCTCGCATTCGGCGGGACGAGTCTGGCGCTGCTTGGCTTTCTCGCCTGGCTCGGGGCGCGCAACAGCCTGTATGTCGTTACCGAGCGCCGCCTCGTCATCAAGAGCGGCGTCGCCTTGCCGATCTTCATCAATCTGCCGTTCCAGCACATTGTCGCGGCCGATGTTCGCTTGAACGCGGATGGAACCGGCGACGTCTCGGCGCGCCTCGCGAAGGATCAGCACGTTCCCTATATCGCGCTGTGGCCGAGCGCCCGTCCGTTCCGATTCGCCGATCCGGAGCCGACCCTGCGTTGCGTGCCGCAAGCAAAGGCGGTCGCCGAGACGCTCGGGCGCGCCCTGTCGGCGGCGGCAGGGCAGGAGCCCACGCCGGCCAAGCGCCCGGCGGCGGGCGTCGGGACCGGCGAAATCAACCTTCCGGCGCTGGCCTGAGGCGAGCAGGAGCGAAACGATGAGTGAGACCGCGAACATGGAGACGGGAGCCGATCGACCCGAAGGCGCGCCGCGCGGCCTGCTGATCGGGGCGGCCGTTCTGCTCGCCTTCGCTTTTTCCATCACCCTGTTTGGGCGCTCGGCCGACATGGGCGCGGTCCACATGCCGGCGGCGCAGCCTTATCAGACGTTGCTTCTCCACTTCGCCGACCACGACGACGGCTCCGTCACGATAACCGATGCTTCCAATGGCGCGGTCCTGTCGACGATCAAGCCGGGAACCAATGGCTTCCTGCGCAGCATGATGCGCGGCCTCGCGCATGAGCGGACGCGCGACGGCATCGGCGCGCAGACGCCGTTCAAGCTCACGCGCTGGAGCGACGGCACGTTGTCCCTGACCGATGAAATGACGGGGCGGCGGGTCGATCTCGACGCCTTCGGACCCAACCAGACCGAGGTGTTCGCCGGCCTGTTTTCATCGAGGAAGGAGACGGCGCCATGAACTTCCTGTCTCCCTTCGTCAAAAAGCAGTTCGAATTTCCCTGCACCGTCGAAATCGAGAACACGTCGGAATCGCTCCACGCCCATGTCGAATTCGACGGCGATTTCAGGATCGCGCCGGGCGACGAGGTGCAGGTCATCGATGCGCCCGAGCGCCCGCCTTATGGCGAGCGGATCGTCGTTCGCCGTCGCGCCGTCGTTACCCGCGCCGGCGCTTTAGAAAAGCTCTGGACCCGGGTCGCCGGCAACCTTGAACTCACCGAACTCTACGACGTCAGCTTTTCCGAAAAGAGGTCTCTATGAACGTCCCGATCCGGAATATCGAAACGGCCGAGGCTACCCGCATCGCGCAGCAGGACACGGTTCTGACGCCGCGCTTCTACACCACCGATTTTGAAGCGCTGGACAAGATCGATATCAGTTCGGTGCGCGCGCAATGGGATGAGTTGATCGCGGAAATGCGCGCCGACCTCAACAAGCGGCATTTCCAGCGCGACGAGGAGTATGATCAGAATTTCGAACTGGCGCCGGAACTCGACAAGGAATTCCGGGACTTTCTGATCTCGTCCTGCACGGCTGAGTTTTCCGGTTGCGTGCTTTACGCCGAAATGAAAAAGCGGACCAAAAATCAGGACATGAAGGATCTCTTCACCTTCATGAGCCGCGACGAAGCGCGTCACGCCGCCTTCATCAACGACACGTTGAAGGATTTCGGCATCGGCGTCGATCTCGGCTTCCTCACACGCGCCAAGAAATACACCTACTTCCAGCCGAAATTCATCTTCTACGCCACCTATCTCTCCGAGAAGATCGGCTATGCGCGCTACATCACCATCTTTCGCCAGCTCGAACGCCATCCCGAGCGTCGTTTCCATCCCATCTTCAAGAAATTCAAGGAATGGTGCAACGACGAGTTCCGGCATGGCGAAGCCTTTGCGCTGCTGCTGCGCGCCAATCCGAAGCTGACCCAGGGCGTCAACGTCTGGTGGATCAAGTTCTTCGTGCTCTCGGTTTACGCAACGATGTATGTCCGCGACCATTACCGGCCCGAATTCCACAAGGCGGTCGGCATCAGCCCGGACGAATACGACTTCAAGGTCTTCCGCCTGTGTTCGGAGATTACGCGCCAAGCCTTCCCGCTGACGCTCGATCTCGATAATCCCGGCTTCAAGGCGGGCTTCGACCGCCTCGTCGGGATCGCGCGCGCGATGGAAAGCGCCGAAGCCGAGGGCGGGTTGTCCGGCAAGGTCAAGAAGGCGTTTGGCGCGGCCAAAGCCGCGCTCGTCTTCACGCGCCTCTATCTGATTCCGGCCAAGGCCAACCCGCTGCCGGCCGAAATACGTCTCAAGCCGATCTGGTAAGGAGTGTCGAACTTGACGGATCATGTTCTGCCGATCCTTGCGACGCTGGCGCTTTGGTGGGGCTCCACCGGAGCGATCTTCTATGTCGACAGCCTGCCGCAGAAAACCTTCCGCTACACCATGGTCGGAGCGACAGCGCTCGTCGTCCTCGCCCTTTGGGGTCTCGTGGCGACGGGGGGCCAGCAGACGGCCAACTCCGCCTATGCGGCGTTTTCCTATGGCTTGATCCTGTGGGGCTGGCAGATCGTCAGCTTCTACACCGGCTTTGTCACCGGCCCGCAGCGCAAGCCCTGCCCTCCCGGGCTTCGCGGGTTGGCGCGATTCATCGAAGGCGTGCGCACCAGCCTCTATCACGAACTTTTCGCGCTCGTCGGAGCGGTGATTCTGCTTGCCCTGACCCACAACCAGCCCAATCAACTCGGATTCTGGACCTACGCGACGCTTTGGTGGATGCACGAGAGCGCGAAGCTGAACGTGTTTTTCGGCGTGCCGAATCTGGGCGAGGAGATGATCCCCGAGCATCTGCGCTATCTGGCCACCTACATGACGCGCCGGCCGATGAACATGTTCTTCCCGTTCTCGGTGACGATTTCGACGGTGGTGACGACCTGGCTGGCTTGGAACGCCATGGCGGCCACGACGGCTTTCGACGCCGTCGGCTATACGATGCTGGGGACCCTGATGGCGCTTGCGGTCGCCGAACATTGGTTCCTGGTGGCGCCTCTCAACGCCAATGCGCTGTGGGGGCCGATGTCGCGGCGCGGCCAGGATGATCTTTCGGGAATGATCGAGGGCGAGATGGTGGCGCTCGAAGCCTTCGCCGCCAAGGCGGCGCAGGCGCGCGAGGAGAGCTGGAGCGCGCCGCTGCCGGCGTTCTGCGAGGCGCGCAATCTCGCGCAGGTCCTCGAACTCGTCGCCGCCGGCGCTTTCGGCGAGGTGGAGGCGGTCAGGGGCGCGATGCGCACGCGGGCGCATTGGATCGCCTTCGAGATAAGCGGCAGCCGCGCGCGCATGACGCCTTTCGCGCCGGGCCGCCCACAGGAACCACGTATTGTCGCGATCGGCCGTCGCATGGATCGTCAGCGTTTGCTGGCGGCGATCGAAGGTTGCGCGGCTTGAAGTCAATCAGAGTCAATCTGTCAGGAGGGACGAAATGAAACCGAACGACAAGGCCTACAATGCCCATTTCTCCGCGGCTGTGCAAAAGCTGAAGGACGAAAAACGCTATCGCGTTTTCGCCAATCTTGAGCGCAACGCCTATCGGTTTCCAACCGCCCTCTGGCGCCCTGAAGACCCGAGCGAAAGCCCGCGCGACGTGACGATCTGGTGCTCCAACGATTATCTCGGCATGGGCGGCCATCCCGACGTGATCGCCGCCGCCGCCAACGCCATCGGCGTGCACGGCGCCGGCGCCGGCGGCACCCGCAATATTTCGGGCACGCATAATCCCATCGTCGAACTCGAACGCGAGCTGGCGGATCTTCACGACAAGGAGGCCGCGCTGGTCTTTACGTCGGGCTGGATTTCCAACCTCGCGGGGATATCGACCATTGCGTCGCTGTTGCCGGATTGTCTGATTATCTCGGACGCGCTGAATCATAATTCGATGATCGAGGGCATCCGCCGCGCCGGATGCGAAAAGCAGGTGTTCGGGCACAATGACGTCGCCCATCTTGAAAGGCTGCTCGCGGCGCAACCGAGGGAGCGCGCGAAACTGATCCTGTTCGAGAGCCTTTATTCGATGGACGGCGATATGGCGCCGATCGCCGAAATCGCCGATCTCGCGGAAAAATACAATGCGATGACCTATATCGACGAGGTCCACGCGGTCGGCATGTACGGCGCGCGCGGCGGCGGCCTTTGCGAGCGCGAGGGCTTGATGCACCGCATCGACGTGATCGAGGGCACGCTCGCCAAGGGCTTCGGCGCGCTCGGCGGTTATATCGCAGGCAAGGCGGAAGTCGTCGACGCCGTCCGGTCCTATGCGCCCCAGTTCATCTTCACGACCACGCTGCCGCCGATGGTGACGGCGAGCGCGCGGGCCGCGATCAGGCGCCTCAAGACGTCGGGAGAGGAAAGGGCCCGCCATCAATTCATGGCGATGGCGACGAAACACGCGCTGATGGCCGCCGGCTTGCCGGTGCTCGAAAATCCCTCGCATATCGTGCCGCTGATGATCGGCGACGCGGCGCGCTGCAAGGCGGCGAGCGATCTGCTGATGCGTCGGCATTCGATCTACATCCAGCCGATCAATTATCCGACCGTCGCCATCGGCTCGGAGCGGCTTCGCATCACGCCGACGCCGCGCCATACCGAAGCGCATCTGGCCGACCTCGTCGAAGCGATCGTCGATGTCTGGCGCGAACTCGATCTGCCTTTCACCAGCGCCCGGATTCTTCCGATGCGCCGTCCCGCGCCGAGTTCGGAGCCCGCCTGCGTTTATCCGCAGATGCGCAACGCGGCTGAATAGCACGTCGCTCAAGCCCCGATTCGCCAGCGCTTCGCCGCGCTGGCGCGGTCGGTGCGGGCGCCCTCCCTGAATCGCGGCGCCTGGGGTCTATTCCTGACAGGCCGAAGACCTTTCGCAAAAGCATATGGCGTCAAACGGAGCGCGTTCGGAGATCTTCGGTTCTCCGAACGCGCTCTCGTTTTTTTGCGTTTGATTCGCCGACGCGGACTTTCGGTGGACGCAAACCCGCATCCATTTCGCTCGAAAGCGCTCCGGCGCGGCGCGCATTTGCGTCCCCGACCCCGGCGCGCCTCCGCCGGACACGCGAAAAAGCGCGACGGCGCGACTTTTCCTGTCCCGAGCCGCCAAACTGGTTTGATGGAAATCGCGAGGAAACGATTGCCAACCTTCAGGTCGGGATGACATATAGGCGTCGAAACCGGACGTCAGAACCTATGGTCAATCCTTTTCCTTTTTCCGCGATCGTCGGCCAGGACGATATGAGACTCGCCTTCATGATCGCCGCCGTGGACCCATCCGTCGGCGGCGTGCTTGCCTTCGGCGATCGCGGCACCGGCAAATCCACGGCCGTGAGGGCACTGGCGGCGCTGCTGCCGAAGATTCGCGTGGTCGCAGGCTGTCCCTATAATTGCGCCCCCGAGAACCGCGCCGGACTCTGCGGCGCCTGCACGGGCGAGGCGAAGCCGAAGGCGGAACAGCGCGGCGCGCCCGTCGTCGATCTGCCGCTCGGCGCGACCGAGGATCGGGTGGTCGGCGCGCTGAACCTCGAACGGGCCCTCGCCGCCGGCGAAAAACACTACGAGCCGGGGTTGCTGGCGCGCGCCAATCGCGGTTTTCTCTACATCGAAGAGGTCAATCTGCTTGAGGACCATCTCGTCGATCTGCTGCTCGACGTCGCCGCGTCGGGCGTCAATCTTGTCGAAAGGGAAGGGCTGAGCCTGAGCCACCCCGCCCGTTTCGTGCTGATCGGCAGCGGCAATCCGGAAGAGGGAGAATTGCGGCCGCAAATGCTCGACCGGTTCGGGCTGGCCGTGGAGGTCAGGACGCCACAGGACGTGCCGACGCGGATCGAGGTGGTGCGCCGGCGCAACGACTACGACCGCGACCCCGAGGCGTTTCATCGGACATGGGCTGGCGCCGAGCGCAAGCTGCGCGCGCAGATCACCCATGCGAGAGAACGGGTGGCGAGCGTCGAGACCTCCGACGCGGCGCTGGAGCGCGCGACGCGGCTCTGCATCGCGCTCGGCGCCGATGGTTTGCGCGGCGAGTTGACGCTGATCCGGGCCGCGCGCGCCTTCGCGGCGCTCGAAGACGTTCCGGCGATCGGCGACAAGGAATTAAAACGTCTCGCGCCCATGGTCCTCAGTCACCGGTTGCGCCGCAATCCGCTCGACGATGGCGGTTCGGCGCCGCGCGTGCAGCGGGCGATCGAAGAGGTTTTCGGGCCATGACCGCGTCGGACGCCGTCTCGACGCCCTGGCGGCGCGCGAGCCTCGCCGGCGCCCTGTTCGCACTAGATCCGATTGGCTCCGGGCTGCTTCTGCGCTCGGGCCCGGGTCCGGCGCGCGATGCGCTGATGTCAAGGATCGTTACAGACCTCGCGCCGATGCGGCTCTTTCGGGCGCCCGCCGATATCGCCGACGACCGGCTTATCGGCGGTCTCGACGTCGCCGCCACCTTGCGCGCCGGCAGGCCGATCGCCGAAACCGGCGTCCTCGCGGCGGCGGACGGCGGGGTGCTGGCCGTGGCGATGGCGGAACGGATCTCGACCGGGGTCGCGGCCCGTCTCGCCGCCGCGCTGGATACCGGCGAGATCGCCCTGCAACGCGATGGCCTGTCGGCGGTCCTGCCCGCGCGCATCGGCGTGGTCGCGCTCGACGAAGGCCGCGACGACGAGGCGGCGCCCGCCGCGCTCGCGGAAAGACTGGCCTTCTGGGTCGATCTCGACGGCGTCGGCTGGCGCGACATCGAGCCGCCCATCCTGTCGGAGGAAGATTTCGCCGCCGCGCGCATCCGCGCGCCGCGCGTCGAAGTCGGCCAGCAAGCGAGTGCGACGCTGGTCGCAATCGCGGTGGAACTCGGCGTCGCCTCGCCCCGCGCCGTCCTGTTCGCCTTGCGCGCGGCGCGCGGCCTCGCGGCGTTGCGGGGCGTGACGCGGGTCGAGGATGAGGATGTCGAGTTGGCCGCCGCGCTCGCGCTGGGTCCGCGCGCCACCCGGATGCCCGCCGAACCCCAGGAGGAGGAGGAGGAGCCGCCGCCCGAGGATGAGGCTGATGACACCGAGACGGCCGAAGAAGACAATACGCCCCGGGAGCTTGAGGAGCGCGTGCTCGAAGCCGCCCGCGCGGCCCTGCCGCCGGGCTTGCTGGCCGCTCTGGCCGCCGGCGTTCAGCGCAACCGGAGCGGCGCCAGCGACGGAAAGTCCGGGGAGGAGAATTATTCGCTGCGACGCGGCCGGCCGCTCGACGCGCGGCCCGGCGAACTTTCCAAGGGCAGGCTCGCCCTCGTCGCCACCCTTCGCGCCGCCGCGCCCTGGCGACGGCTGCGCGAAGGCGCGGCCGCCCAAGGGGCCGCCATCCAGGCCGGGCCCAGGCGGATTATCGTCAAACCCGAGGACTTCCGGATCACCCGCCATCGCCAGAAGCGCGGCGCGACGACGATCTTCGTCGTCGACGCCTCTGGTTCGCTGGCGATGAACCGGCTCGCCGAGGTCAAGGGCGCGATCGAATTGCTGCTCGCCGATTGCTATGCGCGCCGCGACCACGTCGCGCTGATCGCCTTTCGCGGGCGGACCGGCGAACTCGTGCTGCCGCCGACGCGCGCCACGGCCAGGGCGCGGCGGGCGCTGAGCGGCCTGCCGGGCGGCGGCGGCACGCCTATCGCGGCGGGTCTCGACGCCGCGCTCGGCGTCGCCGATCAAAGCCGCCGCAAGGGCCAGACGCCGCTGATCGTGATGATGACCGACGGCCGCGCCAATATCGGGCGCGACGGCGAGCCCGGTCGTCCACGGGCGATGGAGGACGCGCTCGACGCCGCGCGCCGGATCCGCGCGGCAAATGTCGCCGCGCTCGCCATAGACACGGCCCAGATCGGCGCCTCCGGGCGGGACGACGCGCCCGTGCGGGCCCTGGCCGAGGCGATGACCGCGCGCTATATCAAGCTGCCCCGGGCGGACGCCGCCGGAATCAACGCCGCCGTGCGCGGCGCGCTGCAGCGATGAGGGTCCAGAGCGACTGAAACGCCAGAACTTATGAAAGACCGCGATTGATGAAAGATTTGGACCGATGAAAGGTCTGGATTTCGCCCGCGAAGGCGCCGACTGGCCGCTGCGCGAGTCGAGCCGTTTCGTCGTCGCGGACGGGTTTCGCTGGCATGTGCAGGATATCGGCTCCGGCCCGCCCGCGCTGCTCGTTCACGGCGCCGCCGGGGCGACGCACTCCTGGCGCGGACTGAGCCCGCTGCTCGCCGAGCATTACCGCGTGATCGCGCCCGACCTGCCGGGACATGGCTTCACCACCTCCGAACGCTGGACCGACAGGTCGCTCAAGGGCTATGCGCGGGCGCTCGCGGCGCTGCTCGCCCGGCTCGACGTCGCGCCCAAACTGGTCATCGGCCATTCGGCCGGCGCGGCGATCCTCGCCCGCCTCATCGCCGAGGGGCGGCTTGAGCCGGACCTGTTCGTCGCCATCAACGGGGCCTTTCTGCCCTTCGAGGGGTTTGGCGGGCAGATTTTCCCCGTCCTGGCGCGACTGCTTCACCTGAACCCGCTCGCGGCGCGCTTTGTCGCCTGGAGCGCCGATCGCGGTTCGGTCGCCCAACTCATCGCCGGCATGGGCTCGAAACTCGACGCGCAGGGCCTCGATCTTTACGCCCGCCTGATGCAAAACCCCGCGCATTGCGCCGGCGCGCTGGAAATGATGGCGAACTGGGATCTGACGCGCATGCCCGAGGATCTGCGCCGCATCGCCATCCCCGCCTTGCTGATCGTCGGCGAAAACGACAAGGCGATCCGCCCCGACGACGCCGAAAAAATCGCCAAATTCCTGCCACGGGCGAAAATCATCCGCTTGCCGGGCCTCGGCCATCTCGCCCATGAGGAGGACCCGCGCGCCGTCGCCGATCAAATCGAGGCCGCCCAATCCGCCTTTTTTGCAGATTGAGCCGTCCCGGCGCGCCTTGCGCCGACATTCGACTTGTCTGTTGGAAAATGACGTATATAGTGTCTATTTATGTTTACAGTTCGAGATGTCAACTCAGATGGCGGGTCGGGACGGGCAAAACCCGTAGCGATCGTGATCGGCTCCGGTTTTGGCGGCCTCGCAGCGGCCGTCAGGCTCGGCGCGCGCGGCTATGCGGTCAAGATTCTGGAGCGCCTCGACGCGCCCGGCGGTCGCGCCTACGTGCATAGAATGGGCGGCTTCACCTTCGACGCCGGACCCACCATCGTCACCGCGCCCTTCCTGTTCGAGGAATTATGGAGCCTCTGCGGCCGCCGTCTTGCCGACGACGTCGAACTGGTTCCGATGAAGCCGTTCTACAAGATTCGGTTTCCCGACGGCGCGACCTTCACCTACAGCTCCGACCGCGCCGCCATGCGGGCCGAGGTCGAGCGCTTTTCGCCGGGAGAAGCCGATCATCTCGACGCCTTCCTCAAGATGAGCGAAGCTATTTACCGCATCGGTTTCGAGAAGCTCGGCGACGAGCCCTTCAACTCGATACTCGACATGGCGAAAATCGCGCCGGAGCTGATCCGCCTGCAAGGCTATCGCAGCGTCTACAGCGTGGTGTCGAGCTTCTTCAAAGACGAGCGGCTGCGGACCGTCTTCAGTTTCCACCCGCTGCTGATCGGCGGCGATCCGTTTCGCGCCTCCTCGATCTATTGTCTGATCGCCTTCCTCGAAACGACCTTCGGCGTTCATTCGGCGATCGGCGGCACCGGCGCGCTCACGCGCGGGCTTGTCGGTCTGATCGAGTCGCAGGGCGGCGAAATCCGCTACCGCGCCGACGTCAGCCAGATTCTGGTCGAGGGCGGCAAGGCGGTCGGCGTCGAATTGTCCGACGGCGAAAGGCTGCGCGCCGATATCGTCGTCTCCAACGCCGATTCCGCCTGGACCTATCGCCATCTCGTGCCGGCGAGCGCGCGGCGGCGCTGGACCGACGCCAAGCTGAACCGCGCGAAATATTCCATGGGCCTGTTCCTTTGGTATTTCGGGACCGACCGCCGCTATGACGAGGTCGGCCATCACACCATCCTGATGGGTCCGCGCTACCGCGAATTGCTGAAGGACATTTTCCGGCGCAAGAAACTGTCGGATGATTTCAGTCTTTACCTCCATCGCCCGACCGCGACCGATCCGTCCGTCGCGCCGCCGGGCTGCGACGCCTTCTATGTGCTTTCGCCGGTGCCCAATCTTCAGGGCGGCCAGGACTGGAGCGTCGAGGCCGAGACCTATCGCCAGCGCATCGAGTCCTGGCTCGAAGCGAATCTGCTGCCCGACCTTGGCCGCCATATCGTCGTTTCGAAAGTGACGACTCCCATCGATTTTCGCGATCGTCTCAACGCCACCCATGGGGAAGGTTTTGGGCTGGAGCCGCTGCTGACGCAAAGCGCCTGGTTCCGTCCGCACAACCGCAGCGAAGACGTAAAAAACCTGTTTCTAGTTGGCGCCGGCGTGCATCCGGGCGCGGGACTTCCGGGCGTGCTGTCGTCGGCGCGCGTTCTTGACAAGGTGGCGCCACATGCATCCGCTTTCGTTTGAAGGGAATCTGGCGAGCGACGCCGACCATGACGCCTGCCGTGACGCGATTCGCGGCGGATCGAAGAGCTTTTACGCCGCGTCCTGGCTGTTGCCGGACGCCGTGCGCCGCCCGGCCTTCGGGCTCTACGCCTTCTGCCGGCTCGCGGACGACGCGGTAGATGAGAATTTTGCCAAGGCGGCGGCGGTCGAGCGGTTGCGCGAAAGGCTCGACCGCGTCTATGCCGGCGACCCGGAGGATCACCCCGCCGATCGGGTGTTCGCCGATCTCACCCGGGTTCATCGCATTCCCCGCGAGGTTCCGTTCGCGCTGCTCGACGGGCTCGCCTGGGACAGCGAGGGACGCCGTCCGGCGACGCTATCGGAGCTGCGCGCCTATGGCGCGCGGGTGGCGGGAACGGTCGGGGTAATGATGACCCTGCTGATGCATGTGCGCGATCCGCTCGCGCTGGCGCGGGCCTGCGACCTCGGGGTCGCCATGCAATTGACGAATATCGCGCGCGACGTCGGCGAAGACGCCCGCGCCGGCCGGCTTTATCTGCCGCTCGAATGGCTTGAGGAGGCCGGGATCGACGCCGAAGCCTTTTTGGCGTCGCCGGCGCCCTCCCCCGCGCTGGCCGGCGTCGTCGCGCGCCTGCTCGCCGAGGCCGACCGGCTTTACCAGCGCGCGCGCGATGGCGTGGCGCGGCTTCCGCCCTCTTGCCGGCCAGCCATTCTCGCGGCGGCGACGATCTATTGCGAGATCGGCCGCGAGGTCGAACGGCGTGGCCACGATTCCGTCAATGCGCGCGCGCGCGTCGGACGCGCGCGCAAGCTGTCGCTGCTGGCCGACGCCAGCGTACGCGCTTACATCCCGCGTTCCGTCGCGGCGGCGCCGGCCCTGCCCGAGACCAGTTTTCTGGTCGAGGCGGTGTTGCGCGAGCGCGCGCCCGACTTTGCCGTCGCGCGCGCGACGCTGCGTTCGCGCCTCGTAAACGTGCTCGAAATGTTTGAACGCCTGGAGCGCGCCGAACAAATGGGACGCTGAGGCGCCGGTGGGTGAGTCTTACGGCGCCATCGAAATGGTCTTTTCCTTCGGCGTCATCCTGGCGATTCTGATTTGGCAGTTGGTCGCGACAAAGCGCAGCATCCGACAGGATCGCGAACGCGCCCAAAGCGAGGCGGGCGACGGGAAAGAATAATTCTGATCGCCTGCGAAACCGTAACGAGCCAATCGAGCGATGGCCGGAATCGGCTCATAGGCGTCGTCCAGCGCTTGGTCCTGACCGCCTCATGTCCGCTGATAAGCGGACGTCGCCGGATCGAAAGGGAGAGATGCTCCAGAGGGCGCGAATCTGAGCGGAAACGTGACCTTCCGTCAGTCATGCGCTTCGCTCCGGATTTCGTTGACCAACTCGCTAAACTATCGCGAAAGCAGTCCGGCCTTACGGTGAGCTACCCACTCCGTCCATTGCTCATCGTCTGGGCGCGGAACAGCTTTGAAACTAGAGCGGTACTGCATCCAATCCCGCCAGTCCTGCGTATCGTATGGCCATTTACTTGAAGTGATGCACCAGGTGGGCGGATCCGAGTTAAGCGAATAGTCTCGACGCTGAGCTGGCGTAAGACATCGCGAAGCTCTATTTTGCGCGTCCTCCACAAGAGACTGGGTTCGCTCGTGGAAATCATAAATTCTTGCAATTCCATCTGATTCAAATCTGATGGTCGAATTGCCCGCGATTGAGCCGAAAATGTCGCCGCCGTCGGTTTGCGGGGTTCCGGGAAAAAACGCCACAGTGCCGCCATTGTGAGCATCCCACACTTCGATCGCTCCGTTACCAAAAATTGCGAAAATACGCTCTCCTGTCGAACTGAAATTAGCCTGTCGGATGAAGCTGTCTGTCGTTTTTATTCTTAATTTAATATGCGAATTATCGAGATCCCACAATATTATATCATTCCGGGTGGTGGCCATTGCCGATTTATTTCTGTAGTCTATATGAGCATTTGTTACACCAACATAGCCAGCGCGATCAAGATATCTTATGAAATGTCCTGTTTTAGCGTCCCATAAGGCAACATAACCATTGAAGTCGCCGGTCACAGCAGATTGACCGTCGTGATTAAAGCTGACGCTTAGCAACGTAGTCGGAAGCCTTTCGCTGAAGGTTAGAAGCTCTTTTCCTGAATCGGCATCCCAGATGCGCGCCATTCCGTTACTTATGCCGCCAATTATCTTTTTTCCATCTGACGAAAAAGAAGCTTCAGACAGAAACGTTTCCGGTCTTGTGGTGAAAATAAGTTTCCCAGAACTGACATCCCATACTTTAATAACGTAGCCATGGTTGCTTATGGTTAGGAGCTTTTCGGAATCCTCGCTGAAGATTGCATCTGTGATTGCGTTATCGGCACCGCCCAGATTTGATATCAATTTGTTACTTTTAACATCAAATAAATTTTGCGCATTCTTTGTGGAATGATCCCAGATCAACACGGTCGCATGATTGGGGCTTAAGACCATATGCGTGCCGCGGTTTATCCCCGCCAACGCGACGGCTGTCCCAAAGGAGGGTGTGGTGCGCCAAACGCGCGCCGTTCGATCGGCTGAGGCTGTGGCGATGAGCGTGCCGTCGGCGCTGAAGCGAGCATACCGCACACCGTCCGAATGCCCTTTGAATAGCGTCACCCGAACGCCGGTGTTGGCATCCCACATGTGGGCGGCGCCATCGTTTGACGCTGCAAGAATATTTTTCCCATCCGGACTGAACGTCACACTCCAGAAATTATGCAAGCCGCGGGCGAACGATTTGAGCAAGGCTCCGGAGGCGACATCGTATGTTCGTATCAAATTGCCATGCACCGTCGCGACGCTGCGTCCATCAGGGCTGAAAGCCGCGCTCTCGACGCCATTCAGCACATGCAGGACCGTCCCTGTAGTCGTCTCCCATATGCGCGCGTCTGCGTCTGCCGAAGTTGTAATTATGCGCGCGCCATCCGGGCTGAAGGCCGCACTCAAAACATTCCCTTGATGTCCAATGAAGTCTCGAATTTGGCGGCCGGTCTCAACATCAAACAAATACGCGTTATAATCCTCCGATCCGACTAGGAGCCTGCCGCCGCTTCTATCGAACACGGCTGATTCAACGGCGCCATGAAACGACGGGTGTTGGGCATTCAATGGTTTGAATGATCGGACGAGTTTGCCGTTGTCCGGATTCCAGACAACAGCCTCAACATCCCCGCTTGTGGCCACCAATCGCCCGTCTGGACTGAAGACAGACGAAGTCGCCCTCGATTGCAATTTCAATTCCGAAATGAGGGATTTGTCTTTGATATTCCAGACGCGAGCGGTCGGATCATCGCTGCTGAGATTAGGCTTGTCTGTTGAAGTGGTCACGATGCGCTCGCCATCTGGGCTGAAGTCGACGCTGTTCACAACGTCTCCATGCCTAGGAAAGACCGCCAGTTCTCTCGCGTCAGCTCGCGCTTCAAAAAGCGCTCGCTCCGCCTGCGGTGGACTAGAGCTCAACGGGACACTTCCCAAGGCTTCGATGGCAAGAAGCATGGCGGTCATATCATTTCCGTTCGCGGACACTTCCTTTGAGAGGGACGAAAGGAAAAGCGATTGTTGCCATAACGAAGCAGCCAGATTTGACTCGGCTTCCCGCGTTTTCTGCTTGGCTTCCGCGATCTTCAGTTCGGCGAATTTTTGTTTTTGCGTCGCATACAAGCCGAGGGCTGTGGCCACAATCGTCAGCGCGCTGGCGACCGCCAATCCGATGCGTGTGCGCCGGGCAACGCGCTGCGCAGCCTGAGCTTCCGCCAAACGCGCCGCAGATATGCCTCGCTCAGCGATGGCGAGCGCCTCGGCGTCTCGCGTTCGCCGTTCCCGTTCTTCATCGCGCTCCCGCAGGCGCAATTCCGCTTCAGAACGCCTGCGCTCCTGCTCATTGAGGCAATGCGACAGGTATGTACGGTCGAGGGAATCGAGTTTTGACGCGATGTCTGGCCGTTGGTCGAGCGCTTGCGCCTCGGCCAGCCGCTCGCCCTGATGCGCAAGCCAAGCCGCCGCCTGAGCGTTCGCGTCCCAGTCGCGCGCGGCGCGCTTGACGCCTTCGAGCGTGGAGAGCAGGCCGAAATCTTCCGCCAGCCAGCCCTGAAGCAAGGCCCACTGCCGCAACAGCGCTTCATGCGCGGGCTCGATCGTCGTCTCGCCCGCGCCCTTGTCGATGTCGCGCGTGAGCAGGCGTTGCTCGACCAGCAGGGCGATCAGCGGGCGCGCATCCTCCGGGATATGCGCCGCGCGGGCGAGGCGGCGGCGCGTTGTCCTGCTTTCGGGGTCGACTCCGGCCAGCCATGGAATGAGGCCGCGCCTCAACAGCGCGAGCCGCGCCGCGTGGTCCCGGGGAATGCGAGCATCTCTGTCCGCCGCCTCGAAAACCCTAGCCATCGCCGCATCGAGCGCACCCGACAGCCCTCCGAAAGCCTCGTAATCAGCGCGGGAAAGGCGCTTGCCGTCGTTGTGGTCGCGGTAAAGCTGCTCCAGCGTGAAGGCGAGCAAGGGCAGGGAATCGCCGCCGCCGCCTCTTTCGATGTCTTCGAGCAGCGCCTGCGTCAGGCTCGGATCAATCTCGAACTTCTTGCCCGATTGGACGAGACGCCGCGCCGGACCCTCGATCACCGTCTGATAGGCGCCTCGGGGCATGGGGAGCAGCGGAAAGGCCTTTTGACCGAGGCCTTCCATTGGCTTGGCATGTTCCAGCGCGTCATAGGAATCCGAGCGAATTGCGAACAGCACGATAAGCGCGGGCGCATCGACCAACGCCAGATCGCGCAAGATGGTCAGCAACTCCTCACCCTCCTGCGCGCCCTCCCCCGCAAAAAGCTCCTCGGCCTGATCGATCGCGAGGACGAGCGAAGGAGGTTTTTGCGCGCGCGTTGCAAGCGCCGCGCGGGCGACGAGATCCTGCACGACAGGTCGCAGGGCTTCGCCCCCACCTGCCGCCGCCGCGCGGATGCTGGCGCGCGTGACCTCCAGACCGGCCCTGACGCTGGCCGCCGCCAGCGACGCAACCAAGCCGTTGACGCCTGTGAGCGCCGCGCGTTCGGGGCGGATCAACGGCAGGCACAGGAAATTCACGTCATCGCGCGAAAGACGAGGCAGCAGACCGGCGCGCAGGAACGAGGATTTGCCCGCGCCCGAGGCACCCAGGATGACGAACAGCCGCGGCGCCGCAGCCTCCCTGAGACCGCGCAAGGCGTCGAGCGCCTCGACGATCGGGCCGTCGCGGCCGAAAAAGACGCCGGCATCCAAGGTGTCGATCGGCTCCATTCCGCGATAGGGCGCGCGATCGAGGTCGCCCTCCGGGGGCCAGGCGAAAAAGCGTGGGTCCAAACCGGCCTGGGTCAATCCGGCCTTGAGCCGCGCCAACCCCTCACGCGAAAAAGTGACGTGGCGCTCCTCCTGCGTGCCCGGCCGCACCGCGCTGAATATGCGGATCCTCGCCCGAGGCGAACGACACCGCCTGAAAAGTCTGCTTGAGGTAATCAGGCAAATCTCCATGGGGGATGTTCTCAATCAGCACGACGAACACCCGCTTGTTGAGCCGGCGGGCGAGTTCATACTCGTTGCGGCACCAGTCGGAATTCAGCCAATTGTTCGAGACGAGGAAGATCACCGCCTCGCACCGGCTGGCCTGCTCATAAAGCGCTCGTTCCCAGCGTTGGCCGGGATGAATGCCTTGCGCCGGATCTAGATCAAGGAAGACGTCGTTCCAGCCTTCCTCGCCTAGCCAATCGCGAACCGCGACGGCGGAAAAATCGTCCTTGCTCGAATGGCTAAGAAAAATGCGGGACATTTGCAGACCCGTAGTAAGCGGCAAGAAACGACGGGTGCCCGTCGCGCCAGCCTGTGGAGCTATAATTGGTTCAATAGTGCTTGTAATTGGGGTCAAAGTCCATAAACTCTTAACGAGCGTTATGCCGGTTTGACAGCCGACATCCTCCCCCGCCCGACGGGCCATCTGCGAACGCCCGCAGCTGCAGCTTCGGTCGGGCTCAGCCCTCCCTGCGTTGCGACTGCGGCGGCAAACTCTCATCTTGTTTGACGCCCGATTCTCAAACAGCAACCTCACGCCGCGAGGGGGTGGTTATTGGACGCGAAAAGGGGTCGGAGTTGGAAGCGATTTGACAGCGATCGCTTTGAAGCCGGTCAGCACGTGCCGGCGTGGCACGGCGGATGGATACTCTGCAACTCCAAAGCGGAATAGTGGCCCTGACCTTCAGCTTGCCCGCCATGGCGCGTAGCCGAACGGACCCACGCACCCGCAATCAGGCCGGTCGCAAAACACGGTAAAATCTGTGAACTTTATGAATAAGAGCGTAGCTGTCGCGCGGTCACCCGCCGCTTGCCGCTGCACCGGGCGCTTCCGCCGCCTCCGGCTGTGGCATATGGAGCGTACCGAGTATGTGCGGCTGCCATTCCCCGTGTTCTCGGTCGAGTAGGTCCTCCGTTTCGGTGACGAGATCGGCGAGGCTCGCCGGCTGTAATTCGTTTAATGCCTTGATCCGCTTAAGGCTGGCTTGCATCCCGGCGTGGCTCGCGATGAGATATTTGCGCCGGTCCACAAGGCCATAGGCCGCGACCGCCGCGGCGATGGTCGTCAACGAGCCTATCCACGGCGCGAAGGCCTGCGCGTAAGCTCCGATTGCGCCGAACAGCACCGCCGCGAGGCCAGCGAGGAACGCGACCCACCAGAGCCGGCGCGCCAGCGCCTCATTCTTCTCCTGCCCCTTGCGGTAGTATTCAATTTGCTCGTCGATTCGGTGCGTCACATACCAGCATTTCGCCGCATCCTCGTCCTCGGGACGCGGAGCCATCGGATCAGACGGCATACGCTCGTCAGCTTTGGCCGGAATCGGGTCATCAACGGGCGTTAGTCCCGCGTCCGTCGCGGTCTTGGCGAAACCGTCGATGCGGTCGAGAAACGTTTTCAACGCGTTGGATGTTGCATAGGCACCGACACGCGCGGCGTAGCGAAAGCATTCCGACTTAATGGCTTCCGCCGTCTAGCCCGGATAATTCACGGCGTGTGATTTTTGGGCTGGCGGGCATAGCTTAAGGCCATGATAAGGCGTAGGATTCGGGTGTCTAAGCCAACCCTTCACACGTTTCACGCCAGCCACGCCCGCCATGATCGACAATACG
>NZ_CAIUXT010000041.1 GCF_903903185.1 uncultured Rhodoblastus sp.
ACGCGCCGCGACAATCAACATCGAAAAGCGCTTGCGCGCGTCAATCAACACAGCGAATATCGGCGTCGCCGCGACACCGGATTCTCATCCTGATTGTCGCGCGCCCCTCACCCAGATTGTCGCGCTACAATGAAGGCCGCCTATGACGAGATCATGGGCGCCGGCATCAAGCGCCAGCACGAACCGCCGCGCATCGTGGGCGACCTCCTCGCCGCCGAAATCTCCGAAAAGCACGCGCGCTCGATCAAATATCAGCTGACCATCGCCAAATTGCCGCTCGCCAAGGACCTCGACGAGTTCGTCTTCGCGGGAACGCCAATCAATGAAAGGCTGGTGCGCGATCTCGCAACCGGTCGCTTCATCGACTTGCAACGCAACACCGTGCTCATTGGCGGAACCGGCACGGGCAAGACGCATCTATCGATTGCCATCGCCCGCGCTTGCGTGCGCGCCGGCAAGCGCGGACGCTTCTACACCACTGTCGATCTGGTCAATAAACTCGAAGCGGAAACGCGCGCCGGAAGACCCGGGCGGCTTGCCGATTATCTGACCCGCCTCGACTTCATCGTCCTCGACGAACTCGGCTATCTGCCCTTCGCCCAGTCTGGCGGCCAGTTGCTGTTCCACCTGATCAGCCGCCTTTACGAGCGCACCTCGATCATCGTCACCACCAACCTCGGCTTCGGCGAATGGCCGAGCGTATTCGGCGACGCCAAGATGACGACGGCGCTCCTCGACCGGCTCACGCACCATTGCGACATCGTCGAGACCGGCAATGAAAGTTGGCGGCTGAAGAACCGCGTCTGACCCAAAGACCCATCATTCACGCCACCGCGCGCGCCCCGGCTGCGCAACCCCGGCCAGCTACGCCGGGGCGCGCGCTACGTTGTCGCACTGTACAAAGGGGTCATCCTTGGACGCCGATCTGGGGTCAAAATTGAACGCCGATTGACACTCAACGACGTGGAACATTTCCACGCCCCTGACGACACGCCATCTGGAAGGCGGCAGGACGTTGAGCGCATAATCGAAATCGGCCTCGGTCTCTTCCACGGGTTCCGTGATGAGTGAATTGACGTAGGCGTTCGTCATCGCGTCGAGTTCGTCGTCGTCGACGATGCGAACGGGAAAGCCGCGCTCGGCCGCATATTGGTCGGGCGTGAGGCCGTTCGTGTAGGCGACGGTTCCGTTTTCGAGAACGCAGCTCTGGATGTTGCCGACGAAAGGCATGTCGGTTCTGACGATGTATTGCATCGATGCGGTCCTTCAGCGTGTGGGGATCTGGGGGTGCGTCAAGGCTGCGACCCAGGCCTGCGTTTCATTATTGCGGCAGGGGGCGCGTCTCGAACTGCATTGGGTTTTTGGACGAGGCCATTTCCAGGTCTTCGTTACGAATTGGCGCCCTTGCGGCGATCAGAGCGGTTCGAAACCGAAACTGGCGACAATGTGCGCTTTTCCAGCTTCGTCGATGGCGATATCGCCGACGGACATCGATGTGTGGCTCAGGCCCTTCGATTCGATGAGCTGGCGCGCTTCGCCGTTGGGAGACCAGACGTCGCCCTGCATCCGGTGATAGACCTCTTGGAGCGTCCAATCGGCGCGGTTATGACTGGCCTTGATTGCGATTGATGTCAGGAAGACGTGGGTCGCATCGAGGTTGGTTGGATCAGGCTTCTCTCCGCAAATGCCTTCGCGGAACCATTCCGGGCGCATGTACCAAATCTGAAAGTTCATCGGCTTATCCTCGCTTTTGCTTCGATCTGAGTTTTTCCCAACTCATTTTCAGAAAGCGGGCGGCCGCCGACGCGCCGCGCAAGGGCGCGAAGCGCCGGGCTTGACCCTTGCGCGGCACGACGGCTGCTGCCAGTTGTTTTGATTGTCTTTTTGGATTTCGTGTTGTCGCCGGCGTTATTGCAAAACGGGCGTTGTCAGCTCAAAAGCTGTTGACGAGCCAGTCGGCGGGATCGCGGCTCGGGCTGTCGTACCAGGCGGCAAATTGAGCCCCCGCTTCGTCCAGGTCTAGATCAAGCCGCAGGCGCCGCTGACTTTCGACATTATCGACAAATGGAGCAAACGGTCGCTCGGCGGCTGCGTCCATCACTCGGCCCATCCGGGGGGACGCAATTACGATACGTTTCCGGTCAATTCCTACGAGGCGGAGGCGCACCGTCTTGCCCGCTTCCAGGATCACGGCCAACGCCGGGCGCGATCCATCTGCGACGAGGCGACCGGCGAATTTCCGACCACGCTGGATCTGCGGCGCCCGATGGGGGTGTGAGGGATTGACGCGGCAGGCGTCGCCTGGGCGGCTTGCGCCGTGTCCGGCGGCCGTCGCAGCCCTGTCCACCGCAAGCCAATGGCGTCGGGGCCCGGTCGAAGGTCAGAGGGCTTTGGCTTGGCCGGACGGGCATCGGCCCAGCGCTGCGAAAATGTAGCGCATCTTCATGTTTCGTGGCGCGTGAAAATACGCTAAGTCTCGGTTTCAGAACAGTTATTTTCCACGATGTCTGCGATTGCTCGGGAATTTCGATCTTGACAAAAATCGCCATTTAGAGTAAGAGAAAGATAATAAGTTCCAAGTTCAAGCTTGTATATCGTAATGGCGACCCTTATTTCGGCTATTGATGATGATTTCATCCCCCGAATAAAGTAGTTACGATATTTCTTGAATTTTGATCAAGAAGACAATCTCTGCTCGCTTTCGTCGGGAGGTTATTGAACAGGAGCGAATTATGAAATTCGCCATCGTAATCTCGTGTTCGACTGGCGACCCCACCAAAGACAACGGTCGGAAACCCGTAGCATGTTCGTTCAAGACGTTCCGCGCCTTGGCGAGGCTCCAGCCCCCCTATACCGCCGACCGCCTGGTTCGACTCGCCCGGGCGGTCGAGGAAACGATCCGAAGCGGTAACCCCGAGCGCTATCGTCGGGCGCGGTGGCTTGAGGAAGCCGTTGCCCCGATCGCCCGGGCGAGGCCCAAACATGCGGCGTCTCAACAATTGCAGCTTTGTCTTACGCAACTTTTGAGCCAATCCTTCCATTCAATCGATTGGCGCCGGCCCCTGATCCGCGAACTAAACCTTCCTTCCGATAAGGCGCGGGGTCGGCGGACAAGGAGAGGAAGCTGAAGCGATCTCGCACGAAACGCGCACAAACAAAAGACCGGAACTTTTACCATGTTTAGCAGCCGATGACTTCGCCTGTTCAGCGTGTGCAAGCGTTTTCATTTCGCGATCTCCTCAACACCAGCGGCAGACATAAGCCGCCGCCTCATTCAGGTTGTGGAACGGCAGGTCGGTGATCGTCAGGCCGTCCCGGATTTTTTGGCCTCGCCACTTGTATTGGCTCAAAGTTTCCATGCGCTCGAAGGAGGCAATCTGTTTTTCGGCCTTGTCAAACACCCATAGCTTGGTCATTTCGACGCTCTCATGGCGGCATCTCTCAACGATGTACGACGTCACGCTCAAATAAGAGCGCATGTCGTCAAGGTCACGTTCCATTTCGTTTTGGGTCATTGCATTTAACCTTCTATTTTGACTTCCTGACTGGAGAAATACTCGCCACTGGCATCGCCGACGTGTTCGAAATATTCGTCGGCCATCGCCTCGGGATCGGCCGGCTTTGCCTTGCCAATCTCTCGTTCGAACCATTCGTCGGCGATCTCGCGCCGCCATTTCGTGACGCACTCCGGAGAGGCGAAAGCGCGCATGTCGCTGCCGTGCTTGTGCTCGTAGACCGCCACATGAACCGTCTCTTGGGTCACGGATTTTTCGGGTTTCGCCCCCGCGCGCTCGGCCGCCTCCATCTTGAGGACGTATTCGAGCCGCGCCGCGAGGTCATAGGAGGAGGCGCGGTCTTGTCGGTCGACCGCGAAGCCGCAAGTATTGTCTCCTGCGAGGAAGCAAAAGTGTGGAGCGCTGGTCAGCGCCAAGTGAGCGCAGATCCCATGAGGGCGCAGCGGCGGCCGGCGCGCTATCCTCTTAGCCGCAACAGCAGCGGGGTTGACATCTCATGGGATCTGGCCGGCAGCGTATCGACGCCAGGGACTTTCAGCGTCGCGTCCGCCCCCAAAGGGATTCCGACATCATAGTCCACGCCTGCAACGGACCAAGCCGGATGGGCAACATACACGCCGTCGCTGGGCTGGGTGCCGCTCGGCGCACCGATGCTTTGCGCAGCATAGCCGGTGAAAAAGCTGGGTATTTTGATGCGATAGACCCAGTTGCCATCTATCGTTGTCGGAGACGACGACGGGCCGAAAGCGTGTCCGCCGCCGCCTATCTGTCCCGGTCCGCCAGGATTGTAGGTCCGCACCGCCGCCAAACGTTGCACTTCGACCGCCGATGCCTTGGGGGAAAGGGCAAAGAGGGCGGCGGCAAAGAGGGCGGCGGTGCGGAAGGCAGTCATGACAGGGCGCTTCGCAAGGCTTTGGAGAGCCACGACAAAGGCCCGTCCACGTTGGCGGCCGGCGGGCGGCGGGCGGGGTTCTGATTGGTGAAAATGACCGGCTGGCGGAGCTTCGGCGGTGGCGCAAGCGGGGCGTAATACTCGCCTTCGGGGTTCGCGAAAATATACGAGCTTTTCATGATGACTTTTCCTCTTTCAGAGACGCGCGATTTTATCCTAATTCGGCCTGATCGCAATGGAGCAAGTCGCTGTTTCGTAAGGATCGGAGGGCGTAAGCCGCGGCCTCATTAAGGTTGCGGAACGGAAGGTTCGTGACCGGGCCTCCGCGATAGAATTTCTGGCCCTGCCATTTCCACTCGCTCCCCGAAACGTGCCGGGAAAACGACGCGATCTGCGTCCCGTCCTTGTCGAAGACCCAAAGCGAGGTCATCTCGACCGTCGGGTGATCGCACCTTTTCACGGTGCAGGACGTCACACTCAAATAGGAGCGCATGTCCTCAAGGTCCGCGTCCATTTCCGCGGCGGCCATGGGTTTCGGCAGTGTGCACATCGGGGTTCTCCTCATGGTTCTTCGCCATAGGTGTAGGTGTCGAGTTCGCCGGCCTCGTGCTCGTGCTCGGCCTCGGCGACAGCTTGGTCGAATGGTTCGCGCGTGTCGAAAAACCCGACTTGCAATCCGTCGTCGCCATAGGTTGCGACCCAGCCGAACCAGGGTTTTGGAGCCGGCGCCGCGCCTTTCGTGAGCTCAAAGGCTTCCGCGATCAGGTCGGCGAGATCGCGGGCCTTTTCGTAGGTCTCGTCGTTGCTCATGTTTTCGAGGTCCGGCGTCGTCATTTTGCCGACGCGATCGACGAAGGCGCGTAACGGTTCCGGCGTCGCCAATACTGGCGCAGCCGGCGAACTCTCGATTGTTTCCGGAACCACGCTCAGGACATAATCGACTCGGGCGCCGAGGTCGTATGACTTGACGTTTCCGAGTTTGTTGGTCGGCAATTGGAGCGGATTGTCGCTCGGGTCGTAGGCGAAATATTTCCCCGAATTGAGCGCGACGGAGCAGGCTTCCAATGTCCGGCGCAGGGCATTGAAATTGCGTTTTTCGTCTTCGGTCATCGCTCAATCCTCCGCGCTTGAAACAGCGCCGACGTGTCCATTTCCCGTCATCGCCGGCGACAGCGAAATTTCCGGCAGATCAGGATCGTCGAGGTCCCGATTGGACACGTGATCGCCTGAAAACTCGAAGACATGATTGGCGAATTCGCGGGCCACGCGCCGCGCCGCGGTCTTGTTTGGCGCTCTGACGTAGACCGTTGCGTACAGCCGCATGTCGGCTCGATAAAGCCTGGTCATTTTCGTTCTCCGGTTGTGTTGGGTCGCGCGTGAATTCGACGCTGTCGATCAAAATATTCCAAGCAATATTCACGAGTGGGTGTAGCCGTCTTTCTCAATTCCAAGCCACATCCCGCACCAGAAAATCATGATGCAATCGTAGCCAACCTGGACAGCTTTTCTCGCCGTCCGATAATTCGGCCATGTGGGAATACGAGACGCTTCTTCCGCGCGATCGGCGTCGCGCGTAACAAGTCGCGCGAGCGCAATCTGTTGGGGTTTTGTTATCTTGGGCATCTGAAATGAACTCCTGCGTTCGGAGCGGCCGTAGACGCTCGAAAAAGGGGATCGTCTCTTGCGATAATTGAGACGGGTTGGATCAAGCGGCGATGGTGGAGGCATTCGCCGGGGAGTCGTCGGCGCCGGCCGCGGTGTCTTCGTCCTCGTTCGAACGGCTGTCGGCGTGGAATGTCAGGATGTAATCGGCGATGCGCTGGGCGTCGGCCGCCGCGCGGAAAAGCTCGCGTTTGTCGCTCTTCAAAACCTCGATCCAGGACTGGATGTAGCTCGTGTGGTTGGGAACGTCGGTCGGCAGGCCGAGGGCGTCGCCAACGAACATGCT
>NZ_CAIUXT010000042.1 GCF_903903185.1 uncultured Rhodoblastus sp.
CTCGGCGCCGGCGCCTCCGGCCTGACGAAAAAGGAACGCCTGATGCTGTCGCGCGAGCGCGAAAAGCTCGAAAAGGCGCTTGGCGGCATCAAGGACATGGGCGGCGTGCCCGACCTGATCTTCGTCATCGACACCAACAAGGAGCAATTGGCGATCAAGGAGGCCGCGCGCCTGCATATCCCCGTCGCCGCCATTCTCGACACCAATTGCGATCCGGACGGCATCACTTTTCCGATCCCCGGCAATGACGACGCTGGCCGCGCCATCGCGCTCTATTGCGATCTGGTCGCCCGCGCCGCGCTCGACGGCATTTCCCGCAGCCAGGGTTCGTTCGGCGTCGATCTCGGGGCCGAGGAGGCCCCGGCGGCAATCGAATTGCCGCCGGAAGCCGAAATCGCCGGCGAGACCGCCGCCGATACCCCGGTCGAGGCGTTCGAACTGCTCTCCGCCCCGCGCGGCGCGCCGGACGATCTCGCCAAGCTGACCGGCGTCGGCCCGCAGATCGTCAAGAAACTCAACGACGCCGGCGTGTTCCATTACTGGCAGATCGCGTCCTTGACGCCCGAGGATGCGACCAAGCTCGACGCCGATCTGAAGCTGAACGGCCGCATCGAGCGCGACGGCTGGATCGAAACCGCCCGCAGCCTCGTCGCCGCTTAAGTCTATCTCGAAGGCGGCACTTTTCACGGCGCGCCCGGTCCTGCCTGGCGCGCCGTGTTCATGGCGGCGGCATCAACTTATTCTCTTTAGTCGCGACGAGTCGCGATCAAAGAGGTCCCTCGCGTAGGCTCGGCGTCGCATTCGCTCCTGGACCCGGACCCGGCAGTCACGACTTCCGGGTCCGGGTATAAAACTGTCGTCGTATTTTCACATTTCGCCGTTTTCTATGCCGATGCCGCGCTGGCGCGCCGGCCCTAACCCCAAGAGGAATAGTTTGATGGCAAATATCACCGCCGCACTGGTCAAGGACCTGCGCGAAAAAACCGGCGCCGGCATGATGGACTGCAAGGGCGCGCTGACCGAAACCAACGGCGACATCGAGGCGGCAGTGGATTGGCTGCGCAAGAAAGGCCTGTCCAAGGCCGCGAAAAAATCCGGCCGCGTCGCGGCGGAAGGTCTTGTCGGCGTCGCCGTGCGCGGCGAGAGCGGCGTGGCGGTCGAGGTCAATTCGGAAACCGATTTCGTCGCCCGCAACGAGGAATTCCAGGCTCTGGTCAAGACCATCGCGCTCGTTTCGGTCGAAAAGGGCGAGACCGACGTCGAAGCCCTGAAGAACCAGCATTATCCCGGCGACGCCGGCACGGTCGCCAACGCCATCTCCAACGCCATCGCCACCATCGGCGAGAACATGACCTTGCGCCGCGTCGCCGCGCTCAACGTCAAGCAGGGCGTGATCGGCCAATATGTGCATAATGCCATCGGCGAGGGCCTCGGCAAGATCGGCGTGATCGTGGCGCTGGAATCGACCGGGGACAAGGAAGTTTTGACGGAACTCGGCCGCAAGATCGCGATGCATGTCGCCGCCGCCGGTCCGCTGGCGCTCGACGCCGCAGGGATCGACCCGGCGGTGCTGGAGCGAGAAAAGAACGTGCTGCGCGAAAAGAACGCCGGCAAGCCGGCCCATGTGCTGGACAAGATCGTCGAGTCCGGCCTGAAGACCTATTTCAAGGAAGTCACCCTGCTGGAGCAGGCCTATATTCACGACAACGCCAAGACCGTCGCCCAGGCCGTCGCCGAGGCCGCGAAAGCGGCCGGGGCTCCGGTGGCGCTGACGGGCTTTGTTCGCTACGGACTCGGCGAAGGCATCGAGAAGCAGGAATCGGATTTTGCGGCGGAAGTCGCAGCTGCGGCCTCCGGCGAAGCTTGAGATTTTCATGACGCGATTGAAGAGGCGGCGCTTCGGCGCCGTCTTTTTTTTGGCGCCGCAGCATAGGCGTTCAAAAAGCCAGGTTGGGACGGATTTCGCGGCCATGCCCGGCGTTTAGAAACTTTTAGCATTGAAATTATTGAATAAAAACGGCTCGCTATTGAAAATAGATATATTAGATATCGCTTGTTTTAGGCGCTCTTGCAAACGATGCGTTATGCTATATAATAATTTTCTATGCATTTAGAGTGGGAACGTAGCAATGCATTACAATCGTATCTTGGCGGGCGGGGTTGCGATTTTCCTCGGCGCGGCCGTTTCGGTTGGTGGGGCAACTGCGGCGACGAATATTTCCCTTCAGTCATACAGCTATAGTTTCAGTTCCTGGCTTCCCGACGGGACGCCGACCGCGAACGAAATCGCCCCCGCCGGATCGGACGGCTACTCGAACCAGACTAATTTTGACATCGGTTTCTGGACCGCCACCTCAACCTTCAATGCCTCGTCAAGCAGCGTGCTGAGGATCACCAACTTTCAGGCTGATGACAGCGTCGTTGTCCTGTTGAACGGGACGCCGATTGCATCCGCAGGCATATTCGGCCCCGGCAGTGGATTTTTCTTCTTCACACCGAAGGGCGCCGCCGTTCCATGGCTGTTTGACAACAACGGCCAGATTACAGCAGCAAATCCCTTCGTCTATGGCGGGTTGCTGGACGGTGTGAATACAATCGAATTGATCATAAACAACAACTACCAGGGAATTTATGGCGCCTATTTGACCGGGGGGCCGACCGAAGTGAATTTCTCGGCGAGCGTGGGCGCCGTTCCGGAGCCCTCGACCTGGGCGCTGATCTTGCTCGGGTTGGCCCCTCTTGGCTTCATCCGCACCCGCGCCTCGCGTCGGAGCGCCGCCCGCGCGGTTGGAGCGTAACCGTTCGGCTTCATCGGGTTAATGGAATTGAAAGGCCGCCTTCGGGCGGCCTTTTCGCATTGTGCGCGAGGCATAGGCCTGACGCTGCGAAAAGGGTTGAAAATCTTGTCCGGAATTTCACCGGCGGTTCCCGCCTTCGATAAACCGCAGCTTCTGCCAGCAAGTTCTGATCCCAAAAGTCGCCGCACTTTCGGAAAAGAATATGCGATTAAACAAAGCGCTAGTGCATTTTCATGTTTCCACCAAACGTGAAAATGCACTAGAAGCTGGTCGCGGCAAGACGATTCGCGCCGCACGGGAGCAGACGCCATGGCAGTTTCACCAGGGATTCCGGAATGGAAACGCGTGGTGGTGAAACTGTCCGGCGAGGCGCTGCAAGGCGCCCAGACCCATGGCCTCGATTCCGGGACCATTGACCGCATCGCCGACGATCTGGTCAATGCGGCCGAACTCGGCGTCGAAATCGCAGTCGTTGTCGGCGGCGGCAATTTTTTTCGCGGCATTCAGGGCGCCGACAAGGGCATCGAGCGGGCGCGCGCCGATTCGATCGGCATGCTGGCCACGGTGATGAACGCGCTCGCGGTGGAATTCGCCATCGAGAAGCGCGGCTGGCCGGCCCGCGCGCTTTCCGCCGTGCCCATGCCCTCGCTGTGCGAGCCCTATTCGCGGCAGGCGGCGCTGCATCATCTGGCCAAGGGCCGGATCGTCATACTGGCGGGCGGCACCGGCAATCCCTTCTTCACCACCGACACCGGCGCGGCCCTGCGCGGGGCGGAACTGTCCTGCGACGCGATCATGAAGGCGACGCAGGTCGATGGAATCTACTCCGCCGATCCGAAGAAAGATCCAACGGCGACGCGCTACGACCGTCTGACCCACGACGAAGCCATTGCAAAAAACCTCGCCGTCATGGATACCGCCGCCTTTGCGCTTGCGAGAGAGAACCGGATTCCGATAATCGTGTTCTCCATCGCGGAGCCCGGCGCCATTACGGCGGCGCTGGTCGGGCAGGGCAGGGCGACGCTGGTCGTCCCCTGACATTGTCCATCCGATCCGGCCGTCGAACTCCGACAGCGCCCGGCTCGCGGGGACCATAGGGCCGGGTTGTTCCGGGCCTGGTTTTTTCCGGCGCCTCTGCGCCTTATGAAACAGGTGTGACATGAGCGCTCAATTCGATCTGGCGGACATCAAGCGGCGCATGCAGGGAGCGATCCAGGCGCTCAGGCATGAACTCGCGGGCCTGCGCACCGGCCGCGCCTCGGCGGCGCTGCTCGAACCCGTGGTGGTCGAAGCCTATGGCCAGTCTTTGCCGATCAATCAGGTCGCCACCGTATCGGTGCCGGAATCGCGGGCGCTCGCCGTGCAGGTCTGGGACAAGGGCATGGTCAACGCCGTGGACAAGGCCATCCGCGACGCCAATCTCGGCCTGTCGCCCTCCATCGAAGGCCAGATCCTGCGCATCCGCATTCCCGAACTCAACGAGCAGCGCCGCAAGGAACTGGCCAAGATCGCCCATAAATATGCCGAGGAATCGCGCGTCGCCGTCCGCCATGTGCGCCGCGACGGCATGGATGGGTTGAAAAAGCAGGTCAAGGACAAGGCGATCAGCGAAGACGACGAGAAAAAGCACGAGAGCGAAGTGCAGAAGGCGACTGACGCCGCGATTGTCGAGATCGATCAGGCGCTGGCGGCCAAGGAAAAAGAAATCATGCAGGTTTGAAAACCCCTCGCAGTTCGGGATTTCCTTGAAAATGGCTGTCCCGGAAAAAGCGCCGGCCTGAAAAATCGGTGGCTTCAGGAAGGGTTGGCCTGAAAAAAGCTTGGCTTGTCGTCTCCGGCGGGCGAATATGCTAAGGTTTGAAAAACCAGAGTTTCCGCGGCCCGCTGAACGGCTTCCGGAGGCCAGCGCAGGGTTGAAACAGCCAGCGCCGGCTTCGGCGAAATTGAAGGTGTTTGAGAAACGTGGCGACCGCGATCTTGTTTCAGCGGAATATCGACCCGGTTCGAGGGACGATTTTGCGGGTCTTTCCGGAGTTTCCGGCGAGGTCTGGATGGTTTTGGCTTACGGACGGGCCTTTATGAGCGAGAAGCATGGGTTTGACGCCGGCGCCGGCGCGTTGCGCGCCTCGGGTTCCGGGCCGTTGCATGTCGGCGTCATCATGGACGGCAACGGCCGCTGGGCGGCGGCGCGCGGCCTGCCGCGCGTCGAGGGGCACCGGCGCGGCCTAGAGGCGTTGCGCCGCACGGTGCGCGCCGCCGGCGATCTCGGCCTGCGCTATCTCACCGTCTACAGCTTTTCCAGAGAGAACTGGACGCGGCCGCCCAAGGAAATTTCCGAACTGATGGGCCTGCTCAAATATTTCATCCGCAACGACCTGCGGACGCTGCAGGAGGCCGGCGTGCGCGTCCGGGTGATCGGCGAGCGCGACAATCTCAAGCCCGATATCGTCGCCTTGCTCGAAGAGGCCGAGGCGCGCACGCGCGGCAATGACAAGCTCGACCTGATCGTCGCCTTCAATTACGGCGCGCGGCAGGAAATCGTCGAAGCCGCCCGCGCTCTGGCCCGCGACGCGGCGGCCGGCCTGCTCCGGCCCCAGGACATCGACGAGGCCGCCTTTGGCCGCCGCCTGCAGACCGCGGCGACGCCCGACCCCGACCTGATCATCCGCACCTCCGGCGAAATGCGCCTGTCGAATTTCCTGCTGTGGCAGTCGGCCTACAGCGAGCTGGTGTTCCTGCCGATCTACTGGCCTGACTTCGACCGCCAGGCCCTCCAGTCGGCGATCGATGCTTTTCACGCCCGCGAAAGGCGTTTTGGCGGCGTCGGCCCCGCCTTTGTCGATCAGATCGACCCGGTCCGCGTCGAGCAGGTGAAGTCGGCGTCATGATCGGCGCGCCTGCCTTCACGCGTTGCGCCCATGCATGAGGCCGGCATCCCGCCCGACTCGCCGCCGGGACTGATGGCCCGCCATCAGCTTGGCGACCTTTGGCTGCGCGCTTTTTCCGCGCTGATCCTGGTCGCGGCGGCCATTTTCGCGCTGGTCATGGGCGGTTCCGTCTTCATTGTGTTCTGGCTGGTCGCCGCGTTGGCGGTGCATGGGGAATGGCAGCGGCTGATCGGCGCGCCTCTGCCTTGGGCGCGGCTGTTCGGCGGCGGACTGGCGCTTGTCCTCACGGCGGGTCTGCATCGCTTCGGCCAGAGTGAGCAAGCCTTCCTGCTGTTGCCGCTCGCCGCCGGTTTCTGCGCCTGGGCCGCCGGACCGGGCTTCCGGCTCTGGGCCGCTGCCGGCGTGTTCTATGCCGGCGGTCTGCTGATGGCGATGCTGCTGCTGCGCCCGCCGCCGTTTTTTGGCGCCTGCGCCATCGGCTGGCTGTTCGCGGTGGTCTGGGGCACGGATGTATTCGCCTATTTCGGCGGCAGGCTGGTCGGCGGCCCAAAACTCTGCCCGGCGATCTCGCCCGGCAAGACCTGGTCGGGACTGTTCATCGGTGTGTTCTGCGGCGCCGTCATGGGCGCGGTCACGGCCCATCTGTGGCCCGACGTCAATGCCCCGGTCTGGCCGGTGTTCGGGCTCGGCCTCGTCGCAGGCGCGGTGGCGCAGGGCGGCGACCTGCTCGAATCCTGGGTCAAGCGCCATTTCCACGTCAAGGATTCGAGCCAGCTCATACCCGGCCACGGCGGTTTCATGGATCGCCTCGACGGTTTCATCGCGGCGGCGATTTTCGCCGCTGTTTTCGGTCTCTGGCACGCACAGCCCAGCGCGGCTGCCGGACTGTTCCACTGGCCATAGGCATCCCATGTCCCTCGCTTTCGTCCAAAAACACGCCAAGCCGTTGAAAAAAATCACTATTCTGGGCGCGACCGGCTCGATCGGCCGCTCCACCGAAGCGGTGATCGACGGCGCTCCTGGCGTGTTTGAAGTGGTCGCCGTGGCCAATGGCAGCGACGCCTTGGGTCTCGCCCGCGTCGCCAGGGTTTTGGGCGCCAAATTCGCGGCGATCGCCGATCCCGCCGCCTATGCCGAACTGAAGGCCGCGCTGGCCGGCTCGGGCATCGAGGCCGCCGCCGGTCCCGAAGCGCTCAAACAAGCCGCCTGCATGGAGTCCGATCTGGTCGTCGGCGCCATCGCCGGGGCGGCGGGCGTCGAACCGACCTTCGCCGCGATCGAAGCGGGACGCGACGTCGCCCTGGCCAACAAGGAATGCCTGGTCTGCGCCGGCGAGCCCTTTATGCGCAAGGCCCGGGAGCTTGGGGTCCGCGTGCTGCCGATGGACTCCGAACATAACGCCATTTTTCAGGCGCTTGGCGGCGAAAGCGCCGACCGGATCGAGAAAATGTGGTTGACCGCCAGCGGCGGGCCGTTCCGCGAATGGAGCGCCGAGCGCATTGCAGCCGCCACGCCGGAACAGGCGCTCATCCATCCCAACTGGGCGATGGGGCCGAAAGTCACCGTCGATTCCGCCAGCCTGATGAACAAGGGCCTTGAATTGATCGAGGCGATGCATATTTTCGGCATAGAGGCGAACAGGCTCGACGTTCTGGTCCATCCGCAATCCATCGTTCATGGCCTTGTCTCCTTCGCCGACGGCGCGGTGACGGCGGGCATGGCGGTCCCCGACATGAAGACGCCGATCGCCCATTGCCTCGGCTGGCCGGATCGGGTGACGACCAGGGTGCGCCGCCTCGATTTGGCCCAGATCGGCGCGTTAACGTTTGAAAAGCCGGATTTCGCGCGTTTCCCGGCCCTGCGCGTCGCCATGGACGCGCTGGCGGCGGGTGGGGCGATGCCGACGATTCTTAATGCGGCGAATGAGGTCATGGTTGCGGCGTTCCTCGATAAACTTATTGGATTCAATGAGATAGCTTCGCGCGTTGAAGCGATCTGTGAGCTTTTTGAACGCGAGGGCGCCCACCGAGCGCCGCCGGATGTGGCGTCGGCGCTCGGCGTTGACCATATTGTGAGAGAAAGAGCGCGGGCGAGCCTCGAAGGGCTTTCCCGTTAACCGTCCATCCGGCATTTTAACCGGGCAGAAACCATTGGCGCGGCCGCAAGGATCGAATTCGGGACGCCGCCGATCGGGGAGTTGTCATGTCCGTCTTGCATTCGCTGTGGACCGTGGGTTCCTATCTCGTCCCCTTCGTCTTCGTGCTCGGCCTTGTGGTGTTCTTCCACGAACTCGGGCATTTCCTGGTCGGGCGGTGGTGCGGGATCAAGGTCGACGCCTTTTCGATGGGGTTTGGACCGGAAATCGCCCATTTCACCGACCGTCACGGCACGCGCTGGCGGCTCGCGGCGCTGCCGCTCGGCGGGTATGTGCGCTTTCACGGCGACGCCAGCGGCGCCAGCGAACCGGATTTCGAAGCGGCGGCCGCCATGCCGGAATCCGAGCGGGCGGTGACGTTTTTCGCACAAAAGGTCTGGAAACGCGCCGCCGTGGTCGCGGCCGGCCCCTTTGCCAATTTCCTGCTGGCGCTCGTCATTTTCACCGGCCTGTTCTATTTCGAGGGTCGCCAGATTCTGGCTCCGCGCATCGACAGCGTGGTCGAGGGCGGCCGCGCCGCCGCCGCCGGCTTCCACAAGGGCGACCTCGTGGTGTCGATCGACGGCGCTCCGATTGAGGGGTTCCAGGACATGCAGCGCCTCGTCTCCGCCTCGCCGGAGACGCCGCTGCATTTCGTCGTCGAACGCGATGGCCGGCGGGTCGAAATTCTGGCGGCGCCGGAGCGCAAGGACATCAAGACGCCGTTCGGCGTCAATCGCGCCGGGGTGCTCGGAGTCGCGGCGGGGGGCGCCCCGCAGAACTGGCGGGTGCAGAGCTTCAGCCTGCCGATGGCCGCGGTGGAGGCGGGGCGCGAAACCTGGTATGTCGTCGCGAGCACCGGCTCCTATCTCGGCGGCCTCGTCGTCGGACGCGAATCCGCGGAGCAATTATCCGGCCCGATCCGCATCGCGGAAGTGTCCGGCGAAGTGGCCAAGGCCGGAATCTGGCCGCTGTTCAACCTCGCCGCCATTCTTTCGATCTCGGTCGGACTGTTGAACCTCTTGCCGGTGCCGCTGCTCGACGGCGGCCACCTGCTCTATTATGGGTTCGAGGCGGCGCGCGGCAAGGCGCTGACCCAGCGGGCGCAGGAGTTCGGCTTCAAGATCGGCCTCGCCTTTGTCGCCGCGCTGATGCTGGTGGCGACCTATAACGACATCCTCCGGCTCTCGCGGCAATGGCTCAATCTCGGTTGAGCGCGGCGCAAATTTTTTTTTGAAGCAGGGGCCGGATCGTTAATAAATATGGAGCCTTTCCGGCTAGAATGGTTGCGCTGAAGAAATTCCTCCAGCGCCAAGTCTCCTTGGGACGTCAAGTCGAATTGCGTCCAAAATGTGGAATGACGATGGAAAACGGCTGTGGAAACGTGGCTTGCTTGCCACGGCAGCGTGAAAAAACGAGACACGCGGCCTAATGCATTTGCAGGATTTCATAAACCTTGTAGAAGCAGAGTCGCAATGTTCAGGCCCGGATTATGTTATCCAGTCTGGGTCGGGATTGAAATGCGTCGGATTGAAATGCGTCGGCCTGTATGGTCCGGCGGTTGCGGACTGGCGCCCAAGGCCAGCCGCGGCACAGTGACGGGGACCGGGTTTACATGACGTTTCGCCAAGGTCGGAAGTTTCGCCAGGGTCTTATGGGCAGGTCAGCGATGGCGGTCGTGATGATCGCCAGTTCGGTCGCGATCCCGACGCGTGCGTCAGCAGAGACGATCCTGGTCGAGGGCAACCGTAACGTCGATGCCGACACGATCCGCTCTTATTTCGCCGGCGGCGACGCCAACGAGGGCGTCAAGAAGCTCTACAGCTCCGGTTATTTCTCCGACGTGCAGGTAAGCCGTCGCGGCAATGCGCTGGTCGTGCATGTCGTGGAAAACGCCAGCACGATCAATCACGTCGTCTTCGTCGGCAACAGCAAGATCAAGTCCGAGGACATCGAAAAGGAAATCCAGTCCAAGGCGCATGGCGGCTACAACCAGGCGATCGTCGACGCCGACGTCGTGCGCATCGGGGACATGTACCGCCGCGCCGGCCGCAGCACCGCTACCGTCAAGGCGCGCGCCGTCGAGACCCCCAGGGGCACGGTCGATGTGGTGTTCGACATCAACGAAGGCGACAAGACCGGCATCAAGCAGATCCGTTTCGTCGGCAACCGCGTCTTTTCCTCGTCCAAGCTGCAAGGGATGATGGAAACGACGGAAATGAACTTCCTGTCTTTCATCAAGAGTTCCGACGTCTACGATCCCGACCGCATCGCCAAGGACGCCGAGGCGATCCGCCGCTATTACCTCAAGAACGGCTACGCGGACTTTCGCATCACCGGCACCGACGCCGAATACGATCCGCAACTCGGCGGCTATATTTTGACCATTTCGCTTGAGGAAGGCGAACAATACACGGTCGGAAACGTCCAGGTGGAGTCGCATCTGCGCGATATTTCCGACGCTTCGCTGGCCAGCGAGGTGAGCGTCCATGTCGGCGACGTCTATAATGGCAATCAGGTCGAAAAAACCGTCGACCGGATCACCAAGGTGCTCGGCCAGCGCGGCTACGCCTTCGCCCAGGTCCGCCCTCGCGGCGACCGCGACCCCGCGACGCACACGGTTTCGATCGCCTTCGTCGTCGAGGAAGGTCCGCGCGTCTACATCGAGCGCATCAATGTGCGCGGCAACACCGCCACCCGCGATTACGTCATCCGCCGCGAATTCGATATCGGCGAGGGCGACGCCTATAACAAGGCGCTGATCGACAAGGGCGAGCGCCGCCTGAACTCGCTTGGCTATTTCAAGAAGGTCAAGATCACCAACGAGGCCGGCTCCGCCGCCGACCGCGTGATCGTCGATGTCGACGTCGAGGAGCAGTCCACCGGTTCGTTCTCGATTTCCGGCGGCTATTCGACAACCGAAGGCTTTCTCGCCGAAGTCTCGGTCACCCAGTCCAACTTCCTCGGCAAGGGTGAATATGTCCGCCTGGCGTTGTCGGTCGGCCAATACGCCAAGGGCATCGAACTGAATTATACCGAGCCCTTCTTCCTCGACCAGCGTCTGGCCGCCGGCTTCGATCTTTACTCCAAATTGTCCGACGCCTCGCGCTACGCCTATTATTCGAACTGGGTTTCCGGCGGCACGCTGCGTTTCGGCATTCCGATCACCGACCAGATCACGCTCGGCCCGCGTTATACCTTGTATAATTCGCGGCTCAGCGTCCCGAATTCGACGAGCCAGCCCTATAACGACTGTACCTATCCGATCATTGGCACGACGCCCGGCACGCCCGGCGCGCTGCCCATCGACACCACCTATGGCACGGTCTCCTGTCTGACCAACGGCGAAGCCTCGGTGGCCTTGAAACAGGCGTCGGGCAACTGGGTGACGTCGATGATCGGCTATACCCTGTCCTTCAACAATGTCGACAACCCGCGCGACCCGCATGAAGGCATCCGCGCCGATCTGCGGCAGGATTTCGCCGGAGTCGGCGGCAATTCCCAGTTCCTGCGCACGACCGTGGATTTTCGCGGTTTCCACGAACTTTATTTCGACAATCTTGTCGGCATCGCGCATGTGCAGGCTGGCGACCTCCAGCCCTTCGGCAGCCAGCCGTTGCGCATCGTCGACAATTTCAACCTCGGCCAGTCGCTGGTGCGTGGCTTCGCTCCGGGCGGCATAGGCCCGCGCGACATCACCAACTCGACCAGCAACAACAACGGCAACGCCCTCGGCGGAACCAAATATTTCGGCGCTTCGCTCGAAGCGCAATCCCCGATCTGGGGCCTGCCCAAGGATCTGGGCCTGAAACTGGCGTTGTTCGCCGACGCGGGCACCTTGTACGACTATCGCGGCGCGACCAATTTCGGCTCCTATCTCGGCTACAACGCCGGACAGGCGGCGAGTTGCAGCTATATGAACAACTATACCCCGCAGGGCGCGGCCAAACAGACCTATGCGGCCAATGGCGTTCCGATCCAGCAAAGCGCCTGTATCACGGTCGGCGGCAACGATGCCTTCGCCATTCGTTCGTCGGTCGGCGCCGGTCTGATCTGGGCGTCGCCGATGGGTCCGATCCGCTTCAACTATGCTTTCGTCCTGAGCAAGCAGAGTTCCGACGTGACGCAGCAGTTCAGCTTCTCCGGCGGCGCGAATTTCTGATTTCCGGCTGTTGGAGTACAAGGGCGCGGTCGCAAGCCGCGCCTTTTTCATATCTGGACCAGGCTACAGCGTTTTCCAGCGAAGCTGAAACCGGTTCGAGTGGAGAAAACGCATAAAGACAATAAACTGGAGCCCCGATCCGATCCAATCGGATCGAGGCTCCAGATCGCGAACGCGAATAGGCGTTGCACTTGACCGGTATCGTCCAATAAAGAATCGCGTGATCCCCGGCCGCCGAAAGGCTCGAAATGGACGAGATGAAATTTTTCCGCCGCGCCGTGACTCCGACCCTGGCGGAAATCGTCGAATGGACTGGGGCGAAGGCCTCCCCCGGCGTCGACCTGACGCAGACCATTGTCGATGTCGCGCCGCTCGACCGGGCGCGGCCGGGCGATCTGGTCTTCCTCGACAACCCGAAATATGTCGGACAATTGCAAGAAACCCGCGCCACCGCCTGCCTGATCGGCGAAAAATACGCCGGACGCGCGCCGGCAGGCGTCGCCGCCCTTGTGGTTCGCGAGCCTTACCGCGCCAGCGCGCTGGTTGCGGCGCGGCTCTATCCCGACGCCCTGCGTCCGGCCTCGCTGTTTGGCGCGCAAGGCGTGTCGCCGGGGGCGAATGTCCATCCGCTGGCGCTGCTCGAGCCCGATGTCGTCGTCGATCCCGGCGCGGTGATCGGCCCCCGCGCGGAGATCGGCGCCGGCGCGGTGATCGGCCCCAACGCGGTGATCGGACCGGATGTGCGCATTGGCCGACTCAGCGCCATCGGCGCCGGCGCGACCGTCTGCAACGCGCTGATTGGCGACCGCGTCATCGTCCACCCGGGCGCGCGGATCGGCCAGGACGGCTTCGGCTTCGCGATGGGTCCGCGCGGCCATCTCAAGGCGCCGCAGATCGGCCGCGTCATCATCCAGGACGATGTCGAGATCGGCGCCAATTCCACCATCGACCGCGGCGCCAACCGCGACACCGTCATCGGCGAGGGAACCAAGATCGATAATCTGGTGCAGATCGCCCATAATGTGGTGATCGGGCGCCACTGCGTCATCGTCAGCCAGGTCGGCATCTCCGGCTCGACGGAGTTTGGCGATTTCGTCTCGGTCGGCGGCCAGGCCGGAATCACCGGCCATTTGCGCATCGGCATGGGCGCGCAGATCGCCGCGCAGTCGGGCGTGATGGCCGATGTCGCGCCGGGCGCGAAAATGGGCGGCTCGCCGGCGAAAAATGCACGCGACTGGCTCAAGGGCGTGGCGGCGGTGGACCGCCTGGTTCGGAGCCGGGGGGCACCCCGCGACGAATGATTTTACGCTGGCTTTAGGCGCCAAACTGTCGTTAAAGCCGTCAACCCAAGCCCTTCCTGCGCCTCGGAAGCGACCTGCACCGAAAGACCCCCATGACGGCGACGACCAGTACTTTGGAAACGATCGACATCCAGCGGCTGATGCAGCTTTTGCCGCATCGCTATCCGTTTCTGCTGGTAGATCGCATCGTGGAGGCGCGTGGCGACGAATTTGGCGTCGGCATCAAGAACGTCACCATCAACGAGCCGCAATTCACCGGGCATTTTCCCGACAAGCCTGTATTTCCTGGCGTTCTCCTGATCGAGGCGATGGCGCAGACGGCGGGCGCGCTCTGCGTCAATTCGCGGCTTGGCGGCGCGAAACCGCCGCTGGTCTATTTCATGACCATCGACAAGGCCAAGTTCCGCAAGCCGGTCGTGCCCGGCGACCGCGTCGAATTCCATATGACGCGGATCAACCAGAAGCGTAATATCTGGTGGTATCGGGGCAGGGCGATGGTGGATGGCGTGCTCGTCGCCGAGGCGGAAATCAGCGCCATGATCCTGTCGGCGACGGCCGAGGACCAGCGGGCCTCGCCCGAGAACCAATAAGGCTGACCATGGTTTGGCAAGATGTGCGCATCCACCCGACGTCGGTGGTCGAAGACGGCGCGTCGATCGGCGAGGGCGCGGAAATCGGCCCCTTCTGCCATATCGGTCCGCGCGTCGAATTGGGGGCGGGCGCGAAACTGAAATCCCATGTCGTCGTCGCCGGCCGAACCAAAATCGGCGCGGGCGCGCGGATCTTTCCGTTCGCCTCGCTCGGCCACGAGCCGCAGGATCTCAAATATCGCGGCGAGGACTCGTCCCTGACCATCGGCGCGGACTGCCTGATCCGCGAGGGCGTGACCATGAGTCCCGGCACGGCGGGCGGGCGGCTGGAGACGATTGTCGGCGACCGCTGCGCCTTTCTCGCCAATTCCCATGTCGGCCATGATTGCGTCATCGGCCATGACTGCATTTTTTCCAATAATGTCATGCTCGCCGGCCATGTCACCATGGGCGATTTCGTCATTTGCGGCGGCGGTTCGGCGATCGTGCAATTCGCCCGCATCGGCTCGCACGCCTTTGTCAGCGGCATGACCGGCATAGGCGCCGATCTCATTCCCTTCGGACTCGCCTTCGGCAATCGCGGCTATCTGATGGGCCTCAATCTGATCGGCCTGAAACGGCGCAATTTTTCGCGCGAGCAGATTCACGAATTGCGCCGGGCCTATCGCGCCCTGTTCGCGCCCGAAGGCACGCTCAAGGAGCGGATGGAGGATGTCGCGGAGGAATTCGCCGGCAATGCCGAAGTCAGTGAAATCCTCGACTTCATCCGCGCCGGCGGCGACAAGCAGTTCTGCGTGCCAGAATTCGGGAAAGACGTGGCGTGAAACCCAAGGTCGCCTTCATCTGCGGCGGCGGCCAGTTTCCTCTTGTCGCGGCGAGGGCGGCGCAGCAAGCCGGGCGAGAGGTCTTCCTGCTCGGGCTGCGCGGCATAGCCAGCCGGGACATCGAGCAATTTCCCCATGTCTGGCTCGGCATCGGGCAACTGGGCCAGGGCTTTCGCGAGCTCACATCGCGCGGCATTCGGGAAATCTGCCTGATCGGAGGCCTCGGCCGGCCGGAGTTTTCCGACCTGCGCCTCGACTGGGGCGGCGTCCGGCGCCTGCCCGAGATCGTCAAGATTTTCGGCGGCGGCGACGATCACGTCCTGAAAGGGGTGATCGGCCTGTTCGAACACGAGGGATTTGCCATCGTCGGCGTCGATTCTTTCGCCCCCGAACTGCTGGCGTGCGAAGGGGCGATGAACGGCTTGCCCTTTCCCGGCGCGCTGGCGGCCGATCTGGAATTCGGCCGCAAATGTCTTGCCGACCTGTCGGCCTATGACTGCGGCCAGGCTCTCGTCGTCGCCGGGAGGCGCATTATCGCCATCGAGGCGGTCGAGGGCACCGACGCCATGCTCGACCGCGTCGCGCATTTGCGCGAACAGGGCCGCTGGCGCGCCAGAGGCGCGACCGGCATGCTCGTCAAGGGGCCAAAAAGCGGACAGGATTTGCGCGTCGATATGCCGGCCATCGGTCCGCAGACCGTGGCCTCGGCGGCGCGCGCCGGTTTGCGCGGACTGGCGGTGGCGGCGGGCAGGGTGCTGATTCTGGAGCGCGCCGCCATCGCCGCGAGCGCGGAACAATCCGGCCTGTTCCTTCATGGCTTTGCGCCGGAGACGCCATGAAACTGTTCCTCATCGCCGGCGAGGTCTCCGGCGACCAGCTCGGCTACAAATTGATCCGCGCCTTGCGGGCGAAAGTTCCGGACGTCGAATTATCCGGCGTCGGCGGCGAGGCGATGACGCGGGAAAATTTCGTCAGCCTGTTTCCGATGAGCGATATTGCGGTGATGGGGATTTTTCCGGTGATCGCCCGTCTGCCGTCCTTGCTGGAGCGGATCGACCGCACGGCGCGCGCAGCGGTCGCGGCAAGGCCCGACGCGTTGATCCTGATCGACAGCCCCGATTTCACCCACCGGGTGGCGCGACGTGTGCGAAAAATCCTGCCGGACCTCAAGGTCGTCGATTATGTCAGCCCGACGGTCTGGGCGTGGCGGCCGGGGCGGGCGAAGAAAATGCGGGCCTATGTCGATCTGGTGCTGGCGCTGCTGCCGTTCGAGCCGGCGGCGCATGAGCGGCTCGGCGGCCCGGCCTGCATCTACGTCGGCCATCCGCTGATCGAAAGGCTCGCGGATCTGCGCGCCGACGACGCTTTGAAACTGAACGGCCCGGTGCTGGTCCTGCCGGGTTCGCGCGCCTCGGTGCTCGCCCGCATGGCCGGCGCTTTCGGCGGGACGCTGGAACAACTCGACGCGATGCGGCCCGGCCTCGATTATGTACTGCCGGCGGCAGCCGCCGTCGAGACGCGCGTGCGCGCCGCAATCGAGGACTGGAAGGTCAAGCCGCGGCTCGCCCTGGGCGAGCGGGAGAAATTCGCCGCTTTCCGCTCGGCCCGCGCGGCGCTGGCCGCCTCCGGCACGGTGACTCTGGAACTGGCGCTGTCGCGCACTCCGACCGTCGTCGCCTATCGGGTGCCGAAGTTCGAGGAGTTTCTGGCGCGCCGGCTGGTTCAGGCTTCAACCATCGTGCTGCCGAATCTGATTCTGGAGGAGAACGCCTTTCCGGAATTTGTTCAGGAACAGGCGGAGTCGGCAACGCTCGCCGCCGCGCTGGCGGAAATCGTCGAGGATTCGCCCCTACGCCGCCGCCAGCTCGCGGCGCTGGATCGCCTGAAGGGCCGCATGATCCTGCCCGACGGCGCCCGGCCAAGCGAAAAGGCGGCTCAGGCGATTGTTGAGCTTGTTAATACAACTATCTGATTAATAACGATTTAATAAATTTGTTTCGCCCTCGGCGCCGTCATGGCCGGGCTTGTCCCGGCCATGACGGGGTGCGGTATCAAAAAAATTGGACGCAAGACAGAAGGACATCGCGTCGAATTGGCCGAACTCAAATCCCGAGTCCGCAAGATTTATCGGGAGCCTCGCGCAACCCATGGCGCAATCGAGCAGCGGCTTGGCGTGGATGGCCGGCACAAGCCCGGCCATGACGGCTTTGGTGTTTCGAACGCGCGTTTCGCATTGCGAAATGGAAGAACGACGGGTTGCGTTCTTCACTTCGGGCCGAAAATCACCAGCGTCTTCTTGCCGAAGGTCGCCAGCACCACCACCCGCGCCCTCGAAGCGCCGATTTGGGGATCGTAGCGCAGATAGGGCGTATTGGGATTTTCGTTCGAGGCCATGCCGAAAGCCTCAGGTCCAAGACAGGCTTCGACCGTAGCCTTGAGGTCGGCGAGGCTCAGTTTGTCGGCCTGGCAGGAATAGGAAATCTCGTTGAGCTTCTTCTTGTCGAGAATTTCGCAGACGCCCAGCAAGGGCGCGGTGACGCCATAGGAAGCGATAGCGTCGTCATTGCGCCGGCGTTCGCCGCGCAGCGGCGCAAAACCGTTTGCGGCGGCGGCGATCGCCTGTATGAAGGCGGCGCAGTCGAAAGCCTCGGCGTTGACCGCCTCCGCATTGGCCGCCCGGTCGGCGAGACCGCGTTCCTCGACGCCGGCGGTTTGCGCCCAGACATTGGAAGCCGCCAGCGACAGCGCGGCGGCAACGGCAAAAACCGCCCCGCTTGCGCGGGACGGTTTAGATTGTATCAATCGAAAATGTCGGCTCAACGCGAGGCGATCGGCACATAGTCGCGCAAAGGCGCGCCGGTATAGAGCTGGCGCGGACGGCCGATCTTCTGATGCGGGTCCTCGATCATTTCCTTCCACTGGGCGATCCAGCCGACGGTGCGGGCCAGCGCGAACAGCACGGTGAACATATCGACCGGGAAGCCCATAGCCTTCAGCGTGATGCCGGAATAGAAATCGATGTTCGGATAGAGCTTCTTCTCGATGAAATACTCGTCGTGCAGCGCGATGCGCTCAAGTTCCATCGCCACTTCGAGCAGAGGATCATCCTTGATGCCGCGTTCGTTCAGCACGTCATGGCAGGTCTTGGCCATCAGCTTGGCGCGCGGGTCATAATTCTTGTAGACGCGATGGCCGAAACCCATCAGGCGGAACGGATCGTTCTTGTCCTTGGCCTTGGCGATGAATTTGGGCACATTGTCGACCGTGCCGATATCCGACAGCATTTTCAGCGCCGCTTCATTGGCGCCGCCATGGGCCGGACCCCACAGGCAGGCGATGCCGGCGGCGATACAGGCGAAGGGATTGGCGCCGGAGGAACCGGC
>NZ_CAIUXT010000043.1 GCF_903903185.1 uncultured Rhodoblastus sp.
ACGCTCCGCCTGATCGTGTTCGATCTCGACCCCGACACCGGCGCCAAGTCGGTAAAGGACATCAAGGAGCAGGACGTCTACATGGGCGACATGCCCTTCATGACGTCGAACGGCACCTTCATCGTCAATGGCACCGAGCGCGTCATCGTCTCGCAGATGCATCGCTCCCCCGGCGTGTTCTTCGATCACGACAAGGGCAAGAGCCATAGTTCCGGCAAGCTGCTGTTCGCCGCACGGATCATTCCCTATCGCGGCTCCTGGCTCGATATCGAATTCGACGCGAAGGACATCGTCTACGCGCGCATCGACCGCCGCCGCAAGATTCCGGCGACGTCGCTGCTCTATGCGCTTGGCTTCGACGGCGAGGAAATCCTGTCGGCCTTCTACAACAAGGTGCATTACGTCCGCGAAAAGGACGGCTGGCGGCTGCCCTTCGACGGCGACCGCCTCAAGGGCATGAAAGCCGTGGTCGATGTCGTTGACGCCGACACCGGCGACGTCGTCATCGAAGCCGGCAAGAAGCTCACCGTGCGCGCCGCTCGCGCGCTCACCGAGCGCGGCGTGAAATTCATCAAGGCGCAGGACGAGGATCTTTACGGCCAATACATCGGCGAAGACCTCTACAATCCGGAAACCGGCGAAATCTTCGCCGAAGCGGGCGAGGAAATCACCGCCAAGTCGCTCGAAACCCTGATCGGTCTCGGTTTTTCGGAATTGCCGCTGCTCGACATCGATCACATCAACATCGGCCCCTATATCCGCAACACTTTGGCGGTGGACAAGAACAGTTCGCGCGAAGAGGCCCTGTTCGACATCTACCGCGTGATGCGCCCCGGCGAGCCGCCGACCATCGATTCGGCGGAGGCGATGTTCCATTCGCTGTTCTTCGATTCCGAGCGCTACGACCTTTCCGCTGTCGGTCGCGTCAAGATGAACATGCGCCTAGATCTCGACGCGCCCGACACCACCCGCATCCTGCGCCGCGAGGATATTCTCGCGGTGGTCAAGGCGCTGGTGGACCTGCGCGACGGCCGCGGCGAAATCGACGACATCGATCATCTCGGCAACCGCCGTGTGCGTTCGGTCGGCGAATTGATGGAAAATCAATATCGCCTCGGCCTGCTGCGCATGGAGCGCGCGATCAAGGAGCGCATGTCCTCGGTCGATATCGATACGGTCATGCCGCAGGATCTGATCAACGCCAAGCCGGCCGCCGCCGCCGTGCGCGAATTCTTCGGCTCGTCGCAGCTGTCGCAATTCATGGATCAGACCAATCCGCTGTCGGAAATCACCCACAAGCGCCGCCTTTCGGCGCTGGGTCCGGGCGGCCTGACGCGCGAGCGCGCCGGTTTCGAAGTGCGCGACGTGCATCCGACCCATTATGGCCGCATCTGCCCGATTGAGACGCCGGAAGGCCCGAATATCGGCCTGATCAACTCGCTCGCCACTTTCGCGCGCGTCAATAAATACGGGTTCATCGAAGCGCCATACCGGCGCGTCAAGGACGGCAACGTCACCGACGAGGTGGTCTATCTCTCGGCGATGGAAGAGGGCAAATATTCGGTCGCCCAGGCCAACGCCCAACTCGACGATAAGGGCAATCTGACGGAAGACCTCGTGGTCTGCCGCCACGCCGGCGACGTCGTGCTGTTGACCCGCGACCGCGTCGATTTCATGGACGTTTCGCCCAAGCAGCTCGTCTCGGTGGCGGCGGCGCTGATTCCATTTCTTGAAAACGATGACGCCAATCGCGCGCTGATGGGTTCGAACATGCAGCGCCAGGCCGTGCCTTTGGTGCGCGCCGACGCGCCGCTGGTCGGCACCGGCATGGAATCCATTGTCGCGCGGGATTCCGGCGCGGCGATCGCGGCGCGCCGCACCGGCATCGTCGATCAGATCGACGCGACGCGCATCGTCGTGCGCGCCACCGAAGATCTGGGCGCGGGCCGTCCCGGCGTCGATATCTACCGTCTCATGAAGTTCCAGCGCTCGAACCAATCGACCTGCATCAACCAGCGTCCGCTGGTGCGCGTCGGCGACGTCGTGCGCAAGGGCGACATCATCGCCGACGGTCCCTCGACCGACATGGGCGATCTGGCGCTCGGCCGCAATGTGGTCGTCGCCTTCATGCCCTGGAACGGCTATAATTTCGAGGATTCCATCCTGCTCAACGAGAAGATCGTCAAGGAGGATATTTTCACTTCGATTCACATCGACGAATTCGAGGTGATGGCGCGCGACACCAAACTCGGTCCCGAGGAAATCACCCGCGATATTCCCAATGTGTCGGAAGAGGCGCTCAAGAATCTCGACGAAGCCGGCATCGTCTATATTGGAGCGGAAGTGGCGGCGGGCGATATTCTCGTCGGCAAGATCACGCCGAAGGGCGAAAGCCCGATGACGCCGGAAGAAAAGCTTCTTCGGGCGATTTTCGGCGAAAAGGCTTCGGACGTGCGCGACACCAGCTTGCGCGTGCCGCCGGGCGTGCAGGGCACGATCGTCGAAGTGCGGGTGTTCAACCGCCATGGCGTCGACAAGGACGAACGCGCCCAGGCGATCGAGCGCGAAGAAATCGAGCGTCTGGCCAAGGATCGCGACGACGAGTTGGCCATTCTCGACCGCAACGTCTACGCCCGCCTCGCCGACATGCTGCTCGGCAAGACGGCGCTGTCCGGCCCCAAGGGCTTCAAGAAGGACCATTTGCTGACCCGCGAGGTGATCGACGAATATCCGCGCTCGCAATGGTGGGCCTTTGCCATCGACGACGACGCCGTGATGGGCGAGATCGAGGCCATGCGCAAGCAATATGACGAGTCCAAGAAGGGGCTGGAAAGCCGCTTCCTTGACAAGGTCGAAAAATTGCAGCGCGGCGACGAATTGTCGCCGGGCGTGATGAAAATGGTCAAGGTTTTCGTCGCGGTGAAACGCAAGATCCAGCCGGGCGACAAGATGGCCGGCCGGCACGGCAACAAGGGCGTGGTCTCGCGCATCCTGGCGCAGGAGGACATGCCCTTCCTCGCCGACGGCACGCCGGTCGATATCGTGCTGAATCCGCTCGGCGTGCCTTCGCGCATGAATGTCGGGCAGATTCTCGAAACCCATCTCGGCTGGGCCTGCCGCAATCTCGGCAAGCAGGTCGCGGAGGCGATCAATATCTACCAGCGCTCGCTCGAATCCGCGCCCTTGCGGAAAAAGCTCGGCGAGCTTTACGGCGACGGCGCCGACACCGCCGATCTGGCGCGGCTCGAAGACAGCGAACTGGTCGAAATCGCCCAGAACCTGACGCGCGGCATTCCGATCGCCACACCGGTGTTCGACGGCGCGCGCGAGCCGGACATTGTCGTCATGCTCAACCAGGCGGGCCTCGATGGCTCCGGCCAGACCGTGCTCTACGACGGGCGCACTGGCGAGGCCTTCGATCGCAAGGTGACGGTGGGTGTGATCTACATGCTCAAATTGCACCATCTCGTCGACGACAAGATCCACGCGCGCTCGATCGGGCCTTATTCGCTGGTCACCCAGCAGCCGCTCGGCGGCAAGGCGCAGTTCGGCGGCCAGCGTTTCGGCGAAATGGAGGTCTGGGCGCTCGAAGCCTATGGCGCGGCTTACACCTTGCAGGAAATGCTCACCGTCAAGTCGGACGACGTGGCGGGCCGCACCAAGGTCTACGAATCCATCGTGCGCGGCGACGACAATTTTGAATCGGGCATTCCCGAGAGCTTCAACGTGCTGGTCAAGGAAATGCGTTCGCTCGGCCTCAATGTCGAGCTGAACCAGGCGGCGATCCCGGACGAGGAAGTTCCGCCGGCCGAAGCCGCCGAGTGATCTGGAACCTTTATCGGGGCGCGGCCGCCGCGCCCCCGTTTTCCTTAAATTCAGGCCGGGATTTCGCGCGGAAAGCGCGTGAAACGTCCGCCGCAGGAGACAAAAGATGAATCAAGAGGTCATGAATCTCTTCAGTCCGGTCGTCGCTCCCCAGGCTTTCGACCAGATTCAAATTTCCATCGCCAGCCCGGAAAAAATCCTCTCCTGGTCGTTCGGCGAAATCAAGAAGCCGGAAACCATCAACTACCGGACCTTCAAGCCGGAGCGCGACGGCCTGTTCTGCGCCCGCATTTTTGGTCCGATCAAGGATTATGAATGCTTGTGCGGCAAGTACAAGCGCATGAAATACAAGGGCGTCATCTGCGAGAAGTGCGGCGTCGAGGTCACGCTTTCACGAGTCCGGCGCGACCGCATGGGCCATATTTCGCTGGCCGCGCCGGTCGCCCATATCTGGTTCCTGAAAAGCCTTCCGTCGCGCATCGGGCTGCTGCTCGACATGACGCTCAAGGATCTGGAGCGGATTCTCTATTTCGAGTCCTACATCGTCATCGACAATGGCCTGACCCCGCTAAAGGTCCGGCAATTGCTGAACGAGGAGGAATTCATCCTCGCGCAGGACGAATATGGCCAGGACAGTTTCACCGCCCTGATCGGCGCCGAGGCGATCCGCGAACTGCTGCGCAACATGGACCTCGCGACCATCGCCGCGCAGCTCAAGGTCGAGATCGCCGAATCGACCACCGAGCTCAAGCCGAAGAAGCTCGCCAAGCGCCTGAAGATCATCGAGGCCTTCATGAATTCCGGCAACAAGCCGGAATGGATGATTCTGACCGAAGTGCCGGTGATCCCTCCGGACCTGCGTCCGCTGGTGC
>NZ_CAIUXT010000044.1 GCF_903903185.1 uncultured Rhodoblastus sp.
GCCAATCTCCTCCAGCGCGTCACCAAAGTTCGAAAAGGCCAAAAACGGCGCGACGCGCCGAACAATTACGCGCGACCAGCGGCGCAGACCTCGTCTCCATCGGCCAGGGAGGCAACTCGCGGTGAATAGATCAGGCTAGCGGGCCTTCACCCAGCCCGCCTCTTTGCCGGAGCCGACGACCGTCTTCCCGAAGTATGCGGCGGCAGCGGAGGCGAGCGCCGCCGCGATCGCGAGCGACGATCCCAGACCGCTCGGCGTCGGGAAGATTGTTGTCGCCGCTCCACAGAGAGCGGCGACAACAATACAGATCAGCGCAAGGACATTCCAGAAATCCGATTCCAACTGCAGGTCGCGCGCCCGCTTCGCCCAGCCCCGGTAGTTCGCCCAGCTATCCTTCATCATAATCGTTCTCCTAGCGTCGCTTGCATCGACATTCTGTCGTTGACTCGATTGAGTTGTCGGCCGGTCGCCAAGGCCCGCTGTTCCGACCGAAACTTCGGCGTTTCGGCGCCATGAATGGCGCGCATCAGAAAGCCGCGGTTGAAGCCCGCAATGCAGCCCAAGCGATCGTCTTCCGGATTCCATGGCGTCCCGCGTTGCGGCCGGGTGGTTGCTACGGCAGAGGGCAAATTTTCGGATCGAGCCTGAATTGAGAATGGCTGGAGCTGTGGACTTCGTCCGCGTTCAGATTGCGGCCCGCTATTCGGCAGGCAAGCGTCTTCAGATCGGTCGGATTCACCTGGTACAGTTCGCTGTCGGCATCGGTCGAGGCAAACATCAAGCTGTCAGGACTGAATGGATTGGCGCAGTACTCGGTTTGATTGAGCGCCAGGCGCTTTCCATTCGGGCTAAACGAAACACAAAGCCCGACTGGCGCGTTGAGTAATGCCGAGGAGGTGGAGGGATCGTCATTAATCGAGCTCCACAGGCGAACAGTTCGGTCTTCATTCCCTGTAGCCAGCCACTTGCTGTCGGGGCTGAAGGCCAGCGAAAGGGTTCGCGCATTGTGGCCTCGGAGCACGAAGTCGCGGATCTCGATTGCTTTATCGTTGTTGTGGCTCGAATGACTGATAAAAAGAAGTGCCATAGGCCGGACCCAGTTTTGCCGAGACACCTTGAAATCCTCAAAATTTGTACCAGTTCAGACGACCGTGCAAGTCGAATAGTACAACTTATTTTTATTGTGATTCCCAAATTGACGCTACGGTGCCTGTCCGCGGGGCGGCGTCTTTGCTTTGCATCGATCCTCGCTGAGGGGAAACGGTTCTACTTCTGCCACGCCGTCACCAGTCTCCAGCAGCGCCAGCGGGCGAGATGTGGGCGAGATGGTATTTCGAGACATCGACGCAGATGGTATCATTCTGCATCTTTTCCGCGCCTCTACTTGCCATCCGGGGCTCTCCCCCGTGTATTTGTGCGTGTCTGGTACAGTGTCGATATCGCGTTCACGTTGCTGCACGAGACGAAGTAAGCGAGAGGGATGGAGGAGACAGCCAGACCACGACGCGATTGTCGACACTGGCCCGCGACGCGTGCGCGGCCTTCTGGGAAGGTCCGGACTTCCTGCTAAAGTGCTCGTTCAGCCAATGGCGGCAATCCGCCGAATGGAGCCATCGCCGCTAAAAAATCTACGGCCTCCGCCCGCCTTCCTCTCTCACAACCCGACCTCACACCCGAGGCATTCGAAACGGCAGCATCGCCTTGACGACGGGGTTTACAAAACGGTCGAGATCGAGGCTCTCGTGCGTCGAAATGGCGTCCTCGCCATCGACGCAATGCGCGATGCTGGAACGCGCGTAGAAGGGAGCGTCCCCCAGCGTCGCCAGCACGCGCGCCGGGCGTTCGCTTCGGGTGAGACTGCGCGAGCATTTTGCGCACGCACGGCTGCAGCCCGTTGCAAGACCCCGCCTGCCAATCTTAATCAGCCCGCCGGATTGGACGCGAGCGACGGCGAAAACGGATCAGGCCGCCGCGTTTTGAGCCCGCAAGCGACTTGCAAGAGCGCGCATGACGTTGAGCGCGAAATGCGGGGTTTCGCTGACCATGAACAAAAACTGTTTTTCCGTGACCGGAACGATTGTGACGTCCGTTGCGGCGGTAGCCGTCGCGCTGCGGGGCTGTTTGTCGATCAGCACCATTTCGCCAAAAATGCCATGATCGCCGATGGTCGCGAGCACCCGGCCGCCGCAGGAAATCTCAACCTGACCGTGTTCGACGACGAAAAGTTCGGTAGCGATGTCGCCTTCCCGAAAGATCGTCTCGCCTTTTTTGAACGCTCGGACTGGAATGCCGGCTCCTACAAGCATTTTGAATTGAACTTCGTTGTTCGACATTCGAGACCCTCACGCTTTGGGACGGAACCACACCCGGCTTAAGCGCCTTTAGTAGCGGTTTATTACATTTTGATGACGAGGCCAAAGCGCATCCGAATGGCGTTCTTTGCAACCTGGTCGCGGAGACCGACCGCCCGATGTCGGTGAGACAGGCGCGCTCGACGGCGCTGCGCTCGATCTTGCTCGGCCATTGATTCCGCGAGAAGTCGCAAGCGATCTCGTTGGTCCTTGCCGTCGCCAATGCAAAGTCGCCGGGGCGCCTCAATTCCGGCGGGGGCCGAAAGTCCGCTACGCGTCGAAATCATCGGCGCTACTTCATCAAACCCAAATTACCGCTCATGGCGCAACCTGCTCATTCGGCAATCGACCGGTGATTTCTCGCGGCCGGTCCTTCACGCTATGCCCGCTCCCCGCCGAATGGAGCCATCGCCGCTAAAAAAGCTACGGCTTTCGCCCGTCTTCCTCTCTCACCGCCGGCCCTCGCGCCCTTGGCATGCGGAACGGCAGCATCGCCTTGACGACGGGGTTGGCAAAACGGTCGAGATCGAGGCTTTCGTGCATCGAAATGGCGTCCTCGCCATCGACGCGATGCGCGATCCGCGAGCGCGCGTAGAAGGGCGCGTCCTCCAGCGTCTCCAGTACGCGCGCCGGGCGCTCGCTTCGGGTGAGGCGGGGCAGCCGCCAGAGGGTTTGCGGCAAGGGGACGACGCCCGGCGCCGGCCTTTCGACCCATTCGCCGCTTTCGGTGAAAATCAGGCTCAGCGCGGTTTGGCCGCCGCGCCGGTTTTCGGATTCGTAAAACACCCGCGTCCCTTCGCGCAGGCGCGCGCGCGACCAATGCCAGGAGCTAAAACCGGCTTCGAGCGGTTCATCGCCGCGATTGGTGTCGAAATAGGCGTGGCCGCGCCATTGGATCGCCGGGTGCTTCATCTCGACGCTGACGCGCGCGAGCGGGGCGATGGGGCGCCAGAAATGGCGCCCCTGCGACTCGAGTTCGAACGACTGGCGGTTGAGCGTCTCGGCATCGAGCCGCACCCGGCCGATCAGCCGGCGCGGCAAGGGCGCGCAAATCTCGTCGATGTCGATGTCGAGGCCCTGCCCGTCCCAATGCAGCGCGCTCGGCCCGACCGCGAAAGAATTCGTCGAACGCGCGAGCGCGCCGGCGCCGCGCTCGGTCATCGACCAGCGCGCGCCGCCGCCATAAAGTGCGACATTGATGGCGCAATGATCTTCCGGAGCGCGCCGGCCGCTCCAGGCGTAATAAGGCGAGAACACGCTGCCGACGAAGGCGATGATGGTCAGACCATGCTGTCCGTCGTCGCTGATGGCGTCGACGTACCACCAGACGTAGCCTCCCGGCGCGACGGGCGCAGCGAAGTCGGGTCCGGGCGCCACGACAGGTCCGAGAGCATCGCCAGCGCCGCCTGACGCCCCGACAGCGCCGCCATCGGTACGCCCGGACCCGGATGCACGCCCCCTCCCGCCAGATAGAGCCCCGGCAGCCGCGACCGCGCCCCCGGCCGCATGAACGAGGCTCTCCATCCGTGTGTCGCCGGGCCGTAGAGCGCGCCTCCCGTCGCCGGAAAGAAAGTGGCGAAATCCGCCGGCGTCGTCACCGCCCGCTGCGTCCAGGTCAGCCGGGCGCCGCAATCCTCCATCACCCGCATCGCCGCTTTTTCGCATCTTTCGATCTCCTGCCCGCCAAGCGCGTGGGGGCCCTCGGGGGGCGCGTTGATCAAACAGAACAGCCGCTCGGTTTCGCCCGGCTTGGTGTCGGCGTCGCCGCGATCGCCGGCGCAGACATAGACGGTCGGCCGCGCCGGCGCCCGTCCGCGTTTGAAGATCGCGTCGAATTCCTCGGGATAGTCGTCGCCGAAAAACACATTATGCCGAATGAGCGGCGCGCCCTCGATGCTGCCGACCCCCGCGAAGGTCACAGCCGACAGCGAGCGCGCGCCTGGCGGCGTCGGCTTGGCCGCCGCTTGCGCCTGCGGCCCCAGCAGACCCAAGCCCGAGACGTCGCCATTATACAGGATCGCGTCGGCTTCGAAACGCTTCCCGGAATCCGTGACGACGGCGCGCGCCCGCCCGCCCTCGACGACGAGACTCTCGACCCGCTCGCCGTATTGAAAACGCGCGCCGCGCGCTTCGGCGAATCCGGCGAGCGCCTCGGCGAGCTTGATCATGCCGCCTTCGACGTACCAGACGCCCTCGCGTTCGACATCGGCTACGAGCATCAGCGTCGCCGGCGCAAGGAACGGCGACGAGCCGCAATAGGTGGCGTAACGTCCGAATAATTGCCGCAGCCGGGGGTCGCGAAAATGCGCGCCGAGCGCCGGCCAAAGCGTCTGGAAGGGAGAGATCGCCAGGATGTCGCGCCAGCGCCGCCATCCGATCCGCGCCGCAAGCGAAATCGGATTGGGGCGCGAGGCGCGCATGTAGGAGCGATCGAGGGTCGCGTGAATGCGCGCCGCGCGCGCGGCGAAAGCGCGATAGCCTTCCGCCTCGCGCGCATCCGAAAAATCCCGGATCGCCGCGACATTGGCCTCGATGTCGGCGAACAGGTCGAGCCGCGAGCCGTCGGTCCAGAAGTGACGCGCCAGCCGTTCGGCGCGCGTCAGGGTCAGGTGATCGCGCAGCGCGCCGCCGCATTCCTCGAACAGGGATTCGAACACATCGGCCAGGGTGAACACGGTCGGACCGACATCGAGGCTCTGGCCGGCGACGTCTACCGAGCGGAGTTTGCCGCCGGGAGCGCCGGCGGCCTCGATCACCAGCGTGTCGAGACCCTGCGCGGCCGAAATCAGCGCCGCCGCCAGGCCGCCGACGCCGGCGCCGACGATGATGACCTTTGGCCTTTTCGCACCGGCTGGCCCTGTCGCCATGGTTGGCCTTCCCGCCATGGTTGGCCTTTTCGCCATCAGACCAACTCGAACTTCGCGCGAAAACGATTGACGCGAGGACAAAAATGTCAATATTATATTACACATTGGATGTCTAATAAAAAAGACAACGGAGGCGGGGATGCAGCAGGCGAAGCGCGTCGAAATGGCTCTGGAGATGGCTTTGGCGGAAGCGGCGGGACCTCGGTCGCCTCCGCTGCTCGCTGCGGCGCTGCGTTACGCCCTGTTTCCCGGCGGACACCGGATCAGGCCGCAAATCGTGCTCTCGGTTGCGCGCGCCTGCGGCGACGCCAATCCGGAGGGCGCGGACGCCGCCGCGGCGGCGATTGAACTGCTGCACAGCGCCTCGCTCATTCATGACGATCTGCCGGCCTTCGACGACGCCGGCACGCGGCGCGGGAAGCCGTCGGTGCATGTGCAGTTCGGCGAGCCGATCGCCGTCCTGGCCGGCGACGCGCTCATCATTCTCGCTTACGAGACGCTGGGACGCGGCTTCGCGACCGATCCGCGCCAGCTCGGGCAGCTGGTTTCCATCGTTTCGCGGGCGGTCGGCGCCCCGGGCGGCATTGTCGCCGGTCAGGCGTGGGAATCGGAGACCGCGATTCCGCTGGTCGATTATCAGCGCGCCAAGACCGGCGCCCTGTTCGCCGGAGCGACCCTCGCGGGCGCGGCGGCGGCGGGCTGGGATCCCGAACCGTGGCGCGCGCTGGGCGAGGCGATTGGCGAAGCCTATCAGGTGGCCGACGACCTGCGCGATCTTCTGTGCAGCGCGGAGGAGCTCGGCAAGCCCGTCGGACAGGACGAGCGCCGCGCGCGGCCCAATGCGGCGACGCAATTGGGGATCGGCGGCGCCAAGACGCGACTGACCGCACTCGCCGATCTGGCCGCGGACTCGATACCCGCTTGCCCCGGCGCCGAGGAATTGCGCGCGGTGATTCGCGCTCAGACCCGGCAATTGTTCCCGTCGCAACTCGCCCAGTTCGCTGCGTGAAATGACCCAATTCGCCGCCTCCGCGCGCGCCGGCGCAGGGTCGGTGGTGGACGCCTTTCGCCAATGGCGCAGGCGGATGATCGCCCAACCCGCCTTTCAGAGATGGGCGGCGGGATTCCCTTTGACGCGCAGCGTCGCGGAGCGGCAATCGGGCGCCTTGTTCGATCTCTGCTCCGGATTCGTCTATTCGCAAATCCTCGCGGCCTGCGTTCGCCTGAACCTGTTTTCGCGTCTGGCCGAAGGGCCGCGCCCCTGTGCGGCCCTGGCCGAAGAACTCGGTCTGACCGTCGAGGCGACGCGGCGGCTGCTTCGGGCGGCGGCGGCCCTGAACCTCGTCGAGCGGCTTTCCGACGACCGCTACGGTCTTGCCGACCTCGGCGCGGCCATGCTCGGCAATCCCGCGATTGAAGCCTTCGTGGAGCACCACGCTCTGCTTTACGCGGACCTCGCCGATCCCGTGGCGCTGCTGCGCGGCGAGGCGTCGACCCGCCTGTCCGGTTTTTGGCCCTATGCCGAGCGCAAGCCCGGCGATCCGCCGCTTGCCGAACCCGATCCCGAAACCGCTCGCGCCTATGCGCGCTACAGCGAACTGATGTCGCGTTCGCAGGCGCTCATCGCCGAGGACGTGCTCGAAGCCTTTCCGCCGCGCGGCCGGCGCCGCTGGCTCGATGTTGGCGCGGGCGAAGGCGCCTTTGTCGCGGCGCTTATGGCCAGGGCGCCCGACCTGGAGGCCATGATTTTCGATCTTCCACCCGTTGCCGCGCGGGCGCGCGCGGCGCTGGAGAAGCGCGGCCTATTGTCGCGGGTCGAGATTTTCGAAGGCGACTTTCTTGCCGACCCCCTTCCCAAGGGCGCGGATATCCTGTCGCTCGTTCGCATCCTGCACGATCACGACGACGATTCGGTCGCTGTCCTGCTCGGCCGCGCGCACGACGCGCTGGCGCCCGGCGCGACCCTGATGATTGCGGAGCCGATGGCGGGCGCGCGCGGCGCCGAGCGCGTCGGCGACGCCTATTTCGGTTTCTATCTCCTCGCCATGGGACGCGGCCGAGCCCGGTCCTCGTCCGAGATCGCGACGCTGCTCGACGCGGCGGGGTTCGATTCGGTCCGCGAATTGAAAACCCGACGCCCGCTTCTCGTCAGCGTCCTGACCGCGCGGCGGGTGTAAATTTAACTTGACGATTTAATTCGTCGGATTAAAGTTACAGTGGTGAAAATCAAGACGCGAGCAGAAGGTCCACGTCATGCAATCCGTCGCTGTTGTCATGGAAGAGCCGAGGCGCCTGAAGTTGGCGTCCCTCCTCCTTGATGAGCCCGGCCCCGCCGATGTGGTCGTCGAGACCCGTTGGTCCGGCGTCAGCGCCGGCACGGAGAAGCTGCTCTATTCCGGGCGCATGCCGTTTTTCCCCGGCATGGGCTATCCCTTGGTGCCCGGCTACGAGAGCGTCGGACTTGTCGTCGGCGCCGGCCCCGAATCGGGCCTGTCGGTTGGCGAGAATGTCTTCGTTCCCGGCGCGAAGTGCTTTGGCTCGGTGAGCGTGGTGCATGGCGGCTCGGCGTCGCACCTCGTCGTTCCCGGCGCGCGCGCCGCCCGTGTCGATCCCGCGCTCGGCGAAAACGGTGTTTTGCTGGCGCTGGCGGCGACGGCGTTGCACGCCGTAAAGGTCGCCGACCCGAGCGGCCCGACCCTGATCGTGGGCCACGGCGCCTTGGGTCGTCTGATCGCGCGCCTCGTCGTCGCGCGCGGCGGCGAACCGACTGTCTGGGAAACCAATCCGGTTCGCGCGACGGGCGCGGAAGGCTACGAGGCGCTCGCGCCGGAGGCCGATCCGCGGCGCGACTATCGGCACATCATCGACGCAAGCGGCGACGCCAAAGTGCTCGACGCGCTCATTCAACGGCTGGCGCGGCTCGGCCGGGTCACGCTCGCCGGCTTTTATGAAACCATCGGCTTTGCTTTCGCGCCGGCGTTCATGCGCGAGGCGGAAATTCGCATCGCCGCGCAATGGGCCCCCGGAGACGTCGCCGAGGTCATCGCCGAAGTCGATCGCGGTCGGCTTTCGCTTGACGAACTCATCACCCATCGGCGCGACGCGCGCGAGGCGCCCGAAGCCTATTCCATCGCCTTTGGCGACCCGTCCTGCGTAAAAATGGTCCTCGATTGGAGCACAATATGACAGTCTTGCTGAGCGAATCGGAAATCGCGAGCGGGCCGGGCGCCGAGGATGAAGGCGGCGCGCCGGCGCCGGCCAAGAAAACCACGCAGATCATTGCAATCTATGGCAAAGGCGGCATCGGCAAAAGTTTCACGCTTGCCAATCTCTCTTACATGATGGCCCAGCAAGGCCGCAAAGTGCTGTTGATCGGCTGCGATCCCAAGAGCGACACCACCTCGTTGCTGTTTGGCGGACGCGCCTGCCCCACGATCATCGAGACCTCGTCGCGCAAGAAGCTCGCGGGCGAGACCGTCGACATCGGCGATGTCTGTTTCAAGCGCGACGGCGTCTATGCGATGGAGCTCGGAGGGCCCGAGGTCGGTCGCGGCTGCGGCGGGCGCGGCATCATCCATGGCTTCGAACTGCTCGAAAAACTCGGATTCCACGAATGGGGATTCGATTTCGTGCTGCTCGATTTCCTCGGCGACGTCGTTTGCGGCGGGTTCGGTCTGCCGATTGCCCGGGACATGTGCCAGAAGGTCATCGTCGTCGGTTCGAACGACCTGCAATCGCTCTACGTCGCCAATAACGTCTGTTCGGCGGTCGAGTATTTTCGCAAGCTCGGCGGCAATGTCGGCGTCGGCGGCCTCGTCATCAACAAGGACGACGGCACCGGCGAAGCCGAGGCTTTCGCGGCGGCGGTCGGGATTCCCGTGCTGGCGGCGATTCCCGCCGACGAGGATATTCGGCGCAAGAGCGCCAATTACGAGATCGTCGGCAGGCCCGGCGGTCGCTGGGCGCCGCTGTTCGAGCAGCTGGCGGTCGGCATCGCCGAGTCGGCCCCGCACCGCCCGAATCCACTAAGCCAGGACGCACTGCTTTCCCTGTTCAAGGGCGAGGCGGTCGGTCGCGGCTACAAGCTTGAGCCGGCGACAATGGAAGACCTCTGTGGGCCTTCCCATGTCGCCAAGCCCTCGCTCGAAGTCGTCTACGACAGCATGTGAGGCGACAGTGGCGTTCGACGATTTCCCCAAAACTCCCTCCCCGATCGACGCGACGCGCGCACTCGCCGATTCGCCGGAAGCGGCAATCGGCGTGAACGCCGAGGCGGTAGGCAAGGACGGTCTGGGCTGCCACGCCGGGCGGGAGACGATGTTGGCTGCTGCGCGTCAGGCGGGCGCGGGCGAGACGCTCGCTCGTTACGCCAAGGATTACCCCGCCGGTCCGCACGATCAGCCGCAGAGCATGTGCCCGGCCTTCGGCTCGCTCCGCGTCGGTCTGCGGATGCGCCGCACCGCCACCGTACTCTCCGGCTCGGCCTGCTGCGTTTACGGCCTGACTTTCACATCGCATTTCTACGGCGCCCGGCGCAGCGTCGGCTATGTGCCTTTCAGTTCGGAAACGCTGGTCACCGGCAAATTGTTCGAGGACATTCGCGACGCGGTGTTCCAGCTCGCCGATCCCGAGAAATACGACGCGGTGGTCATTATCAACCTTTGCGTTCCGACCGCCTCCGGGGTGCCGCTGCGCCTGCTGCCAAAAGACATCAATGGCGTGCGGGTCATCGGCATCGACGTCCCCGGCTTTGGCGTGCCGACCCATGCCGAGGCGAAGGACGTTCTTGCCGGCGCCATGCTTAATTACGCGCGTTGCGAAGCCGAGCAGGGACCTGTGCAGTCGCCGCGCGCGCCGCGCGCGCAAGAGCCGACCATAACCCTGCTGGGCGAACTTTTTCCCGCAGATCCCATGCAGATCGCGGGCATGCTGAAGCCCCTTGGGCTGGCGGCCGGGCCTGCCGTTCCGACGCGCGAATGGCGAGAGCTCTATGGCGCGCTCGATTGCTGCGCCGTCGCGGCGATCCACCCATTCTATACCGCCTCGATCCGGGAGTTTCAGCTTGCGGGCCGGCCGGTGATCGGCTCCGCCCCGGTCGGCGTCGAAGGAACCGCCGCCTGGCTCGACGAGGTCGCAAAAGTTTGCAATGTCGATGCCTCCAGGCTGGACGCCGCCAAAGCAGCGCTGCTTCCCGCGATTCGCGCCGCGCTGTCGTCAGCGCCGATCCGGGGACGCGTCACGCTCTCCGGTTACGAGGGCTCCGAACTGATCGCCGGGCGCCTGCTGGTCGAAAGCGGCGCCGACCTGCGTTACGTTGGCACCGCCTGTCCGCGCACACCCTATTCGGAGGCCGACCGCGAATGGCTCGAGTCGAAGGGCGTCGAGGTGCGTTATCGCGCCTCGCTCGAACATGACCTCGCGGCCATGGAAGAATATGCTCCGGATCTGGCGATCGGCACGACGCCGGTCGTGCAGGCCGCCAAGAGCCGGGCGATCCCCTCGCTCTATTTCACCAATCTGATCTCGGCGCGTCCGCTGATGGGCGCCGCCGGCGCGGGATCGATCGCCGCCACGATCAATGCGGCGATCGGCAATCGCGCGCGTTTCGCGGAAATGCGGCAGTTCTTCTCGGGCGTCGGCGAAGGCTTCGCCGCGGGCGTCTGGCGCGAGGCTCCGAAGGATCGGCCGGAATTTCGGACCAAGCGCCGCAAGGCGACCGTGCCCACGATTCGGGAGGACGGCGCATGCTAGTTCTCGATCATGACCGGGCCGGCGGCTATTGGGGCGCCGTCTATGTCTTTACCGCCGTGAAGGGTCTGCAAGTCGTCATCGACGGTCCGGTCGGCTGCCAAAATCTGCCGGTCACCTCGGTGCTCCATTATACCGACGCGCTTCCGCCCGAGGAGTTGCCGATCGTCGTGACGGGCCTCTCCGAAGCGGAACTCGGCCGCCACGGCACCGAGGCGGCGATGACCCGGGCCCACAAGACGCTCGATCCCGATCTGCCCAGTGTCGTCGTCACCGGTTCGATCGCCGAAATGATCGGCGGCGGCGTGACGCCCGAGGGGTCCGGCCTGCAACGTTTCCTGCCGCGCACCATCGACGAGGATCAATGGCAGTGCGCCAATCGCGCCATGTTGTGGCTGTGGAACGAATATGGCCCCAAAAAAGCCAGGCCGGCCAAGCGCGAGTCGGGCGCCAAACCAAAGGTCAATATCATCGGCCCGTGCTACGGCGTTTTCAACATGCCTTCCGATCTCGCCGAGATCGTGCGGCTTTGCGAAGGGATCGGCGCCGAGATCAATCTGGTCTTCCCGCTCGGCGCGCATCTCGCCGAAATTCCCCGGCTGGCCGAGGCCGACGTCAATATTTGCCTCTATCGCGAATTCGGCAGGGCGCTCTGCGAAGCGCTCGACAAGCCTTATCTGCAAGCCCCGATCGGCCTGCATGGCACGACCAAGTTCCTGCGCGCGCTGGGCGCGTTGACAGGGCTCGATCCCGAACCCTTCATCGAGCGCGAGCGCCATACGACGATCAAGCCGATCTGGGATCTCTGGCGTTCCGTCACCCAGGATTTCTTCGGCACCGCCTCGTTCGGGATTGTCGCCACCGAAACCTATGTGCGCGGCATCCGGCGCTTTCTCGAAGACGAGTGCGGCATGCCCTGCGTGCTCGCCGTGGCGCGCAAGCCGGGCGAGAAAACCGATAACGCCGCCTTGCGCGAAACCCTGCGGTCGAGGCCGCCGCTCGTCGTGTTCGGCAGTTATAACGAGCGCATGTACCTCGCCGAGGCGGGCTCCCGCGCCACCTACATCCCGGCCTCGTTTCCGGGAACGGTCATCCGGCGGCATACCGGAACCCCTTTCATGGGCTATGCCGGCGCGACCTATCTCGTGCAGGAAGTCTGCAACGCGCTGTTTGACGCGCTGTTTCACATCCTGCCGCTCGGCAGCGAAATCGATCGCGTCGAGGCGACGCCCTCCAGGCTGCATCGAGAACTCGAATGGAGCGCGGAAGCCAGAGCAAGGCTCGACGAACTTGTCGAAGCGGCGCCGCTGGTGGCGCGTATCTCCGCCGCGAAGCGCCTGCGCGACGCGGCGGAGCGGGAAGCCCGCCGAGCCGGGGAAGTTCAAGTCAATCTCTCGCGTCTCGAACGCGCTGGGGAACTCACGAGCTAGCGCGTAGAGCGCTCGCTCGTCTCAAAGGGAGACGATCAATGAAACTGGCTGTCCACCCGGTCTCAGCGATAAGCCAAGAAGATATTCCCTGGCGCGTGTTCTACGGACTGCTCCTGGTCCTGATGGTAATTTTCGGCGGGCTGAAAGCTCTGTCCACCCGTTTCCTCGCGGAGACGGAAGAGAGCCGGCCGACAACCAACTCGTGGCTCGCGGAAGCGCGCTCACAAGCCTCTATCGCGACTTCGTATGCGCTTATGGCGAAATCGTCGTTGCAATCTTCCGGGCGGGAAAACCGTCAGGAACGCCGGTCGAGACCCTGAAAAGTCGAGACGAATCCTGCCGCGTAAGGCGTGCGCGGTAACCTGAAGGAGGTCAAAAAAATGGCCGATGACAGATCATCTTTGTCCGGATTGACGGATGCTGAGGCCAAGGAATTCCACACCTTGTTCGCCTCCAGCTTCATCGCGTTCACCATCATTGCAGTCTTCGCGCACATCCTGGTTTGGTTGTGGCGCCCCTGGATCCCTGGAGCCAAGGGTTACGCGTTGCTCGATGGCGCCGCGACGGCGGTCAATCACGCAATCTCATTGATCGGGTAAGGGGAGAGGCAAATGTATAAAGTATGGCTGCTTTTCGATCCCCGTCGTGCACTGGTTGCGCTCTCAGCCTTCCTGTTCGTTCTGGCGCTGATCATCCACTTCATCCTGCTCAGCACGGATCGGTTCAACTGGCTCGAAGGCCATGCGGTCAAAGTGGGTCAGATCGCGCAGACGGTTTTGGTCGTCTGAATTTTCCGACTGGCGGGATTCACCCGCATCTCGGGCGGACGCTTCGGCGCCCGCCTGTATCAGAAATCTTCAACCACATGTCGTTTGAGGGGCGCCGACCATGGCGATGCTCAACTTTGAAAAAAAGTACCGCGTGCGGGGCGGTACGCTCCTGGGCGGAGATTTGTTCGACTTCTGGGTCGGACCTTTTTACGTCGGCTTCTTCGGTGTCACCACCCTCATCTTCTCCGTGCTTGGCACGGCGATGATCGTCTACGGGGCGGCGCTTGGCCCCACCTGGAACATCTGGCAAATCAACATCGCGCCGCCGGACCTCAAATATGGTCTGGCTCTCGCGCCCTTGAAGGAAGGCGGGATCTGGCAGATCGTGACCGTCGCCGCGACCGGCGCCTTCGTATCCTGGGCGTTGCGCGAGGTCGAGATCTGCAAGAAACTGGGCATAGGCTACCACGTTCCATTCGCCTTCGCCTTCGCGATTCTGGCCTATGTGACCCTGGTCATCATCCGCCCGATTCTTCTGGGCGCATGGGGACACGGATTTCCCTATGGCATCCTCAGTCACCTCGATTGGGTTTCGAACACGGGTTACCAGTATCTCCACTTCCACTATAACCCGGCGCATATGCTCGCGATCTCCTTCTTCTTCGGGACCGCCTTCGCGCTCTCCCTGCACGGCGGCGTGATCCTGTCGGCCGCCAACCCGAAACCCGGAGAAACCGTCCGTCCGACCGAATACGAGGATTGGTTCTTCCTGGATTCGATCGGCTATTCGATCGGCACGCTCGGCATTCATCGGCTCGGCCTGTTCCTGGCTCTGTCCGCCGTGTTCTGGAGCGCTGTGTGCATCGTGATCAGCGGTCCGTTCTGGACCCGCGGATGGCCGGAATGGTGGAACTGGTGGCTCAACCTGCCGATCTGGCGCTAAGAGCGTTCGGTGAACTAAAGCTTCACCGAACACGCTCCAGAGTTTTGCTTTGCCGCGTTTCTTTAACGCGAACCGGCATCCACTTCGCAATTAAACGCTTCAGCATCTAGGAGGCGCGCGTGTCCGTTTACGAGAACGTCTTCACTCAAGTCCAAATCCGTCCGACCTCTCCCGAGGAGGGCGTAGGCGACTCAAGCCACCAGCGAGAGCGCATCGGCGGCACCACATTTTCGTATTTGCTCGGTTTCATCGGCAATGCGAAGATCGGACCGGTCTATCTCGGCACGCTCGGAGTCTTTTCGCTCATCAGCGGGTTCTTCGCGTTCGAGATCATCGGCCTCAACATGCTCGCCTCGGTTCACTGGAATCCGATCCAGTTCGTCAGGCAATTGCCCTGGCTGGCGCTTGAACCGCCCAAAGCCGAATATGGCCTCAAGATATTGCCGCCGCTCGCGGAGGGCGGCTGGTGGCTGATCGCGGGATTCTTTTTGACCGTGTCGGTTCTGCTCTGGTGGGTGCGCATGTATCGCCGCGCGACCACTCTTGGCCTTGGCACCCATGCCGCCTGGGCTTTCGCTTCGGCGATCTGGCTCTATCTGGTGCTTGGTTTCATCCGCCCCCTGTTGATGGGCCATTGGAGCGAGGCGGTGCCTTTCGGCATCTTCCCGCATCTGGACTGGACCGCGGCCTTTTCGCTGCGTTACGGCAATCTGTTCTATAACCCCTTCCACATGCTCTCCATCGCTTTCCTCTATGGATCCGCGCTGCTTTTTGCGATGCATGGCGCGACGATCCTCTCGGTCGGGCGCTATGGCGGCGAGCGTGAAGTCGAGCAGATCCTGTATCGCGGGACGGCCTCGGAACGCGCGGCTCTGTTCTGGCGCTGGACCATGGGGTTCAACGCGACGATGGAGTCCATTCACCGTTGGGCGTGGTGGTTCGCGGTCCTGACCCCGTTGACCGGCGGCATCGGCATACTTCTCACCGGAACCGTCGTGGATAATTGGTATCTCTGGGGAGTCCAGCACGGTATTGCGCCGTCCTATCCGCACGTCTTCCCACCCATCGTCGATCCTGCAGTGTCGGGAGCCCCGCAATGAAAAACATCGTTCTGATCTTCGCCGGGGTGGCCGCCGTGCTGCTCACCGCGGCCATGTTGCTGACCGCAGGATGGACCAGTCCGCCTATCCAAACCGTTCAGGGCGGATTCCGCGGCCTGTCGATCGGCCAGCTGTCGACCAAAGAGAGCCGACACGTTCTGCAACTCGCCAACACTCTGCCGGATCCGATCGATCCGGCGGAAGCCGGCGGCAAAAAAGCCACCGACGTATACAAGAATGTGCAAGTCCTGACCGACCTTACAGAAGCGCAGTTCAATCGCGTCATGCTGGGCCTGGCCGCCTGGGTCGGCGGCGAACAGGGATGCAACTATTGCCACAACCCGGAAAATTTGGCGGAAGACAAGCCCTATACCAAGATTGTCTCCCGATCCATGCTGAAGATGACGCGCCACATCAACAAGGATTGGTCACATGTGATTAAAAGCGGCGTGACCTGCTATACCTGCCATCGTGGCAATCCTGTTCCGGCCAATATATGGTTCAAAGGCGCTCCGCCGAAGTCTGGAGGATTCGCCGCGACCAATGACGGGTTTGGCCACCCTAACGCTTTCAATGGCTCTACTGGCCTTGGCGAAGACCCGTTCAGCGGCTATCTCGATGCGAAAGAACCGATCCGCGTCCAGAGCACGCAGGCGCTGCCGGTGAATTTCGGCTCTTCGATTCAAGACGCGACCAGGTCCTATGGGTTGATGATGTCGTTATCGACCAGTCTTGGCGTCAATTGCACGTTCTGCCACAATAGCCGGGCCTTCTCGAGCTGGGAGCAGGCTTCGCCCCAGCGCGTCACCGCCTGGCATGGCATCCAGATGGTGCGCGATCTCAACATCAACTACATGAACCCGCTTCTGGCCCAATGGCCCCCGAATCGCCTGGGTCCGACGGGCGACGGTCCCAAAATCAATTGCGCGACCTGTCACCAGGGAGCGTCAAAGCCGCTGCTCGGCGTCAGTCTCGCCAAGGATTGGCCTGAACTCGGCGGCGGCGCCGCGCACTGACCAACAAACAGGCGCGGCGGCCGAAACAACAGGCCGTCGCGTTTTTGGCAAAAATTTGATTTGCCACAAGACGGCGGAAGACGCGTCGGTTAGAGTGGGCTGGCTTCATGGTGATGCCAAGCGCACCGGGGATGTATAAAGTGTTCCAACCAGCCAATAGCTCGACACCAATCGATAGTGCGACCGATCAACCCACCTGGACGACGCCCGCGTCGTCTGAATCGCCGGTCGCTCGGCACGCAAAAAACGCCGAGGGAGTCCACGAGATCCCGCGTTATCTGACCGATCATTATTGGTGGGCCTATGTCCACCCGCGGGCGATCTGGGTGTTCGAGCGGCAATGGTTGGCCGACGGCATCCTGTGGGGAAATTATCGGCGCTTGCGGGACGCCGGACTGAATGAGCTCGGCGCCGCCCTGCCGGGCCGTACTTTGCAGGTTGCGAGCGCTTACGGCGATTTCACGCCCGCGCTGGCGGAGCGGGCGGCGGCGGGCGGCGGCGAAATCGACGTGATCGACGTGTTGCCGCTCCAGCTCGAAAATCTCAAACGCAAGTTGAGCCCGGACGCGCCGGTGCGCATGACGAGGATGGACTCGGCGGCGCTGGACTTCGAGAGCGAAAGTTTCGATCGCGCGGTGCTGTTTTTTCTTCTGCATGAAATGCCCGATCAGTGGAGACGCCGCACATTGTCCGAGACGCTGAGGGTGGTGCGGCCGGGAGGCCGGGTCGTCATTGTCGAATATGCGCAACCCTCGCGGTGGAATCCGTTGCGCTATCTCTTCGCGCCGGTGCTTGCGGCGCTGGAGCCCTTCGCGCTCGACCTTTGGCGCAATGACATAAGGGAATTTCTTCCCAAGGGCGCGAAAATCGATGGTTTTACCCGGCGGCGCCTGTTCGGTGGTCTCTATCAGGTCGTCAGCTTCGAAATTCGGGGATAATGGCCGTCGGCGCATTCCGGCTTGCGCCACCAAATTCGGGCGATCGGCGGCCTGAGCCCCTTTACAGAATTCGCTTTGGCCCGCTTCGACCTCCGCCTTGCCGGTTTCTGGCAAGGTTGGGTCTTTTTCGCTGTGGAAATTACCATCTAAGGTTGTGAATCGAACGCCTAAACCGTGCAAAATATGTGCGATTCAGTGAATTTTCGCGTGATTTTCGTTCAAAAAGCGTCGATTTTCACCCCATGCAACGCAAGGTTGCGCGGCAATCGCCCTTTGCGGACGGTGGTGAGGCGTCGGCGAATTAATCGAGCGCGCCGCCGGACCCTTTTGGCGCACCTGCAATTTTCAGTTTTGGAACAATAGCTTAAACCAAAACGGCGCCGTTGCGCGGGTCCATCCGGGCACAACGAATCGGCGCGGAAGTTTCACGTGAAACAAAACAAGAACAAGATTCGCGGATCGAAAAGGGTTTTCACCCCCTCGATTTCATTTTCACCCTCAGCCGTTTTGGCCAAAGAACCCTCGTCCAGGCTGCGTTGGCCGCCCAAATGGATCAGCCCGAGCATAAGCCCGCCGCTGTCGCCCCCGAGCGGATTGCGCCTTCGATGGTCGCCGGCAGTCCCGTCTGGGTCCAGTCTCCGGCCATCGCCAGATTGCGCCATTGGGTTTCGGCGAAGGGCCGCAAGGCGTCCTGTTCCGGCGTGGCGGCGAAGGTGGCGCGCTTTTCCTTGATGATCTGCCAGGCCGGCAGAGGCGCCTCGAAGCCCGCGACCGCCTGAACCTCGTCCCAGATCGCGCGCGCCAGATCTTCGCGCGGCGTCGCCAGAAAACGCTCCGCGGCGCTGATCGTCACCGACAGGCGGTCGGAAAAGCCGAACAGCCATTCGGAAGCCGCGCCGATCACCCCGGTCAGCAGCGGCAGGTTTTTCGGCGCCGGAAAGGCGAAATGGGCGTTGACGATGGCGCGAAACTCCAGCGGCGCCTTGAGGCCGGGAACAAGCGCGACCGCAACCAGCGGCGGGACGGCGAGGACAACTTTATCCTGCCCGCCGAGTTGAACAATTTCTTCGCCGAAATCCAGCGCGCTCACCCGATCCCCGGCGAACTGAATCGCCCGCAATTTGGCGCCGAAACGGACCTGCCCCCCTTGCTTGCGCAAAAAATCGAGCGCCGGATCGACGAAAGCGGCGCTCAATCCCTCGACCGCCACCAGCGGCCGGCAGGCCTCCCCGCCCCTTGCAAAAGTCTCGCGCACGATTGCGGCGGCGAGGAAGGCCGAGGCTTCCGATGGATCGGTGTTGAGCGCCGAGACGAAGATCGGGTCCCAGAGTTTGCGCGCCAGATCGCCCGAGCCGATAAATGGCCGCAAAGTCTGGTCGCGGCGCGCAAACAGCAATTTCGCCAGCGCCGCGTAATCGAGGCCGGCGGTATGGGGCACGCGCCGTTCGGGTGCGAGAATCCACCACGGCAGCCGCCCTGCATTTGGACGCAGCCGCCAGCACTCGCGCCGCTCGATGTCGCAAAAGTCGAAGACCGCCTCGTCGGGGCCGGCGAGCTTGCGGTCGCCGCCGATCTTTCTGGCATAGGCCAGCGCGCTGTCATTGCCGGACAGCAGCAGGTGATTGCCATTGTCGATGGTCATGTTCAGGCTGGAATCGAAATAGGAACGGCAGCGCCCGCCCGCCTGCGGCGCCGCCTCGTGAATCAGGACCTCCCGGCCGTCGGCCAGTTCGACCGCGGCCGACAGGCCCGCGAGGCCGGCGCCGACGATATGCACGCGCGCCATCAGAAAATCCCATAGGCGAGAACGGCGCCGAGCAGCGCCATTTTCGGCATTTTGATTTTTTCGCGCGGCCGGGCGAAGCCTCGGGCGGAGAGCCGGCGCCAGATTGCGCTATAGGCGAGGAACATGATTTTTGGCGCGCGAATTTCGTCGCGGGGCCTTGGCGCCATCAGCGCGTCGGCCTGATCGAAATGCTTTTTCGCCTGAGCCATCAGCGGCGCGCAGACGGCTTCGAGATCGGGCAGAGCGACGATGGACGAAGGCGTCAAATCGACGATGCCGGCGGCAAGGAAATTTTCGCGCGGCAGATAGAGCCGGCCGACTCCGGCGTCCTCGTCGATGTCGCGCAGGATATTGGTCAGCTGGAGGGCGCGGCCGAGGTGGTGCGCCAAGGCGATTCCCTCCGTCTCAGGCAGGCCGAAAATGCGCACGGACAGCCGTCCGACCGCGCTGGCGACGCGGTCGCAATAGAGATCGAGCAGGCTCGCGTCGGGCGCGACGATGTCGGCGTCGACATCCATCTGCATCCCGTCGATAACGCTGAGAAAATCCTCGCGCAAGAATCCGAAGCGGCGCAGCGGCGCGACCAGACCGAAGGCCAATCCCGGCGATCGACCGGCGTAAAGCGCCTCTATGTCGCGCCGCCATCGGTCGAGACCGGCGCGTTTTTCCGCCCGGGAGCCGCCCCCGTCGGCAATATCGTCCACCGCACGGCAGAAGGAATAAATCTCGAACATGGCGTCGCGTTTTTCGCGCGGCAAAATCGCCATGGCGCGATAGAAGGAGCTTTTGCGCGCCCGCTGCCGGGCGGCCTCCGCCGTCTCGGTGGGCAGGGCCGTCATCCTCTTCCCCGCCGGAAAAGGCGGGCAGCCGCGCCGGCGCCCGCCGCCGTCACAGCGCCAAAAAGCATCTGCGTCTTGTCTAAGCGGACATTTTCGCTGAGCGGATCGCGCGCGACCAGAAGATCGGCGATTTTTCGCGCATGGCTCACGACCACGGCGATTTCCAGACCGAGGCGAAAGTCCGCGATCTCGCCGGAAAGGGCTGCGCCGCTCTCCAGCAGGGCGCGATTCCGGTGCGCGAGTTTTTTCAGGCAGGCGCGCAAATAAGGCGAGGCGCGGGGCGCGCCGAGCTGGGCGACGTCGGCGCCCTCCGCCGTCAGGGCGTCGAGCGGAATATAGACCCGGTTCAGGTCAACGAAATCCTTGCCGCAATCCTGCAAATGATTGTTGATCTGCAATGCGGCGCAAATGACGTCCGAGGCCGGCCACCGATCGCGGCTCTCGCCATGGACGTCGAGCAGGAAACGTCCGACCGGCATGGCGGAAAGGGCGCAATAGGAAATCAATTCGTCCCAATTGGCATAGCGGCTTTTGTCCACGTCCTGGCGGAAAGCGTCGAGCACGTCGCGCGCGTGCCGGTTGACGAGCCCCCGCGCCGCGAGTTGCGCCCGCAAGCGGACGCCCAGCGGTTCGACGTCGCTCTCGCCGATCAGGCTGCGGTCGAGCTGGTCGAGAAGCGCGTGTTTGCGATCCGGCGAGAGGGCCGGATGGTCGGCGACATCGTCGCCGGCGCGCACGAAATCATAAAAGGCGAGTATAACCGGACGCAGAGGCGCGGCGATCAGCAGCGAGGCGACGGGGAAATTCTCGTCGCCGCCGCTCTTGCCGCTCCGAAAGCTTTCCGCCGTCGGCGGGGCCGAAGGTTCTTGCGAAATGGCGGTGCTCATGCACCCTCCGTCCTGTGCGCCTGAGCGCGCCCTTTCCACATGCCGCCGCGCCCGCGACGAAATTGTAGGGCTGAATCGAGCGTATAGACCATATAAAGCGCGGCGATAAGCGGCAAGGTCAGGGCCCGCATTCCCCAGAGGCCGTAAAAGCGCTGAATCGGCCAAAAAGTCACGCTCATCAGCGCGAAAGCGGCAATGCCGCAGGCCTGCGGGGCGCCGTCGGCGAACAAAGCCAGCAGCGGCGGCGCGAAATAGGTCAAAACCATTCCAGTGAGCGCGCCGGCCAGAGCCCAGGGCGAATAATGCAATTGCGCGTAAGCCGAGCGGGCGACCATTTTTCTGATGTCGTCGAAATGCGGATAGGGCCGCAGGCTGACGACGCGACGGGTCAGGCCGAGCCAGATAGGCCCGACCCGTTTCATCCGGGCGCCGAGCGCGCAATCGTCGATCAGCGCGCCGGAGATCGACTCGACGCCACCCGCCCTGGCCAGCAGATCGGCTCGGGCCAGCATGCAGCCGCCCGCCGCCGCAGCGATTTTTTTCCGCACGTCGCAGACAAAGCGGAACGGATAGAGCATCTGGAAGAAATAGACGAAGGCCGGGATCAAAAGCTTTTCGGCAAAACTCTCGCAGCGCAACAACGCCATGAGCGAGACGAGCGCATAAGACCCCTGCTCCGCCCGCGCGATCAACGCGCGCAGATTGTCGGGCGCATGGGCGATGTCGGCGTCGGTGAGCAGAAAATAGTCCGGAGCGAAATTCTTTTCCGCGAAATGGACCCCCTGCGATACGGCCCAGAGCTTGCCGGCCCAGCCCGAAGGCAGCGGCGCGCCTTGCAGCACGGTCAGGCGACCAGGAGCAGCCGAAGCGGCGGCGCAGGTTTTCGCCGCCTGCGCCGTCCCGTCGCCGCTCTGATCGTCCACCAGCACGATGCGGAAATCGCCGGGATAATCCTGCGAAAGCAGCGAGCCTATGCTCGCCGCGATGACATCGGCCTCGTCGCGGGCCGGGATCACCGCCGCCACGCGCGGCCAGCGATTCGGCGCCGGCGGGTTGGATCGATCGTCGCGTTCGCGGCACAGCCAGAAGCCGCCGCGCGCAAAAAACAGCGCCAGCCATATCGCCAGAACGAGAAAGGCCAGCACGATCAACCGACCATGCCCCGGTTGCGGAACCACTCGATCGCATCGGCCAGAGCCTCGCGGTAGGGCCGCGCCGTGAAGCCCAGTTCGCGCTCGGCCTTCAGGGAAGAAAAATACATGCGATATTTCGCCATGCGCAAGGCGTCCACCGTGGCGAAGGGCTCCTTTTTGGTGAATTGCGCCAGAACTTCTGCGGCATAGGCAAAGGGGAAAAGCGGCGCGCGCGGAATTTTCAAGCGCGGCGGCTTCCGTCCAACCAATCCGGCGATTTCGCCGAGAATCTCGCCGAGCGGCGCGTCCTGTCCGCCGAGAATATAGCGCTCTCCGATGCGGCCCTTGTCCATCGCCGCGAGATGGCCGGCGGCGACATCCTCGACATGGACGAGATTGAGACCGGTATCGACAAATCCGGGCATGCGGCCATTGGCCGCCTCGACGATCAGTCTCCCGGTCGGCGTCGGCTTGATGTCGCGCGGACCTATCGGGGTCGATGGATTGACGATCACCGCCGGCAGGCCCCGCTCCAGGATCATTTTCTCGATCAGACGCTCGGCGATGGTCTTGCTTTTCTTGTAGGCGCCAATGGCCTGATCCGGCGAAGCGGGCGAGGTCTCGTCCACAGGGCGGCCTTCAAGGTTGAGCTTCAACGTCGCCACCGAGGAGGTATAGACGATGCGACTGACCCCTTGTGCAAGGGCGGCGTTCATGATCGTGCCGACGCCGATGCGATTGGCCGCGATGATTTCTTGGGGATCGGGCGCCCACAACCGGTAGTCGGCGGCGACGTGATAGAGTTTTTCCGCCCCTCGCAGGGCGGCCTCCATCGAGGCGGCGTCGCGCAGGTCGCCGATAACCACTTCCGCATCCAGCCCTTCGATATTGCCTCGAGGCGAGTCTTTGCGCGCCAGCAGCACGACCCTGTCGCCCCGCGCGATCAAGGCGCGCGCGACCGCCGCGCCGACAAAGCCGGTGGCGCCGGTAACGAGGGTTTTCCCGTTGGAAATCATGCCAATCCTTAAGATCGCTCAGTTCTGCGTGCTTCTACTACCATGGCGGCGCGCTTGTCAGAATGGTGAAAAAGCCGCGCGCAGTTGGCGTCGCCATTTTTTTGAAACAGGAATAAAATTCTCCTTTAATGCCAGCAAATCGGTCAACTAAAGGGGTTTTAATCTATTTTTGAGGCAAAAAAAGGGTTTTATTCTATTTTGGCGCATTGCAACGCGCCGCCGCACCATTTATTCTGCGTCCGCTTGTGGAAAAGCTGCCGCGTTTTCGCACGAGCGCGCCGGTCGCCGATGGAATCGCGGCCTTTTTCAAGGAATTTCGACCATGGCCGCCGTGAAGCGACCGCACATGCCGGTAATGCTCGTCGCCAATGATCTGCTTGAAGGCGATGTGGTTTTCGCCGCAACCGAAGGCTGGACCCGCGATCCGCGCGAGGCGTGCATCGCTCGCGACGACTCGCATGCGCAGGCGTTGGAAAGCTTCGCCGCCGACGAGTTCCGGTTGGCGCGCATTGTCGATCCCTATCTGGTCGAAGTCACGCTGAACGCAAAAGGCCATCCGGTTCCGCGTCATTACCGTGAAGTCCTGCGCATGCTCGGGCCGAGCAACCGCCTCGATCTCGGCAAACAGGCGGATTTTAAGTTTTGAACGGAGCGCCAGGCAAGGCGTGAAAATGGACCCCAATGTACGCTTATGACCAATTCGACGAGCGCCTGGTGCGCGAAAGGGTGGCGCAATTCGCCAGCCAGGTGGAGCGCCGGCTCGACGGTTCGCTGAGCGACGAAGAATTCCGCCCACTGCGCCTCAAGAACGGCCTCTATCTGCAATTGCACGCCTATATGCTGCGCATCGCCATTCCTTATGGAACCTTGAGCGCTAGGCAATTGCGACAGTTGGCGCATATCGCCGATGTCTACGATCGCGGCTACGGCCATTTCACCACCCGCCAGAATCTGCAGTTCAACTGGCCCAAACTGAAAGACGTGCCTGCTATCCTGGGCTTGCTCGCCGATGTCGAGATGCATTGCATCCAGACTTCGGGAAACTGTATCCGCAACGTCACAGCCGATCATTTCGCCGGCGTCGCCCATGACGAAATCGAAGACCCGCGCCCGAGCGCCGAATGGATCAGGCAATGGTCGACCCTGCATCCGGAGTTCGACTGGCTCGGGCGCAAATTCAAGATCGCCGTGTCCGGCGCGCCGCATGATCGCGCCGTGCTCAAGGCGCATGACATTGGCGTGCAGATTCTGCGCGACCCCGTTACGCAGCAGATCGGCTACCAGTTGCTCGTCGGCGGCGGGTTGGGCCGCACGCCGATGGAAGGAAAAATCCTTCGGGAATTCCTGCCGCGTGAAGAATTGCTCGGCTATCTCGAAGCGGTTCTCCGAATTTATAATCTCGAAGGCCGCCGCGACAACAAATACAAGGCGCGTATCAAGATCCTGACGCATGAAATCGGCATCAAGGCCTTCCGCGCCAAAGTCGAGGAAGAGTTCGCTCGTATCGACTCAACGAATTTCGGCGCCGATCTCGAAGAATTTTCGCGTATCGCCGCACAATTCGCGCCTCCAGCCTATGACAATCTTCCCGATGTCTCGCGTAAGCTGGAAGTCGCTCAGGCCGGCGACGAGGAACTTGCGCGTTTCGTCGAGCACAATCTCTATCGCCACAAGCGCAAGGGCTACACGGCGGTCACCATTTCGCTCAAGGCCATCGGCCAGGCGCCCGGCGACGCAACTTCTCTGCAGATGCGCGTCATCGCCGATCTCGCTGAAAAATATTCGCTCAACGAGGCGCGCGTCACCCATATGCAGAATATCGTGTTGCCGGACGTGCGGCTCGACGACGTTCCCGAAATTTTCGCGGTTTTGCGCGAAAACGATCTCGCCACCGCCAATGTCGGCCTGATCACCGATATTTTGTGCTGCCCCGGCCTCGATTATTGCGCGCTCGCGACGGCGCGTTCGATCCCGCTGGCGCAGACGCTTTCCCGCCATTTCGCGGATCCGATCAAGCAGAAGGAAATTGGCGAGCTCAGCATCAAGATGTCGGGGTGCATCAACGCCTGCGGCCACCATCATGTCGGCAATATCGGCATCCTCGGGCTGGAGAAGAAGGGCGCCGAATCCTATCAGATCACCATCGGCGGCGACGCCAGCGAAAATTTCGCGCTCGGCGAATTGCTCGGTCCCGGGCTGCCCGAACAAAATGTGCCCGAGGCCATCGACAAGGTTCTCGGCGTCTATCTGGCTCTCCGCCAGCCCGGCGAGAGCTTCATCGAAGCCTATCGCCGCCTCGGCCTTGCGCCTTTCAAGGCCGCCTTCAAGGAAGTCGCCGATGCTGTTGCTTGATCGCCGGGGCGCCAAGGAGGAAACCTTCACCCGTATCGAAAGCGCGGGGGAGTCCGGCGGCGGCTCAATACTGGCGCCTTTCGCGCTGATCGAGGAAATTCTGGCGCAGCATGGCGACAATCGCCGAATCGGCGTGCTGGTCTCCAACAATGTCACGGCTGACGCACTCGAGCCTTATTTCGACCGGCTGGCCCTTATCGCCGTCGTATTTCCGAGCGGGACCGACGGGCGCGGTTTTTCGCTGGCCCGCCAGATTCGCCGGCGCGGTTTCAGGGGAATTCTGCGCGCCTCCGGGCCTCTGTTTTCCGACCAGTTTCCGCAGGCGCTCGCCTGCGGTTTCCATGAAGTCGAAATTCCCGACGCCAATGCGGCGCGCCAGCCGGTTGAGCAATGGCTGGCTGCGGCAAACCGCGTCAGCCTCGCCTATCAACGCACGCATGGCGCGGGCGAAAATATTTTAGACCTGCGCCGCCGGGCGCGGCTCGATGGGGAAGCCAAGGATGTCTGAAGTTTTACGCAAAGCCGCCGACAGGTTGAATGATGCTTTCGCCGCCGCCACCCTGGCGGAACGGCTGCGCCTGCTGCGCAACTCGACCGGCGGCCGCATCGTTTTCACCACCAGTTTCGGCATTGAGGATCAGGCGATTACCCATGCGCTCGGCGTGGAAAAAATCGATGTCGAAATCGTCACGCTCGACACCGGCAGATTATTTCCCGAAACTTATGACGTCTGGGCGCACACGGAAGTCAGATACGGGCTTCGCATCGGCGGGTTCTATCCAGACGCGATCGCTTTGCAACAACTTGTCGCGCGCCAGGGCATAAATGGATTTTATGACTCGCTCGAAGCGCGCAAGGCTTGCTGCGAGTCGCGCAAGGTCGAGCCGCTGGCGCGCGCGCTGGCGGGAGCCAAAGTATGGATCGCCGGTCTGCGCGCCGATCAGTCGGCGCATCGCGCCGGCGCGCGTTTTGTCGAATTCGACGAGACGCGGGGCTTGATCAAGGCCAGCCCGCTGCTCGATTTTTCACGCGACGAGGTCGCGGAGTTCTGCCTGACGAACGATGCGCCCACCAACGTCCTGCATCAACGGGGTTTTGTTTCGATCGGCTGCGCGCCCTGCACCCGGGCTATTCAACCCGGCGAGCCCGAACGCGCCGGACGCTGGTGGTGGGAAGATGAAGCGAAAAAGGAATGCGGCCTGCATATCGGCGCCGACGGCAAGATTTCGCGCGCGACCGAGGCCGCCTGAATCATGATCCAGTTCACCCATCTGCAAAAGCTCGAAGCCGAGAGCATTCACATTTTTCGCGAAGTCGCGGCGGAATGTGAAAATCCGGTATTACTCTATTCGATCGGCAAGGATTCCGCCGTCCTGCTTCATCTGGCGCTCAAGGCTTTCTATCCTTCGAAACCGCCCTTTCCGCTGCTGCATGTCGACACGACATGGAAGTTCCGCGAAATGATCGCATTCCGCGACCAACTCGCAAAAGATCTCGAACTGGATCTGCTCGTCCATATCAACGAGGAGGGCGTAAAGGCGGGCGTCAATCCCTTCGATTCCGGCTCGCGCATTCACACCGACGTGATGAAAACGCAGGGGCTCAAACAGGCGCTCGATAAATATAAATTCGACGCGGCTTTCGGCGGCGCGCGGCGCGACGAAGAAAAATCTCGCGCCAAGGAGCGCGTGTTTTCGCTGCGCTCAGCCGAACATCGCTGGGACCCCAAGAACCAGCGGCCGGAGCCCTGGAGACTTTACAACACGCGCAAAAAGCCCGGCGAAAGCTTTCGTGTCTTCCCTCTGTCCAATTGGACCGAAGCCGACGTTTGGGACTATATCGCGCTGGAGAACATTCCCGTGGTTCCGCTCTATTTTGCGAAGGCGCGCCCGGTGGTGCGGCGCGATGGCGCACTGATCATGCGCGACGACGAGCGGATGAAATTGCTTCCCGGCGAGACGGTCGAGAACCTGAGCGTGCGCTTCCGCACGCTCGGCTGCTACCCCCTGACCGGCGCCGTCGAAAGCACGGCGGCGACCCTGCCCGAAATCATCGCGGAAATGCGCGGCTCGACGAATTCGGAGCGCGAGGGCCGCATCATCGATCATGACGGCTCCGCCTCGATGGAGCAGAAAAAGCAGGAAGGCTATTTCTGATGGCTCATGCATTGGCCGAAGCCGGGTATACCTTGCTTCCGGAGCCTTTCTCCGGCGGCGCGCCCGCGCCACAGATTCAGGAAAAGGCGCTGTTGCGCTTTATCACCTGCGGCTCGGTCGATGACGGCAAATCGACCCTGATCGGCCGCCTGCTCTATGATTCGAGCATGATCGCCGACGACCAACTGGAGGCGCTGGACCGCGATTCGAAAAAATTCGGCACCCAGGGCGGCAATCTGGACTTCGCTCTGCTGGTGGATGGGCTCTCCGCCGAGCGCGAACAAGGCATCACCATCGATGTCGCCTATCGTTACTTCAAGACCGACCGGCGCTCATTCATCGTCGCCGACACCCCCGGCCACGAGCAATATACGCGCAACATGGCGACCGGGGCCTCGACCGCCGATGTCGCGGTGATCCTGGTCGATGCGCGCAAAAGCATTTTGCCGCAGACGCGACGCCATTCTTTCATCGTCGCCATGCTCGGCGTGCGCGACGTAATCGTGGCGATCAACAAGATGGACCTCGTCGACTACAGCGAGGCGCGGTTCAACGAAATCGTCGCTGCCTATCGGGAAATGGCGCAAAGCCTGAAATTTCGCACCATCGCGCCGCTGCCTATTTCGGCTCTGGCCGGCGACAATATCGCCAGCCTGTCGGACAGGACGCCCTGGTTTCAGGGTGCGCCGCTGTTGTCGCTGCTCGAAACCATCGACGCCTCGCGCGCGGAAGAAGTCGAAGGGGAGTTCCGGTTTCCCGTGCAATGGGTCAACAGGCCCAATCTCGATTTTCGCGGCTTTTCCGGCTGGGTGGCCAGCGGCGCCGTCAAGGTCGGCGATGCGATCGCCTCCATGCCTTCGGGCCGCGAGTCGCGGGTCAAGCGCATCGTGACCATGGGCGGCGATCTTGACCGCGCCGTAGCGGGGCAATCGGTGACGCTGACGCTCGAAGACGAAGTCGATGTGTCGCGCGGCGACCTGATCGTCGGCGCGTCCGAGAAGCCGGCGGTCGCGAGCCGCGTCGGCGCGAGGCTATTGTGGACGGCGGAAACGAACATGCACCGGGGCGCGTCCTATATCGCCAAGCTTGGCGCGCGCAGCGCCAATGTCTCGATCGAAAAGCTGCACTATCTGATCGATATCCACACGTTTGAAAAGGCGCCGGGCCGTCCGCTTGGGCTCAATGAAATTGGCTTCGCCAGTCTGCAATTCGATCGGCCGATGATTTTTTCCGACTATCGCGACAACCGCGAACTCGGCGGCTTCATCCTTATAGATCGCATTACCAATGAAACCGTGGCCTTCGGTCTGATCGACCGGCAGGCGCAGACGACGCGCGATGAGTCCGCGGCGACGCCCCAGGGCGCGGAAGCGGCCTGGCCCCGGCTGGCTCGGGAATATGGCGCAAGACTGGCGCCGGCGGCGGCCAGCGGCATGGCTGTAGGCCTGGGGGCCGTGCTGTTGGGCGCCAGCCCCATGACTGGCGCGACGCTCGGTCTCGCCGACGCCGTGTTGCGTCCGCTGGCGCATCGGCTTTATGGCGACTACCTGGGCTATTCGGCCCGGCGAGACGCCCGCCAGCAGGCCGTCCGCGACGAGGTTCGGTCCGAAGGCGACGGAATCTGAAAGAAATCCCGCGAAACATGCCGGTATGCCGGATTGTTTATCGGCGCAACTTCTACCAGCGGCGGCCGTAGCCCCAGCCGCCACCATAATAAACGGCGACGCCGGGTCCATAAAAAGGACCGGGACCCCAATAGGGGCCGGGACCATAAAAATAGGGACCGGGTCTCCAAGCGTAGCGCGGAACCGGCGGCCCCTCGATTTGATAGCCGCGATCCGACATGCATTTCGCGTAAACGCTGTCATAAAGGTTCTGCAAGCCGAGTTCGCCATTGGCCGCCGCCCGGTCGGCCCCGCCGTGTGCGCGAGCGCGGCATTCGGCGTCGTCTCGTGCGAATTTCTGGTCGCTGACGTTTTCTCCGGCGACAGCGACCACGCTCGGGCCGCTCGGCGGGATGCTGGCGCAGGCGCCAAGCGCCAGACAAAAGGCAATCGGCAGGAGCGGAACGGACTTCATCGAAGCGGACCCGGCGGCGAATAAGGAAACGCCAGAAATCTCGCCCGATCGGCGGGCGGAAGCAAGGCGATGCGCCGCCCGCCCGCAATTTTCTCTGGCGACGGCGCCCAAAAGCCACACCGCTCTGGCATTCAGACCCGGGGATCCGGCTTTAGATCGAAATCGCGGCAGGATCGACCGAAAGCGGAAAGCGCGTCCTCGAGATAATCGGCCAGCAGCGGTTCGCCGAGCAGATAGGTTGTGGTGGGGGTTTCGCGGCGTTCGCGCGCCTGCGCCACCGCATCCTCCCATTCCCCGGCCTCGAAATCGCCCCGTCCAATCCACAGCAGCGCGACCAGCGCCGCCGTCTCGTCCTCGTCGAGATCGGCGACATATTCCATGAACTCCGCATGGATGGGCGGCCGGGCGGCCTCGGACAGCGCCAGGCGTTCGTCGTCGTCGGCCGCATTGGAGCCGTCCGGCCTCAAACCCTCGTCCTCGCTCAGCAGTTCGCGCGCCATGGTGGCGATGAAACAGACTTTCTGCGGATTGATGTCCGGCATGGAGGGAGTGGATTCGTCGATGATGCGCATGACCCGTTCCAGCTTTCGCCGCCTTCCGTTCTAGCCCGATCCCGGCCTTTCCGCATTTTGCAAGCCGCGGCGCGGAAAGCCGCTTTGCTAAAGTCAACGATGGTTTTCGATCGTCAGGCTCTCGACCCAGCGCGCGCCGGGTTGAAGGTCGTAGCGGCGATCGGCGTTGTAATAAGCGGTCGACAGATCGTCCGGGGGCATGGCGATTTCATCGAGATCGATCGATTGCGGCGTTCCGACCAGACCCTTGTCGGTGATTTTCAACGAATAGATCAGACCGTTGCCCATGCGCGCGCCATATTCCGTTGGCGTTTTGAAAATGAACAGCAAAGCATGTTCAAGCCATCCGAGGTCTTTTGGCGAGACGGTGCGTGGGTTGGCGTAGGGATAGGGAACGTGGCACAGGACATCCTCGCCCTCCACGCATTTGAACTCGCGCATCGACAGGAAATATTCGGCGAATTTTTTGTCGTCAAATGCGATGGCAAAAGCGGCCTCTTCACCCTTCGGCGCGAAAGTCACGGTTCCGATAGCGATATTCTTGCCGTCGCGCGTGTGCAGGACGATGTCCTTGGCGCCCTCCAGCGCCGGTTCGCTGGCCCAGGCCAAGCCTGAAAAGCCCGATCCAGAACAGGCGAGCAGGCCCGCCAGCACGAGCGCGAAATATTTCATTGGACCTCCCGAAACGAAATTCGTCTCAGGCCCTATGTGGGCGGTTGTTCGCCCCGGCACAAGCGGCGCCTCAACCGCCAACAGCATGCAGCAGGGTCGCTCCCCGAGCCAGTTCGGATTCAGCCTCCTCGGCTGTCAGGGTCGAGAACAGGCGCTGCAACTCGGCGCCGGGACGCGGCAAATAGGCCTTGATCCCGTCGCGGCCATAAAACGCGCGGAACATTTTCCGCGCGCAATCCAGTTGCAGCGGACCTACCTCGATCACCTCATCGATGCGGCCCGGCCGGATAATGGCTGGATCGAGACGGTCGAGATGATTGGTGGTGACAATGAATTTCAACCCGTCCGGCGTCAGCATGCCGTCCATGCTGTTGAGGATTTCATGTAGCGGCGAAGCGCGCAGCGACGCCTCGTCCGGGCGCGACGCGTCGGCGTCGCGGCTTAGCGCCCCGGAGATCGCGTCAATGTCTTCGATGACGAACAGGTCGTCTTTCCTGCCCGTCTTGAAGGCGCCGGCCAATCCATGCAGGGATTTGATATATTTGATGTTGAAGCCGAAGTCGGACGCCAGAGCGTGGATCAGGCTGGTCTTGCCCGTGCCGGGGGGGCCATGCAGCACGACTCCCAATTTCCAGGGAATGCCACGTGAAAAATGCCATTCCTGGGCGCCCTCAAACCATTCGAAGCGCGAAACCAGCCGCCGCTTGACCTCCTCGGCGACAAAAACCGTATCGAGGCCCCTCTTGCGCCGACGCAGGCCGCCATCATTGCCCGACGCGGAGAACATCGTCACCTGAATGGTATTCTTATGCTCATCGGGCCGGCATTCGTGCATGAACCGCTCGATCACGGCGCGGTCGCGGGTGAGAAACGACAGGGTAATGGTTTCGAAATGGGCGATCTGTTGCGCCGCCTTGGTCTTGGAATATCTGAACAACACGCCGTCATACAGGCCAAAGCCCTCGCCGAAGCCGGTTTTCAGTTCGCCTTCCTTGATTTCCAGCGACCGGCTGAAGAATTTAAGCCTCTTGCCTTCGATGAAGGCGTCGACGTCGCGATACTCGTTGGACAGGCTCTCGACAAAAACCTTGGTCCAGGCGGTCTTTTCGATCAGATCGAGGATTTTGAGCGGCACGGCGCGCAGGGCGTAGACGAAGCCGCCGAACATCAGCGTGCCGATGCCGCCGGCCAGAAGCTGGTTGGAGGCGAGAGCCGAGAAAAATGTTTCGATCAGCGTCATGCCGCGTCCGTCCGTCCGGAGTCGAATTGCAGCCTCGCCCTGTTGCGCCGTTCGGCGGGCCACACGAGGTTGGGCCTTTAATTTGGCGTGGCCGCTCGAAAGCGAAAGGGGCCGCGCGGCGGGGTTTATACGGACGCGGCCAGAACATCGGCAATGCCCGATCCAGCAAGGCTTTGCCACGCATCGAACCGGGACGCGACGCTGCATTTCGCGCCAGACGGCAGGCGCAAACCGGGCGCGCCGCCTCGACGTCATGGGCGTGACCTCGTTTGCGGCGGGTGAAAATGAATTGGCAGGGGTGAAAAGACTGTCGGAGCCGCCTCGTTTGTTCTTGTTTTGTTTCACGTGAAACAAGCAGGATGCGGCGTCACCCGGAGATCGGCGCGCAGGCCGACCTCGATATTTCTAGCAACATTCTGTTTTAAATATGAAATTCGCTTATACGCGGGAATGGCGATCGGCGGCGCTCAATCTGTTTGGCCCATTGCGGAGACCCGCCCGAGGCGGGAAAACCAACCGCAACCTTAGGTAGAAATCGGTGAAAATGGTAATTTTTGGAACGAAAATGCATCGCTTTTTTCAAAAATCTGCACGGTTTTTCATTGTTTCGCGCGCCATTATACAATCAGGGATTGTAATTTCTCACAAAATCGAGACCGACTGGAAAAAAGGACCGCCTGAAGATCGACCGCCAGCGCGAACGCCTCAGGGGTAAGCCGCGCGGCAGGAACTCTGGGGCTGGGCCGCAATTTTGGGAGCCGGGCGCCGCTCGATGGATTCGCAATTTGGCAAGTATTCCTCGTCGCGACGCGAATTTTCTTGCCCAAGTCTTTGCATTTTGCATTTCGCGCTGCCCGCGAATTTCAAAATATCCATTTAAAATCATATAGTTAATCAAAATAAGCCGGCAATTGCCGCTCGGCGCCAAGATTGCGTGGGGCCGAGGGAGGCGAAGGAAGGCCGCAGCGCGTCATTTTGGACGCGCGGCCGGTAAAATGTTGATGAAACACCAGTTTGGCCGGGAGCGACGCCCAAGACCAGTCAGGTGAAAGCTCGGCGTTTGACCAACTCCTTCCGAGCTTCATGAACAGGTTACTGTGATTTGGTGACGATAAAGAAAGCAAAAAAGGAGGTTACGGTGAATGCATGTCAAACTACCCATGTCGTCACCGCTCATCGCGCGACAAGGCATTCATTGGATATGTTATTGAAATTGGAGGGTTATACGGTTAAAACATATGGCTCCGCCCGATCGCTCCTCGCTGCGATCGACACAACCGACACCGGATGCATTTTGACCGATGTTCAACTGCCCGGGATGAACGGTCTGGATCTATTGGCGGCGTTGAATGAGCGGGGCGTCTATTTGCCCGCCATTGTCATGAGCGGACTTCCCGATGCTGAAATTGAAATGACGGCCAGGATGCGAGGGGCAGTCCATTTTTTCGAGACGCCTTTGGACCCCGAAATCCTGCTTGCGGCCATTCGCAATACATTCAAGCAAACCCAAAGCTGAGGCGCATTTGCCCCAATCCCCCGGACCTAAGCCGCCCGGCAGGGGCGAGGAGGTCCTACGGTCGAAGATGTTCGATGTCGGCTGATTGAATCGCGGATCTTGCCATGGGAATCCGCCAAGCTGTAACCGTTACCCCTGAAAGCCGTTCACTCGACGATCAGTTCGCCTTCGGCCTCATCGACATGAAAATCGTCGAAAAAACGATAGCGGCCCGGATTGAGCGGGCGAACCTGCATCGAGATTTCGCTCCCCGGCGCCGCGACCTTTTCGATCCGAAGAGACTTGCTCTCGAATTCGGCCGCGGTAGAATCGAGGTTCCTGACGATGATGGTCAGCGGCCGGTTGGCAGGCGCATGCGCCGTCGCCGGCGAGAATTTGTGATCCTTGATCGTCAGCCGCACGGTGGCCTGCTGCGCCATGGCCGGCGCGGCGAACAGCAGCGGCAGGGCGAGCGCGGCGGCGAGAGACGGGTTCAGCTTCATGGTTCGGTCCTTTATGATGCGGACGGCGTAGATCAGAATTCGAGGCCCATTTTCAGATTGGCGCGCTGGCGCTCGAAATTGTCGAGATCGAGCCGGCCGGGATCGCCCGAGGCATGGCCGGACACTTCGACCGACCAGGCGGCGGCGAGAAAGATTTTCGGGGTGACCTGAATATGCAAAGTCGGGCCAATAAACAGCGCGCTGCCGCTGAAGGCGCCAAGACCCCAACCGCCATAGGCGACATTGACTTCCGCTTCGCCGCCGAGCGTCACTTTCGGCGCGACGCGATAGGCCAGGGCGCCGCTGGCGCCGTAAGTCGAAACCCGGCTCCAGGCGAAGTCGGCGGCGGCGCGTTCCATTTCCGGCGCATAGAACAGATTGACGGCCCCATAAAACATGTTGGGGATTATTTCCGTATCGACCGCGAGCCGCGTCGCGAAACTGAAAGTGGAAGTATGGGCGCCGCTGCCGCCATCGAGGCGCTCCCATGCGGGCTGAACCGACAGCGACAGGCCGAAGGGGTTTCCCGGTCCGCGCCCGACGATGAGCCACTTCGGCTTCCACGACAGGCCGCTGAACCCGGTCTGGCTCAGATTGTCGAGGCCCGGAACGTTGGTTATCTGCTGCGAGAGGAAATGGGCGCTGAATTCATTGCCCCAATATTGCGTCGGCACGTATTCGAATTCGATTTCCTGCTCGATCGCATTATAGCGGCCGGCGCGCTTGCGGAAGGCGCCCGTCGTCTCCAGTTCGATCTCCTTTTCGCCTTCGGCGCCAATATCGGTTCCGTTGGTGAAGCCGAAAATATATTTGGTCTCCAGTTCGTAATAGCGGTTGGTCTTGATTTCCTGCGCGTTCGCCGCGCGGGGCGCGGCCAGGCCAAGGCCCGTGGCCAGCAGGGCGAAAGCGGTTCGGAGGGGGGACGCAGCGAACGACATCGTGTCTCTTTTCCTGGCCGGATGTCGGAAATCCCCGGCGAAGCGATGAACCTTTATCGCCTCTCGCAAACGGGACGCCAAACGGAACGCGTTTGTTTAGAATAATTCAAAACTGGATCGCGTTCGGAGAACCTCCGTTTGACGAAAGCTCACTGGATTTCAATTTCATGCGCGTTAGTTTCGCTGTTGAACCGCGCCGGACTTGCGCTGTCGCGCGCGAAATTTTAGCCGACGCCACAGCGCCAGAGGCTGAAAGCCCGCGACTTTTCGCGCCAGGCCGTTGGTGATTGAAGGCCCCCACGATCGCCCTGCGCGACGCTCCACGTCAACAATGGGGCCAGCCCCGAAACCTGCTGGCGGGCTGCGGGCCCCCGCCCCCAGAAATTCGCCGCCAAGGATTTGGATGAAGGCATCCGGGATTTCGAAATCGGCGTGAAACGCCACTGCGGCGCGCATGACAAAAAGGGCGCCGTCGGAGGGCGGGGCGAAGACTAAAGCCGTCCGTTCATTTGAAAATGCCGAAACTCTCGACCCGCTCCACCCAATAGGCGAGATCCGGGATGGCGCAACCGGCGCGCAACCCGGCGAGCAGGTCGGCGAGGCGCGCGCGGTCGAGCACCATCGCCAGCATGTTCCGCTCGATGCGGCCGCGCACTTTCTCGCGCGTCGAACTCCCCTCGAAGCTCGCGCCATGGCCTTCGGCGCGCCAACTGGTGAAGCCCGGCAACGGCGGCGCCGAGTCGAGCAGAAAATCGAGCACCCGATCTTCGGCGGCGACCGGATAGACCAGTGTCAGTTTGCAGAGCTCTCGATCCATTGACGTTTCCGATTTTGCGCTGGAGAGGACCGGCCGGCGCCGCCATAGCGCCTGAACGAAATGGGCAGCAGCACGAGGGTGAGCAAGGTCGAGGTGATCAGGCCTCCGATCACCACGACGGCGAGCGGCTTCTGGATCTCCGACCCCGGTCCTTGCGCGAACAGCAGCGGAACGAGGCCAAGCGCGGCGATGGTCGCCGTCATCAGCACCGGACGCAGCCGCCGCAAGGAGCCTTCGGACACGGCGACATCGAGCGAAGCGCCCTGCGCCAGAAGCTGGTTGAAGTAGCTGACGAGCACGAGGCCGTTGAGCACGGCGATGCCGAGGAGGGCTATGAAACCGACGGAGGCGGGAACCGAGAGATATTCGCCGGAAATCCAGAGCGCGATCATTCCGCCGACCAGTGCGAAAGGCACGTTGGCGAGAACCAGCAGCGCATGTTTCACCGAGCCAAGCGTCGCGAACAGTACGATGAAGATCAGGCCGAGCGCGATAGGAATGACGATTGCAAGACGCGCGGCGGCGCGCTGCTGATTTTCAAATTGGCCGCCCCAGACCAGCCGGTAGCCGGGCGGCAGCGGAACTTGCGCCGCGACCGCCTTTTGAGCGTCCTCGACGAAACCGACGAGATCGCGGCCGCTGACATAGGCCTGCACGATCCCGAACCGCGAGCCGTCCTCGCGGTCGATCTTGACGACCCCCGAGGTCCGCAACAATTGCGCGACATCGCCGCTGCGCACAACGCCGCCGTCGCCGGTCACAATCGGCATTTGCGCGAAAGCTTCCGGCGACTCGCGAACCTCCTGCGGGCCGCGCAGAAGAATTGCGGTGCGGCGATTGCCTTCGATGACGAGCCCGCCCGGCGCGCCGTCGAGCAGGGCGCGCAACTCATCCTGGATGCGGCTGACCGACAATTTCGCGCGGCCGAGCGCCAGCGTGTCGAGCTTGATGTGCAGATAATCGACCGCGCCGGCGGCCGGCGTGACCACTTCCGCCGCGCCGCGCACCTTCGCAAGGGTCGCCTTGATGCGGCCCGACAGGTCGGAAAGGGTCGCAAGGTCGGGACCGAAGATTTTTATCGCCAGATCCCCGCGCGATCCCGTCAGCATTTCCGACGTCCGCATTTCAATGGGCTGGGTGAAGGCGAACTCGACCCCCGGAAAACCCGCCATGACGTCGCGCAATTGGCCGAGCAGCCATTCCTTGTCCTGCACACGCCATTGATCCTTGGGCTTGAGTACGAGGAAATTGTCGGCCTCGTTGAGCCCCATCGGGTCGAGTCCGAGTTCGTCGGCGCCGACGCGGGTGACGATGCGTTCGACCTCCGGAATCTTCTCGCGCAGCGCTTTCTGGATTTGCCGGTCGAGGTCGGCGCTATGCGCCAGATTGATCGACGGCAGCTTCGTCGTCTGCATGATGATCGCGCCTTCGTCCATGGTCGGCATGAAGGCCTTGCCGACGGCATTATAGGCGAAGACCGCCGCGACCAGCCCGGAGACAGCCACCAGCACGACCGGAAGCGGCCGCTTCAGCGAAAAGCCGAGCGCCGTGCGATAGGCCGGCGTCAGACGCCGCATGAGCCAGGGTTCATGATGGCCCGAGACTTTCAGGAACAGCGACGACAACACCGGAATGAGCGTCAGCGAAAGGCAGAGCGAGGCGCTCAAAGCAAAAATAATGGTGAGCGCGACAGGGGCGAACATCTTGCCTTCGAGCCCTTGCAACGACAGCAGCGGCAGGAACACGAGACAGATAATCACGATACCCGAGGCGACCGGCGTCGCGACCTCCGCGGTCGACTGGAAAATCTGATGCAGGCGCGGCACGGCGCTGGTTCCTGCGGCGCCGAGGCGTTCGACATTATTCTCGACCACGACGACCGCAGCATCGACAATGAGGCCGATGGCGATGGCGAGACCGCCGAGGCTCATCAGATTGGCCGACATGCCGAAGGCCGACATGATCAGAAAGGTCGCCAGCGCCGACATCGGCAGAGTGATGGCGACGACGATGGCCGCCCGAAAATCGCCGAGGAACAGCAGCAGCAGCAGGACGACGAGGACCGTCGCCTCGATCAGCGCCTTCTTGACCGCGCCCACCGCGCCCTGGATGAGGTCGGCGCGATCGTAGAAAACATGGACCGAAACGCCGGGCGGAAAACCTTCCTTCAGCGCGTCGAGCCGTTCGCGCACGGCCTTGACGACGGCGCTGGCGTCGGCGCCGCGCAGCGCGATGACGCTGCCCTGCACCGCCTCGCCCACGCCATCCTGCGACACCGCGCCATAGCGCGTCAGCGCCCCGATCTTCGCGGTCGCCACGTCGCCGATGCGCAGGATGCGGTCCTTGTCGGTCTTCAGCACGATCTGTTCGAGATCGCGCGGCGTCTGGATCGAGCCTTCCGAGCGCACGACGAGCGCCTTCTCGCCATCGCCGAGCCGGCCCGCGCCGTCGTTGCGGTTGTTGGCCGAGATCGCCTCGACCAGATCGGCGACGCTGAGCCCGGCAGCGGCGAGCAGGCGCGAATCGGGCGCGACTTCGAAGGCGCGGACATAGCCGCCGAGCGTGTTGACGTCGGCGACGCCCGGAATCGTGCGCAAGGCCGGGCGTATCGTCCAGTCGAGCAGGGTGCGGCGCTCGTCGAGGGAGACGCCCTCGCCTTCCACGGTGAACATGAACACGTCCGACAGCGGCGTCGAGATCGGCGCGAGGCCGCCGGAAACATTCGCCGGCAGATCGGGACGCACGGCGGCGAACCGCTCCGTCACCTGCTGGCGGGCCCAGTAGATGTCGGTGCCCTCCTCGAAGTCGACGGTCAGATCGGCAAGGGCGTATTTCGCCGAGGACCGCAGCACGGTTTTGCGAGGAATGCCGAGCAGCTCCATTTCGAGCGGCGCAACGACCCTGGTCTCGACCTCCGCCGGCGTCATGCCCGGCGCCTTCAGGATGATCTTGACTTGCACTTGCGCGATGTTGGGAAAAGCATCGATGGGGATGCGCAGGAAGGCATAGGCGCCGGCGAGAGCGATCAGGGCCGCGATCAGCAGCGCGAACAGACGCTGCGACAGCGAGAATTCAATCAGGCGACGCAGCATGTTCAATCCCCGGCCATCATTTTTTCGAGCTGCGCCAACCCGTTGGTCGGCAGCTTCTGACCGGATTTCAGGCCTTCCGATTCCACCGTCGCGACATCGGCGGTCCTGCCCTTGACCACGATTTCCAACGGCAGAAACCCTTTCGCGGTGCGCACGAAAACATGCGGCTTGCCGGCGATCCAGGCGATGGCGTCAGCGGCGATCTCGAACTCCTTCGCCATTGCGGGCCGCACAATCAGGATCGTCGTCGCCTCTCCGGTCATGTGATCCTTGCGTGACGGGGTTTCGGCGAGAAGCGTGGTCGAGCGCGTGACCGGATCCAGCGAGATGCCGACCGAAATCACCTTGCCGGAATCGCCGTCCGGCAATTCGATCCGGTCGCCGACCTTGACCTTTCCGACCATCTGGGCCGGCAATTGCGCCTGGAGCCAGAGTTCCTCGCTGGTGTCGACGAGAACCACGGCGTCCATCGCCTGAAGCGCCACGCCCGGCGTCGGGCGAATCTCGACGATGCGGGCGTCCTTTGGCGCGGTCAGACTGTAGCTTCCGTCGGCATTGAGAATGATAGCGCCCATCGCCAGCAGGCGCCGGGTTTCAACCGCGAGGGCGCGGACCTTTTCAACCTGCGCTTCGGCTTCGCCGACCCGGCCCGGAGCGACGAGATCCTTCTGGAGCAGGTCGCGCTGGCGCTGCGCCATAACCTCCGCCGTCTGCAACTCGGCCTCGGCCTGCCTGAGCCGCACCAGGGTCTCCGAAAGGTCCCGGCTCGCCAGCGTCACGAGAGGATCGCCCTTTTTGACGGCCTGTCCGGGCAGGACGTGCAATTTGAGAACCGTGCCGGCAAAGGGCGCGGCGACGGCGACGCGCGCGTTCATCGGCGGGATGATCGTCGCCGGAAGCGCCGCGACGATGCTCTTTTTGGCGAGACGCACTTCGCTCGCGCGCACATCGAACGGTTCCATCTGGTCCGGCCTGACGAGCAATTCCTTCGCGACTTCCTGCGCCGCCAATGAAGCGTCGCAGCCCAGCAGCGCAGCAACCAGCAGAGCGGGGAGCCAGGATCGGCGGACGGTGGGTTGGTGCGTGCGCGCCATGACGAATCCAGTCTGTTCAAGTATGCCGACGAAGTTCGGTTTCGCCTCCGGCGATTTTTGAAACCGTCGCGCCGACCGCTTTTGACAAATCAGATGATCCGGCGATTGGTCGGGTAGGGGTTATAAGGCGCGGAACCTGACATTTCGCTGTCAACGCGCCGTCATTCCCGGCCCGAGGCCAGAGAATGCTTTCACCGCCTCCCCGATTTCCTTCTTTCGAATGCAGCACCTCGGCTGCCATAAAGGCTTATCGGCTCTCCAAACACTGAAGCAGGATCGGAATCTACTCACCTTAGTCCTGAGGCAGAACGGTCGGTTTCGGTCGTTGCAAGACCTTCGGCGCTCGCCGCCTGGCGCTCGGGTTCAGTGTTGAAGTTTTAAAACGCAATCTCCTTAAATCCCGGGGAGATCGTGGCGACATCCAACCCCGCGCTGTCTCAAGCGCCCTTGACGAAGGCAGGCTTTTCTTCCCGCGCCAGTTATGCGAGTTTGGCGGCTGGTCGGGAGGGCCCATGAGCGACGAACCCTGGAAGGATTGGGTCGGACGGCAGGAAATCGCCTATGACCGGATCGGCGAAGCGCCCGCTCGCGCGCTGGCGGCGACGCTCAACCGGTCGGTCGATCTTGCCGTCGATCCGGGCGCGGCTTTGCCGGCCGTCTTCAACTGGCTTTACTTTCTGAAATTTGCGCCGATGTCGGAAGTCGGCCCCGACGGCCATCCCAAGCGGGGCGGATTCCTGCCGCCGGTCGAGCTTCCCCGGCGCATGTGGGCGGGAAGCCGGTGCCGGTTCGGCGCGCCGATCCGCGTCGGCGACGAGGCGGAAAAAATCTCGACCATTCGCAAGATCGAACACAAGTCCGGCAAGGCGGGCGAGATGGTGTTCGTCACCGTCCATCACGAGATCCGCGTCGGCGGCCAGACCGCCATCGAGGAGGAACAGGACATCGTCTACATGGGCATTCCCGAGACGTTCCGCCTGCCCGCGCCGATCCCCCTGCCGCCCTGCGACTGGCGCGAGATCGTCGCTGTCGATCCGGTGCTGCTGTTTCGCTTCTCCGCCGTCACGTTCAATGGCCATCGCATCCATTACGACCGGTCCTATGCGATGGAGGTCGAGAAATATCCGGGCCTCGTCGTGCATGGGCCGTTGCAGGCGGTGCTGCTGTTCGACGCCGCCTGCCGGCGCGAGCCGAACCGGACGCCTGCCGGATTCGACTTTCGTGGGGTGCGGCCGCTTTTCGACTTCGACACTGCGACGGTCAACGGACGCAGCCGCGACGACGGGGCGACCGAAATCTACACCGCGACCGGCGACGGCGCCGTCTGCATGCAAGCCACGATGCAATGGGCGTGAGCGGGCCCGGGAGCGCCTCGCGCCAGGACGCGTTCGGCTGCGGGCGAAGCCCTCTATTCGACCGCATGGCGCTGTCCGAAATTTCTGCAACTTTTCGGGAATAGGCGCGTCGCGAATAAGCTCTTATAGCCGCAGGCGACGGCAAGGCAGGACGCGCATAATGGTCAAGATTCTTGAGGGGCTCAGAATAGTGGAAGGATCGGCGTTCGTCGCCGCCCCGCTGGCGGGAATGACGCTCGCGCAAATGGGCGCCGACGTCATTCGCTTCGATCGCATCATCGGCGGGCTCGACTACCATCGCTGGCCGGTGACCGACAGCGGCCGAAGCCTGTTCTGGGAAGGCCTCAACAAGGGCAAGCGCAGCATTGCGGTCGATATGGCGACGCCGCGCGGCCGCGAGGTGCTGACGCGGCTCATCTGCGCGCCGGGCGAGCAGGCGGGCATTTTTCTGACCAATCTGCGCGTGCGCGGCTGGATGGACTACGACTCGCTCAAAAAACACCGCGAAGACCTGATCATGATGTCGATCATGGGCGACCGCAGCGGCGGCCCGCAGGTCGATTACACGGTCAATCCGGCGATCGGGTTCCCGATGGCGACCGGGCCGGAGGATTATGCGGGACCGGTCGGGCATGTGCTGCCGGCCTGGGACTGCATCACCGGACAGCAGGCGGCGCTGGGGATCCTCGCCGCCGAGCGTCACCGGCGCGCGACCGGCCAGGGCCAGCTCGTCGAAGTGGCGCTCAAGGACTCGGCGCTCGCCATGCTCGGCAATCTCGGCATCATCGGCGAAGTCGCGATCAATGGCGTCGATCGGCCCAAATACGGCAATTCGCTCTATGGCGCCTATGCGCAGGATTTTCTGTGCAAGGATGGCGGGCGCGTTATCGTCGTCGGCCTCACGATAAGGCAATGGGACAACCTCAAGGCCGCGACGCATACGCAAGTGGCCTTCGACGAACTGACCACCAAGCTCGGCGTCAAGCTGAGCCACGAAGGCGAGCGCTTCAAGCATCGCCACGCCATTACCGCCGTCCTCAAGCCTTTCTTCGACACCCACCGGATCGAGGATTTCGCCAGTTCGTTCGACGAGCACGGCGTGACCTGGAGCCCCTACCGGACCTTCAAGGAATGCGTCGAGCAGGATCCCGACTGTTCGACCGACAACCCGATGTTCTCGGTGGTCGATCATCCGGGCGTTGGCTCTTACCTCACGCCCGGAAACCCCGTTGCGTTTTCGCAGGTCGAGCGCATTCCCTCAGGGATAGCGCCGCGTCTTGGCGAAAACACCGACGAGATTTTGAGCGAAATCGGCTATGCCGAGGGCGAGATCGCCAGGCTTCACGACGACCACATCGTGGCGGGGCCGTCCTGACGGGACTTCCGTCCGCAAGGGCTGTAATTTCGCGTCCAAGTGTCCGCCGTCCGGCTTAAAAAAATCCGCCGCCGCAGAAGTGAGCCCCCGATATGTCGTCCGAACTCTCGACCCTGGCGCTGTTCCTGTTCGTTCCCGCCGACCGGCCCGACCGATGGGAGAAGGCCTACGCCGCCGGCGCCGACGCCGTTATCCTCGATCTCGAAGACGCGGTCGCCGCCGCCGCCAAGGACGGCGCAAGGTGGGCGCTGCGGGAGGGACGCGACACCATCGCCGCCGCGCCATGTCCCAGTCTCGTGCGCATCAACGCCCGCACCAGCGAGCATTACGGCCACGACCTCGAAGTTGTGAGGCACCTCGGACTCGCCGGCGTCATTCTGGCGAAGGCCGAAACGGGCGCGGACATCGAGGCGACCGAGGCCGCGGCCGGAGCGCCGGTCGTGGCGCTCGTCGAGAGCGCGAAAGGACTGGCCGAGGCGCGGCAGATTGCAGCGGCAAGCGCGCGCATTGCCTTCGGTTCAATCGATTACGCCGCCGATATCGGTTCGGCTCATACGCGCGCAGCGCTCGCCTCGGCGCGCGCCGAACTCGTTCTTGCGAGCCGGCTCGCCCATCGGCCAGCGCCCATCGACGGCGTGACGACGAATATCAAGGACCCCAATCTCGTTCGCGCCGACGCGGAATATGCCTGCGAACTCGGCTTCTCCGGCAAGCTTCTGATCCATCCGGCGCAGATCGCGCCGGCGATGGACGGTTTTCGCCCGAGCGACGTCGACATCGCCTGGGCGGAGCGCATTCTGGCCGCGCGGGGCGCCGCCGGCGCGGTCGCTATCGACGGCGCCATGGTCGACGCCCCGGTTTTCCTGCGCGCCGAACAGATTCTTAGGCGCGCGACGCGGTTCCGCGCGCCCGCTGCTTGAAAGCGCGGCGCGTTGCGATAACGGAATTTGGCGAAGGCAGTTTGGGGATTTGAGAAGGTGTCGGCGTAATCGCGCCGAAATCCCCAAGAGCGCGGCGCGAGGAATTCGGGGACTGGATTCGAATTGCGCAAGCATGGCCTTTTCAGGCGAGGCGCGCGCGATGGGGCGCAATTCGTTTCCTGTCCCCGA
>NZ_CAIUXT010000045.1 GCF_903903185.1 uncultured Rhodoblastus sp.
CGAAAGCAGCGCGCCGCCGAGCGAATTATGGTCCTCCGGGCAGACCACGACGACTTTGAGACGCGGCAATTGCGCCGCCAGCGCGATCAGATGGGCGAAATGGTCTTTCTCGTCGAGGATCAGCGCCGGCAATTCGCGCGCTGGAGTCTCGACATTTACGCTCGGCGCATCGACCACCGCCACACCCTTGCAGACGACGGCGCCTCCGGCAATGGCAACGACGGTTTCGAACACGGCTATGGGCGCCTCGCGCTTCTCGAGGCAGGTGACGGCGATGCGCAGACGGTCGCCGACATGCGCGCGCCCGGCGAATTCGAAGGTCTGGGAGCGATAGAGCGTGCCGGGTCCGGGCAGGACATTGCCGAGCACGGCGGAGATCAGCGAACCGAGCCACATCGAGGGGGCCACGGGCAGTTCGGAGACGGGCGCGCCCTCCTCGGCGGGCAGCATCAGCGGATTGGTGTTGCCGGAAACATGGGCGAACAGGAACAGGTCGCGATCCGAACAGACGCGCTCCAGGAAAGCCGTGTCGCCGACCTGCAATTGCGCCCAGGTCTTGTTGTAAATCGTCTTGTGGGAAATCGTTTTGCTGGAAATCGCCTTGTCGGGAATGGCGCCGGAAATCGATTTTGTCGCGCTCATGATCTTGCCCCTTGGGTGACTTTGAGACACGGGATGTCGTCCATCGAAACGCCGCAGCCCCCTTTCCCGTGCGGAACGCGCCGGGAGGAGGGATCCGGGCCGCGGCGGTTTTCCGCATGAGTTAAGCCCGGCATGATGACAATGGCAAGAAGCCCGGCCTGCGGCGAAAAGGCGGTGCGAAAAATCAGGCGCGGCATGACGTCGCCGGCGCGTTCGCCCGGCGTCACCCCCCGGCGGGCGCGGGCTCGCCGGCCGTTGCGAGAAAGCGGGGCGTGCGGCCCGCGCGCAAGGCGACGGCGGTCAGAACGCCGCTGGCATAGGCCCCGGTATCGACGCCGATCCGGCGCGGCGCGACCACCGGTCCGCCGATTGAGGGCACATGGCCATGCACGACGGTGAAAGGCAGGAGATGGGCGCCGCGCAAAAAGGGCTCGCGGATGTTCATCATCGTCTCCTCGCTTTGGCGGTCGAGCGGGCGCCTCGGGTCGACGCCCGCATGGACGAACAAATGATCGCCCGCGCGGTAAGAGAAGGGCAGGCCGTCGAGAAAAGCGAGATGGTGGGACGGAATGGCGCGACGGGCGCGAGAGACGCTGGCTTCCTTGCGGCTTAAGCCATAGGAGGCGAGAGTTTCAAGCCCGCCCTTCTGCATCCAGCGGCGAAACGCCGCCTCACTCTTGCCGGCCACGGCGTCGAGCATCAGTTGGTCGTGATTACCGCGAAGGGAGACCCATGTGTCGCCACGACGCTGCGGCCCTTCGATCAGACGCTCCAGCACCTGCCGGCTCGCCGGGCCGCGATTGACCAGATCGCCGAGGAAAACCACTACCGCAGGACATTCGCCGGCGTCGGCCTCGATCCGCACGATCAGGTCGTCGAGCAACCGGCGCATGCCGTGGATGTCGCCAACCCCGTAATGAACGGCGGCGATCTGCCCGGATTGAGAGGCGGCGACCGGCTTTAAGTTGCGCCGGTCTGAAAGAGTCGCCTCGCTTTCATCGGTGCGCATCCATCCGGCAACGGCCTCGAAAAAGCCCGGCGCGAATCGCAATTTCTCGAATCTCCATCAAGCCCGCCAGAATAGATTATCGAGATTACAATTCGATGACTTCGGCGAATATGGGCTTCCGGGAACTTTTCCCCAGAAGTCGCCGGTCAGGATGTGGCTCGCCGCGCGCCGCCTCAGCCGAGATTGGCGTTGGCGAATTCCCAGTCGAGCAATTTGTCGATGACGGCGGCGACGTAATCGGCGCGGCGGTTCTGGTAATCGAGGTAATAGGCGTGTTCCCATACGTCGATGGTCAACAGCGGCTTCTTGCCGCTGGCGAGCGGCGTGTCGGCGTTGGCGGTCTTCACGACCTTTAGCTTGCCACCGTCGAGCGCCAGCCAAGCCCAGCCCGAGCCGAACTGGCTCGTCGCGGCGGTTGCCAATTCCTTCTTGAGCGCGTCGAGCGAGCCGAAATCGGCGTCGATCTTCTGCGCCAGCGCGGCGGGCGGCGCGCCTCCGCCCCTCGGCTTCAGGCTTTTCCAGTAAAAGGCATGGTTCCAGGCCTGTCCCGCGTTATTGAACAGGGCGGTCTTGTCCGCCTTGCCGGCGGTCTCGACGATGATTTTTTCGAGCGGCGCATCGGCGAATTCGCTTCCCGCGACCAGCTTGTTGATATTGTCGATATAGGTTTTGTAATGCTTGCCGTAATGAAAACCGAGCGTATTGGCCGAAACCGTGGGAGCGAGATCGCTCTCGCCATAAGGCAGGGGCTCCATGACGAAGGGACTCGCCGCCTCGGCCGGGCGAAGGAAGACATAAGGCGCAGCGACCGCTCCGGCGACAAAGGTCAGGAAATGGCGGCGGGAGGGGGCAAGATCATATCCTGCGAGAGAAATGGCATCGGTCATGCGTAACTCCGAAAATGGCGAGGCGGCCTCGATGGCGATATGTCCTCGACGGCGAATCCTGGCTCAATTTTGTCGCCCGAAGAAGGCTAACAAAACAAGCCGCGCGGCGCTATGGGCAATGACTGGAAGGGCTCTTTTGGCGAAGCGCCGGCCCGATCGAGGCGAATAAGCGTGCGGCGCGTCAGTGCTTTTCGGCAGCCGGTTTCTTGTCGGACTTTTTCGCGTCGGCGGCGGGCGCCGCAGGCTTGGCGGGCGGCGCCGGCGCGACCGGGACCGAGGAGCCGAGATTGGCGGCAAGGCCGAACAGCCGCCATTGGCCTTCCACCGGCGCGAACAGAAATTCGAAATTGATCTGCGTCGGCGCGGAAGGGAAAAACCCCGCCATATGCATCATGCCATTGGCGTTGATTTCGGGCATGGCGGTCAATTGCGGCTCCAGCACCAGCACGCCGGACAGGTCGATCCGGTCACGCCGCAAATTGGCGAAAATTTCGGCGAGCCGGGCGGCATTATTGGCGGAGGCAAAGGCCGGCGCCGCAAGATCGCGCAAAACCGTGTAATTGCCGGTCTTGTTGGCCTGATCGAGCGCGATCAGGATCGATTTGACCAGAATCAGCAGGCCGTTGCGATCGATCTGCGCCGCTTGCGGGGCGGGCGAGGCAGGCGTTTGCGCCTGCGCGCCGAAGGCGAAGTTCGCGGCCACATGGGCCGCGAACAAGCAGAAAAGCAGATTTTTCCGCAACCGCGACCTCACCACGCGAAGGTTCCTCCAGCGCGGGCCCCGACCCCGCCGGAGCTTCCAATGCCGAACCCGACGCCGCCGTCCAGCACGATCTGGTTGGAGACGCGGATCATCGCCGAGGCGCCGAACGCGCTCTGGCCGTTGAATTCGCCGTAATGCGCGGAAACGCCGAAGTTTTTGGATTCCGGCAGATAGCCGGGGATCGAGGCCATGGCGATCGCGGCGCCGGAATAGGCGCGGTTGACCGCCTTTTGCAGGCTGTAAATCTGCTGCTGCTGGACCGCCTGGACGCTGGCGATATTGTTCAGCGAGGAACTCAGCGCCGCGATTGTGCCCGGGCCATAGGAGGAGACGCCCAGAGTGCCCTTGGAATCCGACGTGACGAAATTCGTCGCGCCGACCTGGGCGGCGGTGGAGGCCGAGACGATGCCGGGCGCGACGATGCTGGCGCCGCTCGCGCCGATGACGATCTGGTTCGCTGCCGTGGTCTTGGCGCCCGCGCCGATCGCGGTTGACCCGGCATTGGTCGCCGAAGCGCCCTGGCCAAGCGCGGTCGCATTGCCGCCCGAAGCCGTGGCCCCGGAACCCAGGGCGATATCGTTCGCCTGAACCGCCGAAGCGCCATTGCCGATCGCGACGCCGCCTGCGGCGCCAACCGTGCTGGCGTTGCCCAGCGCCACGGAACCCAGTCCCGTGGCGCTATTGCCGTTGCCGAGCGCCAGCGCGCCATTGCCATTGGCGATGTTGTTGGCGCCAATGCCGACCGCGCCCGTGCCGGTCACGACATTGGGATCGCCGATAGCGACGGCGCCGGCGCCCGTGGCCTGCTGCTGCGCGCCGATCGCCACCGCGCCCGCGCCGGTCGCGGAACTGCCTTTGCCGCCCGCGAAAGCGGCGGTCGCGGATGTGCCGCCGCCCGTGGCGGTCGCGCCGCCGATTGCGGTGTCATAGGCGTTGCTGGCGGCGCTGTTCGCGCCGATGGCCGTGCCAAAGCTCTGGGCCGCCGTCGATCCAAAGCCGACCGCGGTCGAGGCCAGGGCGGCTGCCGTCGCGCCGGAGCCGATAGCGATGGCCTCTCCTCCCGCCGCCGTGGAGCTGACGCCCATGGCGATTGCGCCGAAGGCCGTGGCCTGGCTGGACTGGCCTTCGGCGAAGGCGTTATTGCCATTGGCCGTTGCGGTCGCGCCAATGGCGACGTCGAAATTTTGCACGGCTTTCGCGCCATTGCCGACCGCAATGGCGGCGAAGCCCGTCGCACTGGAGTAGGCGCCGCCGGCGAACGCACTGCCGCCGTTCGCGGCCGATTGCGAGCCGATCGCCACGTCATTGGACAGGGTCGCCGTCGCGGTGTCGCCGAAAGCCAGGCCGCCGGCGGCGGAAACGGTGCTGCTGTTGCCAAGCGCGACCGAGCCCTGACCGATGGCGGTGTTGGCGTTGCCGAGCGCCACAGCGCCCTGCGCGGCGGTTGCGCCCAAGGTATCGCCGGCGGCGACATTGTTGGCGCCAATGCCGACCGCGCCGGTTCCGTTGACGGTATTGGGATCGCCCACCGCGACCGCGCCATTGCCGGTGGCCTTTTGCGTCGAGCCGATCGCCACCGCGCCATTGCCATTCGCAATCGAGCCATTGCCCGAACCGACCACCACGGCGCCGGCGCCCGTCGCGGAGGCGTTGGCGCCAATGGCTATCGCGCTGTCCACGCCGCCATTGCCGGTCGCGGTGGCGCTGCCGATCGCGATGTCGCCCTTGTTGATGGCGCCGGAATTCGTCCCCAGCGCGACGGAAAGGTCGCCATGGGCATTGGCGCCGAAATACAAGGCGTTGCCGCCGCCGATGGCCACGGAACTCGCTCCCGCGGCGGTCGCGCCATGGTTGCCGCTCACGGAACCGCCGCCGATGGCGATCGCGGCCTCGGCCGTCGCCGCGGCGCCGTCGCCATTAAACGCGCCAGCGCCGACGGAGCCGCCGCCGATGGCGATGGCGCTCGCCGCGCTCGCATTGGCGCCGGCGCCAAGGCCGGCCACGCCGCCGATGGCGACGCTGCTCGTCCCTCCGGCGTTGGTGGCGGCGCCCGTCGTGCCGGACGCCACGCCGCCGACGGCCACGCTCGCGGCGCCGCCGGCCTGGCTGGCGGCGCCGAGCGCCGTGGCGCCGTCCAATGCGGCGTTCGAATTGGCGCCATAAGCCGAGGCGGTTGCGCCATTGGCGATACTGGAATTGCCGGTCGCCGTGGCGTCGGCGCCAGTGGCGCTGGCTTGATTGCCGAATGCGGTCGCCTGGGAGCCATTCGCGATACTCTTATTGCCGACCGCTGTGGCGAACCCGCCAGTCGCAATGCCGCCGCCGACCGCCGTGGCGGCCGCGCCGGTGGCGGTTGTCAGCGAGCCATAGGCCGTGGCGAAGGCTCCGTTCGCGTCGGCGGCATTGCCGCAGGCGGTCGCGTTGCCGCCGCCATGATCGTTTCCGGAGGCGGCGCCGCCGGCCGTGGCGTTGCCGCAGATGACGGCCCAGGCCGCGCCGGGAGTCATGACACAGGCGATGGCGGCCGCGGCGGCTGCGCCAAGCAGCGCTTTGCGCAAGCCATATGAATTCCAGACTTGCAGGGAATGGGAGGAAGTCTGGGACATGGCGTCGCCTCGAAACATCGAAAAAAGTCGTCGCCCACTTTCAAAATGTGCGATCAGGACGGACAGGTTATGCAAATTCATCGAAACGACAAGTGGAGGTGGTTCCGGGTTTTGGCGCGCGCGGCGCCGCCTAACATCAGGAAATGCTGGAATAAAACGGATTGGCCGCGCAAACGCGCCGCGCGGGGGAGAAATCCGGTGGCTGCTTCGGAGGACGAATTGTCTCACGCGTGGCGCATCAGCAACACATTTTACCGATTAACGGTCTCATTTTACTTAAGTTTGGGCGCTTTCGCCCGCTTCTCCCAACGGCAGCCTTCCGGTTGGGAGAAGCGAATCAAACGGCCTTGCCGAAAAACTCAGCTGTCCATTTTGAGCGCGGCGATAAAGGCTTCCTGCGGAATATCGACCTTGCCGAACTGCCGCATGCGCTTCTTGCCTTCCTTCTGCTTGTCCAGAAGCTTGCGCTTGCGGCTGACGTCGCCGCCATAGCATTTGGCGGTCACGTCCTTGCGCAGCGCGCGGATGGTCTCGCGGGCGATGATTTTGGCGCCTATGGCCGCCTGGATCGGAATCTGGAACATGTGCTGCGGAATCAATTCGCGCAGTTTTTCGACCATGGCGCGTCCGCGCATTTCGGCGCGGGTGCGATGCACCAGCATCGACAGCGCATCGACCGGTTCGGCATTGACCAGAATCGACATTTTCACCAGATCGCCGGCGCGGTAATCGGTGATTTGATAATCGAACGAGGCATAGCCCTTGGATATCGACTTGAGCCGGTCGTAAAAATCGAACACCACTTCATTGAGCGGCAGTTCGTAAACCACCATGGCGCGTTTGCCGACATAATTGAGATCGACCTGGATGCCGCGCCGGTCCTGGCAGAGTTTCAGCACCGCGCCGAGATAATCGTCGGGAGTCAGAATGGTGGCCTTGATCCAGGGCTCCTGAATCTCCGCGATCCGGACGGGGTCCGGCATGTCGGCGGGATTGTGCAGTTCGAGCGTCTCGCCGGAGTTCAGGCCGATCTTGTAGATGACCGAGGGCGCGGTGGCGATCAGGTCGAGGTTGAATTCGCGCTCCAGCCGCTCCTGGATGATTTCGAGATGCAGCAGGCCGAGAAAGCCGCAACGGAAGCCGAAGCCGAGCGCGGCGGAGGATTCCATTTCATAGGAGAAGCTGGCGTCGTTGAGCCGAAGTTTCCCCATCGCCGCGCGAAGATCCTCGAAGTCGGCGGCGTCGACCGGGAACAGGCCGCAGAACACCACGGGCTGCGCCGGCTTGAAGCCGGGCAATTGTGCGGCGCAGGGCCTTTTGTCGTCGGTGATGGTGTCGCCGACGCGGGTGTCGGCGACCTGCTTGATCTGGGCGGTGATATAGCCGATCTCGCCGGGTCCGAGTTCCGGCCCTTCCTGCATTTTCGGGCGGAACACGCCGATGCGATCGACCTCGTAATGGGCGTCGGCGCCCATCATGCGGATTTTCTGGCCCTTCTTGAGCACGCCGTCGAAAATGCGCACCAGCACGACCACGCCGAGATAGGGATCGTACCAGCTATCGACCAGCAGCGCCTTCAGCGGCGCGGTTTCGTCGCCGGTCGGGGCAGGGAGTTTCTTGACGATGGCTTCGAGCACCAGATCGATGTTCAGCCCGGTCTTGGCGGAAATCGGCACGGCTTCGGACGCATCGAGGCCGATCACTTCCTCGATCTGCGCCTTGATCCGGTCCGGTTCGGCGGCGGGCAGGTCGATCTTGTTGAGCACCGGTACGATTTCATGGCCGGCGTCGAGCGCATGATAGACATTGGCCAGCGTCTGCGCCTCGACGCCCTGGCTCGCATCGACCACCAGCAGAGAGCCTTCGCAGGCGGCCAGCGACCGCGAGACTTCATAGGCGAAATCGACGTGGCCGGGGGTGTCCATCAGGTTAAGGATATAGGTCTTGCCGTCCTGCGCCTTGTATTCGAGGCGCACGGTCTGCGCCTTGATGGTGATGCCGCGTTCGCGCTCGATGTCCATCGAATCCAGCACTTGTTCGACCATGTCGCGCTCGGCCACGGTCCCGGTTTGCTGGATCAGCCGGTCGGCGAGAGTCGATTTGCCATGGTCGATATGGGCGACGATGGAAAAGTTGCGGATATTGTCGAATTTATGCGCGCTCATCCGCGTCGGATAGCAGGGTGGTTGCGCGAAAGAAAGAGCGCTGGCGCGGTTGACGTTATTTTCCGCCATTTGGACCCCTCGACGTTTCGGCCGATTCATCCCGTTGCGCCAAAAACGTCGGGATGCGTTTGCAGGCGGTGTCGCTGGTCTTTCGGCCCGTCACTTGGAGGGTCTGGCGATCTAGCCTATGTTTGCTGAGAGAGAATCGTCGAGGTGCAAGGTTTGAGCCTGAGACGCGGGGACTTGCGGCATGGATCGAAATGGGCCTTCACGCTGCGTCTATACGGTGTTGATTGGCGACTATGAACAACTCAACGAGCAGGAGGTGGCGAGCGGTTCCGATCTTTCGTTTATCTGTCTGACGGACGACCCGAATCTGACCAGTGGTTCATGGGATGTCAGGCAAGTCGATCCGACTTTCGCGATGGATCCGATCCGAAGCCAGCGCGACTTGAAAATTCGGCCCCACGTCCATTTGCCTGAGTTTGACCAGTCTCTCTATATCGATAATTCGGTTGTGTTGAAGGTGCTCCCAGAGATTTTATTCGAAACCTATCTCGTCGATTCAAAATTCGCATTACCCGATCATAGTTTCAGGGAAAGTTTAATAGACGAGTTTATCGGGGTTATCAAACTTGGATTCGACGATCCCGGACGGGTTTTCGAGCAATTGAATCATTATGCGCTTTTCGACCCAGAGTTAATGAATGAGAGACCTTTTTGGTCGGCGATCTTGCTGCGCGACCACCATGATGCCGGCGTAAGGAAAGGTCTCGAAATCTGGGCCTCTCATGTTTTCCGTTATTCGCGGCGGGATCAATTGTCGGCGAACATGGCCTTCCGCCAGGCCGGGTTGGCTCCAGATCGCATTGCCATCGATAATCATGAATCGTGGTTCCATCGCTGGCCGATCACCACGGGGCGGGAGCGGTTCAAGGGCATGCGCGATGCGGTTGCTTCTATCAGCCCCGCGATTTTTCGACTTCGGAATATGGAACAGGAGATCGTCGAAACGGCGCGCGTTCACGAACACGAGCGGCGCGAGACGGAAATTCGGTTGACCGAAGAGCAACGAGCGCGTGGCGAGCTTTCGGATGCGTTGGCGGATTGCCGGCGCGATTTGGAAGTGGCGAGGGGCGAATTGGGAGAGTTGAGGAAAGCCGCGGATCAGCTTCGCGGCGATCGCGATACGGCGCTCGTCGAACTGGGCAAATCCGCCGCGCGCGAAGATCAGCTTTGGGCCCGCTACGTGGCATTGCGCAAGCGGTCGATCCTGCGCTTGCCGCGTTGGCTGATCCGTCAAAGCTGATCGCGGGAATTGGCAGCCGCGCTCGGGACAAGAAAATCCTTATCCCTTTGCAGCTGGATCGGGCGGCGACGCGATGTTAACCCGCGTCCGATAGGCTTTCCCGGTTGACAGGAGCGACGAAGCCGTCGCCGGGATGCGGCGACCCCCTTCCCGTCCGGTTTTTGCTCAGAACTGCGTCCGTCGGAGGCATTCCATGATCGATCGAAGATCTCTCTGGTCGACGTGGGTCGTTCTGGTTTTCGGCCTGTTCAATGTTTACGGCCCGTCGCTGCAGAGCTACCGCGCGCCCGGCGACCCGCCCGGCATTTCCGCCGACACGCTCGCGCGACGGCTCGATCCGCTGCAATTTTTCAGCGTTCTGGTTCGCAACGACGGCGATGCCGCGCGCTATTTCTCTTATGCCAACGCCATGCTGGGGCGGCCCTATGCGACCTATTATGTGCGCGGGATGGAGGAGTGGACGCTCGCGCCGGACGGCGCGCAGGATCCCGGCGCCTTTCCAACCGTCGCGCCGCCGCGCCCGCTTCTGCCCTGGCGCGACTTTTCGATGGAATATCCGCCGGGCATGGCGATTTTCGCGCTGCTGCCGGCCTTGCTGACCCGCGACTTCGACCTCTATCACCGGCTGTTTGGCCTTGAGATGGAGCTTTTGCTGACGCTTTCGGTGTTTTGCGCGGTGCAGGCGACGGAGCGGCTCGCGCCGGGGCAGGGCGCGCGGACGCTTGCCTTCGCCCTGGCGACGACGGCGGCGCTCGGCTTTATCGCGGCGCGACGTTTTGACGCCTGCGTTTCCGCCTCGCTTGGCCTGACTTTTTGGGCGCTGGCGGCGGGCCGTCCCGCCGGCGCGGGGGCCGCGCTGGCGTTCGGCGTCGTAGCCAAGGGGGCGCCGATCCTGTTCGCGCCGCTCGGCGCCATTTTTTACGCGAGGACTGGTCGATGGCGGGAGCTTTTCGCCAGCCTCAAAGCCGCCGGCGCCGTCTGTCTCGTTGCCGGGCTGGCTTTTCTCGCGCTCGCCGGCGACCATTGGCGGGACGCTTTCGCCTATCATGGCGCGCGGCCCCTGCAGATCGAAAGCACATGGTCCGCCGCGCTGATCCTGCTTGCCGCAGCCAAACCGTCGTTGGTCTCCGGCTCGGTCTATACGTTCGGCTCGGATAATCTCGTTTCCGCATATGAGCCCTTGCTGCGCCCGCTCGCGGAAACCGCGCCCCTGCTGGCGATTCTGGCGGTCTGTTGCTGGCTGTGGCGGACGCTGCGCCAAAGTCGCGGCGAGTTCGACCGATTCGTCGCCCTGGCCAAAGCCGTTTGCGTCGTCGTCGTCGCCTTTTCGGCGCTCGGAAAAGTGTTTTCGCCGCAATATCTGGTCTGGCTGACGCCGGTCGCGGCCATCGCCAGCCTGCAATCGACGCGCGCGGCAAAAGCCAGCCTGCTCGCCGGACTTTTCCTGACCCAGCTCGAATATCCGTTTTTCTATACGTTTTTCGCTGCCGACCTGCCGCCGATCTTCGGCCTCCTGGCTTTGACGCGCAATCTGGCGCTGATGTTCTGGGCGGCGCAGCTGCTGTCGCCGCCGCAAACCCGGCCCGCCGTCGCGGCGCCGGCGCCGCAAGCCGCCTGAGCCCATCCCAAGACGCATTTCCTTTTGGCCGAAATATTCCTACAAGCGCGGGAACGATCAAGGAGTTCTCATGCGTCCCTCGAACCGCGCGCCCGACGCCCTGCGTCCCGTCTCGCTCCAGCGCAATGTCGCCCGTTACGCCGAAGGCTCTTGCCTCGTCAAATTCGGCGAGACCCATGTGCTCTGCACCGCCTCGCTGGAAGACAAGCCGCCGATGTGGCTGCGCGGGCAGGGGCGCGGCTGGGTCACCGCCGAATATTCGATGCTGCCGCGCGCCACCCACACCCGAACCCGTCGCGAGTCCACGTCGGGCAAGCCTTCGGGCCGCACCCAGGAAATCCAGCGGCTGATCGGGCGATCCTTGCGCGCCGTGACCAATTTGCAGGCGCTCGGCGAACGCCAGATCACGCTCGACTGCGACGTGTTGCAGGCCGATGGCGGCACGCGCACGGCGGCGATCACCGGCGCCTGGGTGGCGCTGCACGATTGCCTCAAATGGATGCGCGGGCGCTCGATGATCAAGGAGATGCCGCTCACCGATCACGTCGCGGCGGTATCCTGCGGCATTTACAAGGAAGTCCCGGTGCTCGATCTCGATTACGCCGAGGATTCGGCGGCGCAGACCGACGCCAATTTCGTCATCACCGGCGCCGGCGGGTTGGTCGAGGTGCAGGCCACCGCCGAAGGCGCGGTGTTTTCCGAAGCCGAGCTGACCGCGCTTTTGACGCTGGCGCGCGGCGGCGTCGGCCTGCTGGTCGGCCTGCAGAAGCAGGCGGTCGCCGAATGAGGCGGCTGCACGGCAAGCTGGTCATCGCCACCCATAATGCCGGCAAATTGCGCGAGATGCGGGAATTGCTCACTCCTTACGGGATCGAGGCGGTCTCGTCCGGCGACCTCGGACTGGACGAGCCGGAAGAGACCGGCGCCGATTTCGTCGCCAATGCGCTGATCAAGGCGCGGGCGGCGGCCATGGCTTCCGGCTTGCCGGCTCTGGCCGACGATTCGGGCGTTTGCGTCGATGCGCTCGACGGCGCCCCGGGCATTTATTCGGCCCGCTGGGCCGGAGAGGCCAAGGATTTTTACGCCGCCATGGCGCGGATGGAAAGCGAAGTCGAAAAATCCGGCTCGCCCTCGCGCCGCGCGCATTTCGTCTCGGCGCTGGCTCTGGTATGGCCGGATGGCGAGGAATTTTCCGTCGAAGGCAAGGTTTTCGGCGACCTGACCTTTCCGCCACGCGGAACGGCGGGGTTCGGCTACGATCCCTGTTTCACGCCGGACGGCCATGACCGCACTTTTGGCGAAATGAGCGCGGAGGAAAAACACGGCATCCCCGCCGACGGCGCGCAGGCCTTGTCGCATCGCGCGCGGGCGTTCCAGTTGCTGGCGAAGAATCTGCTGGAAGGCGATTCGTCGCCGGTCGCGAATTCCGGCAGGTGAAAAGTGAAAATGGCGCGGTGAAAACGCCTTTGGCGCCGCGACGACGTTCTTGTTTTGTTTCACGTGAAACACGCGCAGGCAGCGGCGCGGCGCTTCTGCATCTATCTCATTGAAATAAAATGATTTTTTGGCGTCCGCCTTCGGTCCGGGCGAGAGGCGGGAAATTGCCTCGTCGCGCCGCCGAAAGCTGCAACCGCACGGTTGCAGCGTCGAAAACGGGCCAAAACCGAACGAAAACGAGCGGAAATGAACAGGGTTTCGCGCAAATTATTCATAAATCGGGCGATATTTTCACCTTTTTTGCACTTCCGCCGCGCTGGTTTTTCGATGCAACCTGAGCGCGATTTTCCACTCCGCGATAGGCGCGGCGGGTCGGCCAACCGAGACGGGCGTCTGTGGAGAGAAATTGGGAATCGCCAGCGACAACGCCGACAACGACCCCTCTCGGCTCATTTGAGAGCTTCCTGATCGGATCGGCGAGCGTCTCGTCATGGTCCTGTGAGCGTCCGTTGCCGCCTCGCCGGGCCGGCACGAAACGAGGACGCCAAGGCCTCGGGCTATGCGGCGGACAGCGACGAATCGACCGACCTCTACGACCGCGCGGCGGCGGTGGCGCCGCGCGACAAGAAATGCTCGACGTCTTACGTCCAGCGCCGGCTGTCGGTCGGCTACAACAAGGCGGCGTCGCTGGTCGAGCGGATGGAGAAGGAAGGCGTCGTCGGCCCCGCCAACCACGCCGGCAAACGCGCGATACGGGTCGACGGCGGCATGGATCGCGGCGCGTTCGATCCGGACGAGTGAGGACAGGCCGAAACGCAGGAATTCGGGGACTGGATTCGAATTGCGCCATCATGGCAGTTGAAAACGGTTCGCGGGAGACAGGGGCGCAATTCGTTTCCTGTCCCCGCAATTCCGGAACGGGAGCGCCCCTCGGCGGCATTTTGGCGAGCGGACGGGGTATTGCGGAAATACTGGACAAATCGACTTTTTGTCAGGTTTTGATTCGGGGATTTGGTAAAAAAGTCGTAGCAATTTTTTGCTTCGGCTCAACGCCCGTCACGGGACCGTTGCTTACCGGCGCGGGTCCGCTATGCTGCCCTGCGCATAGGCTGGGCCATGGCTGACGAAACCCGCAAGACCAACGTCTTTATTTCCTACAGCCGCGACGATCTCGCCTTTGCGGACCAGCTTGACGCCGCTCTTGGGGTCACGGGCTTCGGCACGACCCTTGACCGTCACGGCATCTCGGCCGGCGAGGACTGGAAGAGCCGCCTCGGCGCGCTGATCCGCGACGCCGACACCATTGTATTCGTGCTCTCCCCGTCATCGGCACGCTCCGACACTTGCGCCTGGGAGGTCGCCGAAGCCGTCCGGCTCGGCAAGCGCATCCTTCCGGTGCTCTGTCGTTCGCTCGAGGGCGCGAACCCGCCGCCGCAACTTGCCGCCCTCAACTACATCTATTTCTACGACGAGCCGAGATTCCCCCGCTCCGGATTCGGCTCGGGGATGGTTGGGCTCGTATCGGCGCTCAACACCGATCTCGACTGGCTTCGAGAGCATACCCGCTATCTGCAACGCGCGACCGAGTGGGACGCGGGCGGCAGGCCGGCGAACCGGCTGCTGTCCGGCGCCGATATTGAATTGGCAAAGGCCTGGGAGGCGCGACGGCCCAAAGGCGCGCCCGAGCTGACCGCGCTGCAGCTCGATTTCATCAAGGCGAGCGAGGCGGAGGCGCTCCGCCGGCAAAGCGCCGAGGCGCAGCGGCTGCAGGAAATGGCGGACGCCCTTTCGGCGAAGACTGCAGCGCTCGCCGAAAGGGAGGAGGCGCAGAAGCGCGAGGTCGAGGCGCAGAAGCGCGAGGCGGAGCAGGCGAAGCGCGTCGTGCGGCGGACGCTTGCCGGGCTGGTGGCCGCCATAGTCTTGGCTATCGCGGTCGGATGGTTCGCTCTCGAAGCGAGGAAATCGACGGTCCGAGCCGAGGGGCTCGCGACCGCCACGCACCTGCAACTCCTTGCCATGCAGGCGCGCAAAGCGGATGCAGAGGCGAACTCGCCAGAAGACATCGGGCTCGCCGGCGCCTTGGCCCTGGAGGGCATCGCGCTGGCGCACCAAGGCAATCGGCCTGTCGAGGCATTCGCGCTCGAGGTAGCCGATAACGCCTTGGGCCGGCTTCCCCTGCGGGTACTCTCGCACGGTGGCCCGGTATCGTCTCTGGCGGCGCTGGCGGACGGGCGGCTGGCCAGCGGCGGCGACGACGTAAACGGCAAGATCAAGCTCTGGCCCAAGGCCGGCGCGGGCGAACCCGTGGTTCTTTCCCACGGCGACGCGGTTTCATCGCTGGCGGTGCTGGCGGACGGGCGGCTGGCCAGCGGCGCCGCCGACGGCAAGATCAAGCTCTGGCCCAAGGACGGCGTGGGCGAACCTGTGGTTCTTTCCCACGGCGGACCGATCCGGTCCCTGGCGGTGCTGGCGGACGGGCGGCTGGCCAGCGGCGGCTTAGACGGCACGATCAAGCTCTGGCCCAAGGACGGCGTGGGCGAACCCGTGGTTCTTTCCCACGGCGGCAGGGTCCTTTCTCTGGTGGTGCTGGCGGACGGGCGGCTGGCCAGCGGCGGCCGCGATGGCAAGATCAAGCTGTTTCTTGTCCAGGAAGAGAAACTTGTCGCTGCCCTCTGTCTTCGCGCGGGCCGCA
>NZ_CAIUXT010000046.1 GCF_903903185.1 uncultured Rhodoblastus sp.
TGCTTGGCATTCTCGTTTCGCTCGGCCTGCTGATCTGGCTCGCCTATCGCGGCTGGAGCATCCTATTGCTGGCGCCCGCCGCCGCGATTCTCGCCGCGCTGCTGGCCGGCGAACCGACCCTCGCCCACTGGACACAGACTTTTATGCGCAGCGCCGCGCAGTTCATCATGCAGTTTTTCCCGATCTTTCTGCTGGGGGCGCTGTTCGGCAAGCTGATGGAGGATAGCGGCTCGGTCGCGACCATCGCGAACTTCATGACCGAAAAGCTCGGCGCCAAACGCGCGGTGCTGGCGGTGGTTTTGGCCGGCGCGCTCGTAACCTATGGCGGCGTCAGCCTGTTCGTCGCCTTTTTCGTCATCGCGCCAATGGCCCATGCGCTGTTTCGCTCGGCGGGCATTCCGCGCCGGCTGATGCCGGCGGCGATCATGCTCGGCGCCTCCACCTTCACCATGTCGGCGCTGCCGGGAACCCCGGCAATCCAGAACGCCATTCCCATGCCATTCTTTGGCACCACGCCCTTCGCGGCGCCGGGCCTCGGCGTCATCGCTTCGGCGATCATGCTGGCTTTCGGCTTGTGGTGGCTCGCCCGCGCCGAGTCCAAAGCCCGCGCCAGCGGCGAAGGCTTTGGCGACGACCCGGCCTTGCTCGACGACGCCAAAGCCGCCGACGAGGCTTCGACGGACCCGATCGTGCGCGAGCGCGCCACCACTGCCGGCGCCTTCGACCCCAACGAGATCGGGCATAGCAAGGAGAGCGCGGTCGGCCCGCCGGTCGCTCTGGCCTTCCTGCCGCTCGCCGTGGTGATCGGCGTCAATCTGGTGATGTCGCTGTTCGTGCTGCCAGGACTCGACGCCTCGTTTCTGGCCGAAGAAGTCTGGGGCGAGACCTCGCTTTCCGCGGTCGGCGGCGTCTGGGCGGTGGTCACGGCGCTCGCGAGCGCCATCCTCGTGCTGGTGGCGATCAATTTTCGCCGCCTGCCGTCCTTGCGCGCCTCGATGGACGCCGGCGCCAACGCCTCGGTGCTGCCGGTGCTCAGCGTCGCAAGCCTCGTCGGCTTCGGCTCGGTGGTCGCGGCTTTGCCGGCTTTCGCTCTGGTCCGCGACTGGGTGCTCGGCATCGAGGGCGGACCTTTGGTGTCCTTGGCGGTGGCGACCAATGTGCTCGCGGCCTTGACCGGTTCGGCCTCGGGCGGGCTGACCATCGCGCTCGACGCGCTCGGCGACGCCTATATGAAGATCGCCGCCGAACAGGGCATAGACCCCGGCCTGCTGCACCGCGTCGCCGTGATCGGCGCGGGAACGCTCGACATGCTGCCGCACAACGGCGCGGTGGTCACGGTGCTGGCGGTCTGCGGCTCCAACCACAAGGAAGGCTATTTCGACATCGTGATGGTCGGCGTGGTCAGTTCGCTGGTCGCGCTGGCGGCGGTGATCGGGTTGGGGACGGTGTTCGGGTCGTTTTAAGCCTTGCCTCAAGCAATGGCGCCATCGGGCGGGAAGCGGTCGGGGCGGCTTCGACAGTTTTGGCCGGACCCGGCCAGTCGCAAACCTTGGCCGGGCGTTTCTTGAAATGCGTCGTGGAATGCAACTTGTTTTCGCAAGGGCGTCGCCTTTTGCAAAACATCGAATCCGCGCCGGCCGTCGAACCCTTTCTGAAGTCGCCTATTTTTCGAGCCGAATGGCCGGGATAAAAATCACAAAAAATCGCCCAACATATTGAAATCATTGCATAATTATTTGGGATGGACGGGAGAAATCGGCCGCTTCCAAGGATCGAAAGCGGCTTTCTGGAGACCCGATAAATTCGAGGCGCCATATTTGCCATTAGTAGGCCGAGCTGGCCCATCTCCTTGAAAAGATGCGGACTCAGCCACCCGCAATATTTTTTTAGGAGAACTACGTGAATATCAAATCAGCTCTTCTGGGCGCGGCTCTGGTCGGCTCCATGCTTGTCGGCGGCGCTGCTCATGCGACGACCAATGTCGAGTTCGGCGGTGAATCCGGGAGCCATGGGGATGGAAAAGGCGCCGCTCATGCGACCACCACGTTCGAGTTCGCCATTTCTGGCGAAGGCGATCGGACGACCGTGTTCGACCTCGTGCTGGACCCGAAACGCGACAACCGCGAATCCGAGGACGGGTTTAAATTTGGCCCGGTTATCCAGATCACGGACGGCAAAAAGGTCGAGGACACTTATCGTTTCTTCAAGGACGACGAGCGCAGCGGCTTTTCCGACAAACTTGGCCTTTACAATGACGTCGGCGGCAAATTTTTCATCAACGGCGAACACGGCTTTGAATTCATTCCCGGCGACTACAAAATGTACAACCGCGAATCCGAGCGTTGGGACGACGTCAAGATCACCACCGTTTCCGGCGTCCCGGAAACCTCGACCTGGCTCATGATGCTCTCCGGCTTCGCCGGTCTCGGCTTCCTCGGCTATCGCCGCAGCAAACTGGCTTCCGTTGCCGCCTGATCGAAATCAAATTCAAACGAAGTAAAGGCCGCCGCGAGGCGGTCTTTCTCGCTTTTTACGAGTCGTTGTCGCCGCCGCGCTTCGACCTTCATGCGGCGAACGACGGTAAAAGTCCTTTGAGCGGGGGACGGGCGCGGGCAGGAGCTTCATGTCGCAGCGCCGCAAAGAGCCGAACGCAGTCGTTGCCGAAACCGCCCTCACCCGCCAGCCGCCATTGCGGCAAGTATCAAAGCGATGGCGAGCAGCGACAGTCCGCCCGCCGGGAAGAAGCGCAGCCGCGCGTCGAGGCTCTCGAAAAACCCGCTCACGGCGAAACTCGACTTGAACGCCCGTTCGGCGGCGACCACCGTGTCGCCCGCCGGAATGCGCGGCAGCCTTTCGCCCCAGCGCGCCAGCGCGAGCGCCAGCGCGGCGCCGATCAGGACTGGCCAGAACCCGTCCCAGAGCGTGTCGAGGCTCAGGGCGTCCGGGAGATGGCCAACGGCTGGAAACAGCAGCCAGGGGAGGAAAATCGCACCGAGCGCGAAAAATTGCCAGAACCGGGGGATCGCGTGGGGAATTCGCGCGGTATCTGCACCAGCGGCGGTTTTGGCGAGACGCGTCACGAAATGCAGCATCAACAGCGCGGTTCCCGCCGCCGAGGCGGTGGACAGGATCGCGCCGATTCCATAGCCCAGCGGCGCCTTGAGCGCGAGTTTCGCCAGCGCGCCGCCGGTGAAGGGCAGGCCGGCGAGGCTGAGGCCGAGCGCCGCCGCCAGCGGCAAGGCCCATTTTTCGCGGCGCCAGTCCATGGCTGCGAAGGCGCCGACCGTCAGAAACAGCGCGCCCTTGACCAGCACATGATTGGCGGCGGCGAAGGCCACCAGCGCCGGCGCGCCGGCGTCGCCGCCGGCGAGCGCCATGCCGAGCGCGGCGGCCAGCACCCCCATCTGGCTGATGCTCGAATAGGCGAGCACGGTTTTGGGGTTCTGCTGGGTGACGCCGATGGCCACGCCATAAAAGGCGGCGAAAAATCCGAGCACGGCCAGCGCCCCGCCCCAAACGGGCATGGCGAAGCCGAGCGGCAGGAAGCGGATCAGGCCGATGACGCCGGCCTTGACGCCGGCGCCGCTCAGCACGGCGGCGGCGGATATGGGCGCGGCCCTGTAAGCGAGCGGCATCCAGCCATTGAGCGGCGCGAGGCCGATCTTCATGCCGAAACTGGCGATAATCAGCGCCAAGGCGCCGTTGCGCCAGGGTGAAGTGGACAGTTCCGCGACCACATCCTCGATGCGCAGGCTGCCATGCGGTTCGCCCGCCGCGAGCAGCGCCAGCGCCAGCAGCAGCAGCGCCTCTCCGAGAATGGTGAAGGCCATATAGACCCCGCCCGCCCGTTTCGTTTCGGGCGCGTCGTCATCGACGATGAGCCCGTAGGCGGGGATGCTGACCAGCGCATAGAAAAGATAGAAGCTCAAGAGATCGGCGGCGAGGAATGCGCCGATACTGCCGGTCAGGGTCAACAGCCAGCAGACGGCGAAACGATGGCCCGGCCATTTTTTCCAATAGGTGAAGGTCGCCGCGCCGACGACGATCCACAACAGCGCCGCGACGGCCAGCAGCAGCGCGCCCGGCCGATCAAGCGACAGGCTCAGGCGCAAGGCCGGCGCCTCCAACGAAAAAGGCCCGCCGACGAGCGCCAGCAGCGCCGCGCCAAGCGCTGGAACCGGCGCCAGCCATTGCAGATCGCGCGCCCGGCGGCGCTGGCCGGCAAAGAACCAGGCCGCCACAAAGGCCAGCGGCAGCGCCAGCGCCGCGAAGAGCAGGAAGGGGCCGAGCGCGGCGGCGAGCGGCGAGGTGAAGGACCCGGTCATGGCTGCGCCTCCACGGCCAGCCGGCCGATCTGGAGGAAATCGAAAAACGCTTGCGGCGCGAAGCCGAGCGCGACGGCTGCGATCGCCAGCGCCAGCGCCGCGCCCTCCCGGCTGCGCTGCGGCGGCGCTTTCAGCACGAGCGAACCCTCGGCCAACGCGGGGGACAGAATCCGGTACACATAGCCGGCGGCAAGCAGCCCGCCCGCCAGCAGCACCAGAGCGAATACCCAATGCCCGGCGGCGACCGAGGCGCGCAGCAGCAGCCATTTGGCGCCAAAACCGCCGCTCGGCGGCAGGCCCATCAGCGACAACCCGCCGAGACTCAGCGCCAGAAAGGTCATCGGCATGGCGCGCCCGGCGCCAGTGAATTCGGCGATTTTGTCATGGCCGAGCGACTCGGCGATGAGGCCGGCGGAGAGGAACATCGCCGCCTTGGCGAAGGCGTGGGAGAGCGTCTGCATCAGCCCGCCGTTCCAGCCGTCCACGGTCCACGGATGCAGGCCGGAAGCCAGCGGGAAGATCAGGAAGAGATAGCCGATCTGCGCCAGCGTCGAATAGGCGATCAGCAGTTTGAGCCGGGGCTGGCGCAAGGCCAGCACGCTGCCAAACAGGATCGCCGCCGAACCGAGCACGCCTAGAAGGGTCTGCGCCGCGTCGCCGGGAA
>NZ_CAIUXT010000047.1 GCF_903903185.1 uncultured Rhodoblastus sp.
CAATCCAGGGAAACTGGTTTTCATCGACGAAACCGCAGCCTCCACCAATATGGCGCGCAAGGGCGGCCGTTGCCGGCGCGGACGGCGATTGCGCGTCGGGGTTCCCCACGGCCATTACAAGACCGTCACGCTCGTCGCAGGTCTGCGGCTTGGCGGCGTCACGGCGCCGAAAGTTTTCGACCGCCCGATCAACGCCGCGTTGTTCGAGGAATGGGTCAGGGAATGTCTGGGTCCGACGCTCAAGCCCGGCGATGTCGTCGTCATGGATAATCTCTCAAGCCACAAGGGCGAGCGCGTCGAGCAACTGATCAAGGGCGCCGGCGCCGAACTCCGCTACCTGCCGCCCTACAGCCCGGACATGAACCCCATCGAAAAGGCGTTTTCGAAACTGAAAGCCTTCCTGCGCAAGATCGCCGAGCGCACCGTCGCCGGATTGATGCAAGCCCTCGAAGCCTGCGCAGACATCTTCAAACCCGCGGAATGCCAGAACTACTTTCGCGCATGCGGCTATGATACAGGTTGATCGGAAACCGCTCTAGTGTCCGGGTTCAACGTCTATCCAACAGAGGTGGAAGAGGTTTTGAGCCGGCATCCCGGCATCCTCGAAGTCGCGGTCGTCGGCATGGCCGATGCGCAATCCGGTGAGGCGCCGGTCGCCTGCGTGGTTAGGAAGGACCCGGCTCTGACCCAAGGGGATGTTATCGCCTTCTCGCGCGAAAGCTTGACAGGTTACAAGGCGCCGAGGCGTGTGATCTTCGTTGAGGAATTACCGAAGACGCCCGTCGGCAAAGTCCTCCGGCGACAACTGCGGGACCAGTTGACGTTGTGACAGCGGAGCTGTTTCCATTGGCAATGGCCCGTTTGCGTCAATTCTGGGGGATCGTCACGGTGCCTAGAAATGACCGGAATTGGCGCGAAGCTGGCGGCCAGCAGGCATTTTGAACGGCCTTTATGTGGCGGGAGCATCAGCGCGGGCGCTTTCGCCCGTTGATACGCCACGGCTGCGGGTTTCATGCTGCTACCGTCGTCGCTGGCGTTCGGATTATATTTTGGTCTCGTTCACTCTGTGCGGCACGTTTTGCGCCTCGGCGCATGGCGGGCTGCGGAGTACCCGATGGTGGCCGCGGGCTGGGCAGCGACTGTGATGTTACCGGCTGGCGCCATCCGCGCAGCGGGACTTGTCGGCCTGACGCGGCTCAACGATGACGCGACGACCGGCCTGCGGGCGCCTGCGTTCCGGATTATCACATGATCGTCACGAGTTGGTCGAAGCCCGTGTCGCCTTACTCTTGCCCACCGTTCGGCAAGCGGCTCCTTCCTCTTCGCGTAGAATAGCACGAGGCTCCATTTCCCCTGAACCAGCGCGCGGCGCCCACCCTTTGAAACATCACACACAGGCGGCTCCGATGGCAGAAACCAAACCTGGCGCCACCAGCCCCCGGTCAAGCCTATGGGATGCGGCCCGTTTGGCAGCCTGGGCATACGCGCCATTCCAACGCATGGCGGCGCCGGAGCTTTACGGCCTGCTGGCGACACGCGCCTTTACGGCCAAGGGCCTGTACCTCAATCTCGGCTACTGGAAGACCGCGCGGACCATTGACGAAGCCTGTGCGGCCTTGGCCACGCTGGTGGCCGAGGCGGCGGCGATGGGGCCGAATGACGATGTCGTGGATGTGGGCTTCGGCTTTGCCGATCAGGACATGCTGTGGATCGAACGTTTCGCGCCACGCCA
>NZ_CAIUXT010000048.1 GCF_903903185.1 uncultured Rhodoblastus sp.
CGCCGACCTGATCCTCCAGCTCCGCCTCGCCATAGCGATAGCGCGGCACGCCGAGCGAAGTCTCGACCTTGTCCTCGGTGACGACGACCTTGTCGAGCTTCGGCTTGGAGAGCAGAATTTCCTTCACCGCCTTGCGGGCGAGGTTGGAAATTTCGCGCTCCAGATTACGCACCCCGGCCTCGCGGGTGTAGCGGCGGATGACTTTCATCAAGGCCGCGTCCTCGATCAGCCATTCGCTGGGCGACAGGCCGTGCTTCTTCGTCGCCGCCGGAATCAGATGCTTGCGGGCGATGACCGCCTTTTCGTCTTCCGTGTAGCCGGCGATGCGAATGACCTCCATGCGGTCCATCAACGGCGCCGGAATGTTCAGCGTGTTGGCGGTCGTCACGAACATCACGTTCGACAGGTCGTAATCCACCTCCAGATAATGGTCGTTGAAGGTCGCATTCTGTTCGGGGTCGAGCACCTCCAGCAGCGCCGAGGACGGATCGCCACGGAAATCCATGCCCATCTTGTCGATTTCATCGAGCAGGAACAGCGGATTGGAGGTCTTGGCCTTGCGCATCGACTGGATCACCTTGCCGGGCATGGAGCCGATATAGGTCCGGCGATGGCCGCGAATCTCCGCCTCGTCGCGCACGCCGCCCAGCGACATGCGGACGAATTCCCGCCCGGTCGCGCGGGCGATCGACTTGCCGAGCGAGGTCTTGCCGACGCCCGGAGGGCCGACGAGGCAAAGGATCGGGCCGGTCAGCTTGTTGGCGCGACTTTGCACCGCAAGGTATTCGACAATGCGCTCCTTGACCTTTTCCAGCCCGAAATGCTCGGCGTCGAGCAGTTCCTGCGCCGCATTGAGATCCTTCTTGATCTTGGATTTCTTGTTCCAGGGGATCGAAACGAGCCAGTCGAGATAATTGCGCACCACCGTCGCCTCGGCCGACATCGGCGACATCTGCCGAAGCTTCTTGAGCTCGGCTATGGCCTTGTCATGCGCCTCTTTCGACAGTTTGGTGGCCTTGATCTTGTCTTCGAGTTCGGACAAGTCGTCCTTGCCGTCCTCGTCGCCAAGCTCCTTCTGGATCGCCTTCATCTGCTCGTTCAGATAATATTCGCGCTGGGTCTTCTCCATCTGGCGTTTTACACGCGTGCGGATGCGCTTCTCGACCTGCAGGACCGAGATTTCGCTCTCCATCAGCGCCAGGCACTTTTCCAGCCTTTTGGCGACCGAGGTCATTTCGAGCACGGCCTGACGGTCGGTGATCTTGACCGAAAGATGCGAAGCCACGGTATCGGCGAGCTTGCCCGGATCGTCGATCTGCGCCACCGCCGAAACCACTTCCGGCGACACTTTCTTGTTGAGCTTCACATAGCCTTCGAATTCCGAGGCCACCGAACGCGCCAAAGCTTCGGCCTCGACCGGATCGGGCAGATCCTCGGGGGTGATTTCGGCGTCGGCCTCGTAATATTCTTCGGTGCGGGTGTAGCGCGACACTTTGGCGCGCGCCATGCCCTCGACCAGCACCTTGACCGTGCCGTCGGGCAGTTTCAGCAATTGCAGCACGCTCGCCAGCACGCCGGCGGAGAACACCGCCTCGGGTTTGGGATCGTCTTCCGCCGCATTCATCTGGGTGGCGAGCAGGATGAACTTGTCCGCCTTCATCACTTCTTCGAGCGCGCGGATGCTCTTTTCGCGGCCGACGAACAGCGGCACGATCATGTGCGGGAAAACGACAATGTCGCGGAGCGGCAGAACCGGATAGCTGTCGGTCACGCCAGGAGCAGGCAGTTCACGCTTCGGGCTGGTCATAAATTCGAGTCCTATCTTTCACGGCGGGGCTGGAATTTTCCATGTTGGAAATCCCTCTCCGCCCACGAGGCGCAAACGCTCCGGCCCTTTTTGGGATGGACTTTCCCGGCGCCGAACTCTTCCGCATCATGCGCCGCTCGACCTCTTCTGAGCGTCGGCGGCGTGGGGTTACATTTAAGGCAAATGGGGCGGTCCGTCGCGCGTTTCAAGTTGAACGCAACAAAAGCGCGACATTTCCCGATTGCCTCCATCCTTCCCCATTCCGAAAAACAGGAACGTGGAAAGATGTCTTGATTTCGCGCGTTTTATTTACGCGAACCTTTGTCCGCCAGGCTCGATCCGAAGGGCCGCGTCAGCGAACAGGATTGGACATGAAGAGGGCGGCCGAAGCCGCCCCATTCGATGGCCCGCCGGTCAGGCGCTGACGCCGCTTTTTTCGGCGCGTTCCGCATAGATATAGAGCGGCTTTGCCTTGCCCTCGACCACTTCCGGCCCGATCACCACCTGTTCGACGCCTTCCAGCCCCGGCAGGTCGTACATGGTGTCGAGCAGAATCCCTTCCATGATCGAGCGCAGGCCGCGCGCCCCGGTCTTGCGGTCGATCGCCTTGCGGGCGATGACGTTGAGCGCCTCGTCCTGGAAGGTCAACTCGGTGTTCTCCATCTCGAACAGCCGCTGATATTGCTTGACCAGCGCGTTCTTCGGCTCGGTGAGGATCTTTTTCAGCGCATCCTCGTCGAGGTCCTCGAGCGTGGCGATCACCGGCAGGCGGCCGACGAATTCCGGAATCA
>NZ_CAIUXT010000049.1 GCF_903903185.1 uncultured Rhodoblastus sp.
ATCTAAGGATATTTTGGCGCGCTATAGAGAGCTTCATGCTCTTATTTCTGGATCGACAAGGAAGCCAGATGTCCCCTATGAAGTTCCTGAAGCTCCTGGCGCGCCCGTTCCGCAACGGACTGGCTGCGGCGGTCGCCATCGGGTTCGCCGGCGCGGCGCAAGCCGAGAAGCTGGACGAGGTGAGAATCGACTTCGCCTACTACAACCCCGTCAGTCTGGTATTGAAGGAAAAAGGCTGGCTTGAGGAAATCCTCGCCAAGGACGGCGTCAAGGTGCGCTGGGTTCAGTCGCAGGGGTCCAACAAGGCGCTCGAATATCTGAACGGCAAGAGCATCGATTTCGGCTCCACCGCCGGGGCGGCGGCTTTGCTCGCGCGCATCAACGGCAATCCCGTCAAATCGATTTATGTCTATTCGAAGCCCGAATGGACGGCGCTGGTGACCCAGGCCGGATCGCCGATTCAGAAGGTCGTCGATCTGAAGGGCAAGCGGATCGCCGCCACGCGGGGAACCGATCCGCATATTTTCCTGATCCGCACGCTGGCCGACAATGGCCTGACCGAAAAGGACGTGAAGATCGTCCTGCTCCAGCATCAGGATGGCCGCCTGGCTCTGGCCAAGGGAGACGTGGACGCCTGGGCGGGCCTCGATCCGCTGATGGCGCAGGCCGAACTCGAGGACAAGGAGCGCATATTTTACCGCAACGCCGGCATCAACACCTGGGGCGTCCTGAATACGCGCGAGGACTTCGCCGCCGATCATCCCGACGTGGTGCTCAAGGTCCTGCAGGCCTATGAAAAGGCGCGCGCCTTCGCACTCGCGAATCCCGCCGAATTGAAAAAGACCATCGTCGAGCAGGCCAAGTTGTCGGACGCCGTCGCCGCACGCCAGTTGGAGCGGACCAGCCTGCAGACCGCCGCCATCGGCGAGGTTCAGAAGAAGACCATCGAAAACGCCGGCGTCGCGTTGCAGCAGGCCGGCGTCGTGGGCCCGGAGGTAAACGTCCCCGCCGTCGCCGCCGCCCTGATCGAACCGTCCTTCGGCGCCAAGCTGGGCATCAAGTAAGCCGGTGTCCGACATCGCGCAGGAAGCCGAACCTGCAACGCCGCGCGCAGCGGCCTTTGGACCTCTCTTCCCGTCCGGATTGTCCTGGCTGGCCGGCCTGATCCTTCCGGTCGGGATCGCATTGGCGTGGGAGGTCGCGGTGGCCCTGAAGTGGGCCGACGGCCGCCTGCTGCCGCCGCCAAGCGCCATTTTCGCCGCCCTGGCCGCCCTGACCAGGAGCGGCGATCTGGCCCTTCACGTCACGACGACGCTCCAGCGGGTCGCGCTGGGTTTCGGCCTCGGCGTCGCGGCGGGGACCTTTTTCGGCGCTCTTTCCGGCTATTCGACGCCGGTGCGGCGCCTGATCGACCCCACGCTCCAGGCATTGCGCAACATTCCCTCGATCGCCTGGGTTCCGATGTTCATCCTGTGGTTCGGCATTTTCGAAACCTCGAAAGTGATCCTGATCGCGGTCGGCGTGTTCTTTCCCATCTATCTGACCCTGTCGGGCGCCATTCTCGGCGTAGACCGCAAACTCGTCGAGGTCGGCCGCATCTTCCGCTTCAGCCATCGCCAAATGATATTGCGCATCCTTTTGCCCGCCGCGCTGCCCTCCTACATCCTCGCCCTGCGCTCGGGCCTCGGGCTGGGATGGATGTTCGTCGTCGCGGCCGAGTTCATGGGCGCGGAATCGGGACTCGGCTTCCTGCTGGTCGACGGCCAGCAGACGGGACGCCCAACCGTGATCCTGGCCTCCATCGTCTCCTTCGCCATTCTTGGCAAGCTGACCGACTGGCTGCTGGCTTCGGCGACCTCGCCGCTCCTGCGCTGGCAGGACAGTTTCAAGCCGGCGGAGTGAGGCGTGCTTGACATCGTCAACGTCTCCAAACGGTACCCGAATGGCCACCTGGCCTTGTCCGGCTTGAACCTGAGCGTCGGCAAGGGGGAAATCCTCGCCATCGTCGGCGGATCGGGCTGCGGCAAGAGCACGCTGCTGCGACTGCTTTCGGGCCTTGATGGGCCGAGTTCCGGCGAAGTCACGCTGAGCGGTTCGGCCATCGAGTCGCCCCGCTCGGAAATCGGCCTTGTGTTCCAGGAACCGCGGCTGATGCCCTGGCTCAGCATCGAGGACAATATCGCCTTCGGCATTCTCGGCCTTCCCGCCGAGGTGCGCGCGACGCGGGTGCGCGAGGCGCTCGAGCGCGTCGGTCTCGCCGCTCACGCGGGAAACTGGCCGCGCGAACTCTCGGGCGGGCAGGCGCAGCGCGCGGCCCTCGCCCGCGCCCTGGTGGCGCGGCCCGAGGCGCTGCTGCTCGACGAACCTTTCTCGGCCCTCGACGCCCTGACCCGGAGCGACCTCCAACAGCATCTCCTGGATTTGTGGGTCTACGACCAGCCGACGATGATCCTCGTGACTCACGATATCGAGGAGGCCTTGTTCCTCGCCGACCGGATCGTCGTCATGCAACCCAACCCGGGCCGAATCCGCTCCGAGTTCCGTCCGCAGCTGGCGCGGCCGCACGATCGTCTCGACCCGGAATTCCAGGTTTGGAAATCCAGTCTGCTGGCCGAGTTGGGCCACGCGAGCCGCCGTCAAACCGGCGAGGAAACCTTCCCCGCCGCCGCAATCTGACCTGAGCCTCCAATGCCCGACGAAATCTATCCCATTCCCACCGGCTTCGCGGAACGCGCCCGCGTGAATGCGGAGGACTACCGCCGCCGCTACCGCGCCTCGATCGAGAACCCTGACGCCTTTTGGGCCGAGGAGGCGAAATTCCTGCAATGGATCAAGCCCTTCAGCCGGATCAGCGACACCAGTTTCGACGCCCGCGACCTGCGAATCCGCTGGTTCGAGGACGGAACGCTCAACGCTTCCGTCAATTGCGTCGATCGTCATTTGCCCGGAAAAGCCGACTGCGCCGCCATCCTGTGGGAGGGCGACGCGCCCGGTGAAAGCCGTGTCGTGACCTGGGGCGAGTTGGCCGACAAGGTCAACCGCCTCGCCAACGTGCTGAAAAGCCTTGGCGTCGCCAAGGGCGACGTCGTCACCATCTACCTGCCGGTGATCCCCGAGGTCATGGTGGCGATGATGGCCTGCGTGCGCATCGGCGCTGTTCATTCGGTGGTGTTTTCGGGCTTCTCGGCGGAGGCTCTGGCCAGCCGTATCGCGGACGCGCAGGCCAAGGTCCTTGTCACCGCCAATGAAGGCCATCGCGGAGGACGCGCGCATCCCCTCAAGCACAACGCCGACGAAGCCCTGAGAGATCAGCCTTCGGTCAGGCATGTTGTCGTGATCAAGCGAAGTTCGGCCGACGCGCCCTTCACGCCTGGAAGGGATCTCTGGTACGACGAAGCGGTCGCCTCCGCCGCGCCGTGGTGCGAACCCGTCGAAATCGGCGCCGAAGATCCGCTGTTCATCCTCTATACGTCCGGTTCGACAGGCAAACCCAAGGGCCTCGTGCATACGACCGGCGGTTATCTCACCCATGCCGGAACGTCCTGGCGAAACATTTTCGACTGGCGCGAAGGCGACGTGTTCTGGAGCACGGCCGATGTCGGCTGGGTCACCGCCCACACCTACAAGATCTATGGTCCACTGCTGAACGGCGCCACCAGCGTGATGTTCGAGGGCGTGCCGACCTGGCCGGATTCGTCGCGCTGGTGGTCGCTGATCGAGAAGCACAAGGTCAGCATCTTCTATACGGCGCCCACGGCGCTGCGCTCGCTTATGAGGGAAGGCGACGGCCCCGTGCGCAAGCATGACCTGTCGTCGCTGCGCGTGCTCGGTTCCGTCGGCGAACCGATCAATCCGGACGCCTGGCGCTGGTTTCATCGGACGATCGGCGGCGGGCGCTGCCCGATCGTGGACACCTACTGGCAGACCGAGACCGGCGCAGTGCTGCTGACGCCTTTGCCCGGCGCAGTTCCCAATAAGCCGGGCATGGCGGGCAGGCCCTATTTCGGCGTCCGCCCCGAAGTGGTCGATGCGCGGGGCGCCGCGCTGGAGGGTCCGGCGTCGGGCAATCTATGCTTCCGGGGCAGTTGGCCGGGACAGGCGCGCACCATCCTGAACGACCGCGAGCGCTTCATCCAGACCTATTTCGCGCCTTACCCGGGCCGCTTCTTCACCGGCGACGGCGCCGCCCGGGACGAAGACGGCTATTACCGCATCTCCGGACGCGTCGACGACGTCGTCAACGTCTCGGGCCACCGTCTTGGGACCGTCGAACTGGAAAGCGCCATTGCGTCGCATCCGGCGGTTACCGAGGCGGCGGTCGTAGGCTATCCCCATCGAGTGAAGGGACAGGGAGTCTTCGCCTATGTCACCCTGAAGGAAGGGGTTGCGGAAACCGAACCGCTGCGCCGCGAGATCATGGGCTGGGTGCGCGCACGCATCGGTCCCATCGCCAGCCCGGACATCATCCAATGGTCGCCCGCCCTGCCTAAAAACCGCGCCGGCAAGATCTTGCGGCGCATCCTCGCCAAGGTGGCCGCCAACGATTTCGAGGATTTCGGCGACGTTTCGACGCTTGCCGAGCCTGCCGTCGTAGAGGACATTGTCAAGCGCCGCCAGCAGGCCCTCGCAATCAAGGAAACAGCATGAACACCGGGGAACCGAAGGCGCTCATCGACCGGTTCGTCAAATTCCAGACGCTCGCCAAGCCGCCGCGCCTCGAATTTTCGGTCAGCCGAAATGGCTGAGCGCGGACTTCGGCCGGAGACGCTGGCGGCGCAGACCCTCGCCGGCGTGGACGCGGCCACCGGGGCCATCACTCCCCCGATCCACCCGTCGACGACCTACGAGCGGGACGCCGACCTCGGCTATTCACGCGGCGCCTGTTACTCGCGGGCGGATAATCCCACCTACGCCGTCGCCGCCAATACGCTCACCGCGCTCGAAGGCGGCGCCGACAGCCTATTGTTCGCCTCGGGCATGGCTGCGGCTACGGCCGTATTCCAGGCCCTCCAGCCGGGCGACCATGTGCTCGCGCCCAGCGTAATGTATTGGGCCCTGCGCTCCTGGCTCCTGGGCTTCGCCACGCGATGGGGCCTCGATGTCGAACTCGTGGACGCGTCCGACCTCGCGGCCGTCAAGGCGGCGCTCCGGCCCGGCAATACCAGCCTCGTCTGGTTGGAAACGCCGGCTAACCCGCTGTGGACGGTCAGCGACATCGCGGCGATCGCCGAATTGGCTCATGCTGCGGGCGCTCGCCTGGCGGTGGATTCCACCGTCGCGACACCGGCGCTGACACGCCCGCTCTCGCTCGGGGCGGACCTGGTAATGCATTCGGCGACCAAATATTTGAACGGCCATTCCGATGTCGTGGCCGGCGCGCTGACCTGCGCGCGCGAGGACGACTTCTGGGCGCGCATCATGCAGATACAAGCGCAGAATGGAGGCGTGCCCGGACCTTTCGAGGCCTGGCTGTTGCAGCGCGGCTTGCGCACCCTTTTTCCAAGGGTTCGCTGGCAGTCGCAAAGCGCCCTGACGCTGGCGCAGGAGCTTTCAGCCCACGCATGCGTCACACATGTCTTCTATCCCGGATTGCCCGACTTCCCCGGGCATGAGGTCGCGCAGCGGCAGATGCGCGGCGGCTTCGGCGGCATGCTCTCCATGCGCGTCCGGGGTGGACGCGAGGCCGCCGTGGCCGTGGCGGCGAAGGTCAGGCTCTGGAAGCGGGCGACGTCGCTGGGCGGAGTGGAAAGCCTGATCGAGCACCGCGCCAGCATCGAGGGCCCCACCTCGCCGGTCCCGGACGACCTGTTGCGGCTCTCGGTGGGTGTCGAGGCGACGGAGGACCTGCTTGACGACCTGCGCGACGCGCTCGAAAGCTGAGCGCGGAAGAAACAAGACGTATTTCCGGTGTGGGCCATCGACACGAAGTGGAAGCGGATATCCGCCCGGATAGATGATCCAAAGCAAGGTGTTAGCCAAGGCGACGTCTACCAGATGATGGCCTATGCGCATCTATACAAGGCACCGCGCTTGACGCTTCTCTAACCCTATCACCAAGGTCTCGGTGAGACTGATGGAATTCAGGCCAAGTATATGATCACGGGGCAGGAGACCGTCCTGGAGACGGTGAGCGTCAATCTGGCAAATTTGAAATCGTCAGTGCAAAAAATAAATATCCTAGTGTCTCTAAATAATATTGATGATAGTCTGAAAGTTGATTATCGGGCCTCAGCTTGATGAATTCGGATTGCTAGCGCCCATTTTGGATTTGCCGATGCGGCGCATGAAGTGATAAATCATCTGCTCGAAATGACGAGCATCTTGGTGACCAGTCGTTCGGTGTCGTCGGAATTCAGAAGGATGCTGACTGTCCGTGCCATGGCCGCAAACTCGCACGCCTCCGAGAATTTGTGAATACTATGAATGCCTCAATGCATTAGGGACCTATCGTTTTTGGCGCTCGGGCGCCGAAGCGGATCATGCTGGCGATGTCGAGGACGCGTCCGCCAGGAACGAGCGAAATCGAGGCATTGCGTTGCGCAAGAATGATCGGCACGATTGACCCGTGAAATAGATCATCTGACGCCCGCTGCCCGATCGAATGCATCGTCCATCATCCTCAGCGCAGGGAGACGCGGGAGCAATTGCAGGAGAAATATTCCCGGCTGACGGGCGAGGGCGGCTGAAAATCTTCCGCGAGCGAGATCTGGCGCTGCGCGCCGCGCGCGCTTTCGAAAAGGCCCGGCCCTTCGTGATGCCGCAACTCGCAGCTTGCAATCGGGGCGCCATTTCGGCTGATCGAACCCTCGGCTGGTCCCGCCATCCGCTCGCTCAGCGGATGGAGGCCCCGAAACAAGGCTTTGTCGCACTTGTTGGCGATCTCCTGCAAACGGGCCGTTTCTGCCTGCCTCTCATGGCGCTTTGTGTGTCCGTTGTCGGCCGAGAACCGTGGGATGTCAGGTTTCCGTTTCATCGGCCGCTTCGGAAGCCGATGGACGAATTTCCGCCCTGGGTCGCGATTCCGTATTCGCAACGCGAAATACCATCGGCCCTTGAAAAGGACCGATGGTATTACGACCCTTGAAGGGGCGCTATCGCTGTTTGCCGTTCGCCGCGCCCGAATTCAAGGAGAGACTTGATGAATAAAATTATCGCCAAAAAATCGGATTTGGAGCAGCAGAACTACCCAAGGCTGACCGATCCGGTGTCTGGCAAGCGCACCGACATCGAGGGCGCCGCCGGACGGATCGCCCTCTACAACCGCGAGGGCGACGCCGCCCTCGCCCCGTTGCTGCTGATCCACAGCGTCAACGCCACCCCCTCGGCCTATGAGGTCAAGCCGCTGTTCGATTACTATGCCGGCAAGCGGCCGGTCTACGCGCTCGACCTTCCGGGTTTCGGACAGTCCGACCGCAGCGATCGCGTCTATACGATCAAACTCATGACCGACGCGATTCACGCCGCGGTCGACAAGATCCGCGCCGACCATGCCCGCGCAGTCGACGCCTTGGCGTTGTCGTTGTCGTGCGAGTTCCTCGCCCGCGCCGCGCTGGAGCGGCAGGCCAATTTTCGAACCTTGGCGTTCGTCAGTCCGACCGGCTTCGAACGCCGGGCGCGCGACGACGCCGGCGGCGGCAATCGCGGCATGCCCTGGCTGCACTCGGCGCTCAATATCTCGCTGTGGAGCCGCGGCCTGTTCGAATTGCTGACCAGCCGATCCAGCATCAAGTACTTCCTCAAGCGGACCTTTGGCTCGCAGCAGATCGACCAGGGGCTGTGGGACTATGCCTACCTCACCACCCATCAGCCGGGCGCGCAACACGCGCCTTATTATTTCGTCTCCGGTTATCTGTTCAGCATGGACGCGTTACGGCTCTATGAGGGCCTGACCCATCCGGTCTGGATGACGCATGGCGTGCGCGGCGATTTCGTCGACTACCGCCACCAAAACCGGGTCGAAGGCCGCGCCAACTGGAGTTTCGAAGTGTTTCCCACGGGCGCTTTCCCGCATTTCGAAACGCCCGACGCCTTCACCCGCGCCTATGACGGATTCCTGAAGCGCGCTGACGAGACGACCGGCGCGGCGCGCAATGATGTGGCGGCGGCCGAATGAATTCACACGGTTTGAAATGTGGTGGTTGGGGGGCGATCACCCGACGCTATATCCATCTGCCCGCGCAGGGAGTCCGGCGGGAATTCATTTGCCAACCGCCTGCCCTGCGGGGCTGGGCGAAGCCGTCAGCATTTCGCTGATTTGCCACAGGCGGCGGTTCGCTTCCGGGTCGAGCGCTTGGGCGGGCGCCGGGATCGTCTTGCGGTCGCCGAAATACTGGCCGCTCGCGTCCGCCAGTTCTGGCGCATTGGCGACATACAGCACCCGACGCGCCGCCTGCTCGGCGGAAGGGATCGCCCAGCCCAGCAGTCGGGCGACAAGCTTCCAGAAGAGGCCCTGGGCGCCATCGGTTCCGCCCAGGTTCGATTTGAATACGCCCGGGAATACGCAATTGACCGTCACGCCGCCGTCCTGCAGCCGGCGCGCCAGTTCGAAGGTGAAATGCAGGTTGCCGAGCTTGGACTGGCCGTAAGCCTGCATCGTGCGATAGGTGCGCCGGTCCCAGTTCAGATCGGAGAAATCCAGAGCCGTGTTCATGCGTGTGCCGACGTTGACGATCCGCGCCGGAGCGCTCGCCTTGAGGAGATCCAGCAGCAGGCTGGTCAGGATAAACGGGCCGAGGTGGTTCACGGCCAGCGCGCACTCGATGCCGTCGGGGCTTAGCCGCCGCTCCGGGAAGGCCGTGCCGGCATTGTTGACCAGCAGATGCAGATGCTCGAAACGTGCGCACACCGCTTGCGCCAGGGCGCGGATCGCTGACTGGTCGGCCAGATCGGCGACGAAAAGATGCAGATCCTCATTGCCTGTGGCGGCGCGGATTTCCTCCAGCGCCGCGGCGCCCCGCGCGCGGTCGCGCGCCACGAGGCCAACCCGCATCTCCATTGCCGCCAACGCCTTGGCGATGGCTTTGCCCAGGCCCGAGTTGGCTCCTGTGACCAGGGCGGTTCTTTTCCCCTCGGCGCTTGTGCTCATCGGTTTTTCCTGTTCGCGGGATGCAGGTTCGACATAGCCGTCATTATGCAGCGCTTGAGCCGCTTTGTGGGGGCACGATGTGGTTTTTGTGGCCTTGGAGCGCGCTTTCACGCGGCTCGTTCTCTCCCGCGGCGTCCATCCGGCGCCGTTCACGGCCGGTGAAGAAGTTCGGGCCGGCAGTGGCGGCCGTTAGAAATCGACGCTAGTCGCCGGCTCGGCGCCATCAACCGACATTGCCGGATACCCGTGACGACAACGCCTGCTGCCGACCGCAAATAACGACCTGAGGGCCATGATGATGAAACTGACTTCTGCTTTGCTGGCGGCCGCGCTGGCCTGCGCACTGCTCGCCGGGTCGCCGGCCCGGGCCTCGACCTTGCTCGACCTGATCGACGCGCCCGATCAAGTCACCACGCCCTATGTTCTGTCCTTCACCGCCTCTGCACCTCACATGATGTGGTGGAAATTTTCTGAGAAGGGCCTGTGGGCGGAACTCCGCACATTGCGGAACCCCCGGCCCGTCGGCTGGGGGCGGTCACCGCATCCTCTTCGGTTTATAGTCGAGTTGCGAGACTTGACCCTAACCCGGGAACGACACGATGACCGACGATACAATGGCATTTTTCAATTTGGTGCGCGAGCGCGGTGGGGAGGATCTGCTGAAAGATCTCGCCGAAGCGGTCTTGCAGAAACGCGCGCGATGCACCCCTCGTTCGTCTCGCCTTTCAGGCGAGCCGCCTTCTCCCACCTTAGGGCGTTCGAAACAACGCCCGCCTAACGTCGGGCTATGGAGAGAAGAGGCGCACGGCCATATAAAGCTATTCCTGAATCAAGTCCGCCGCTTTCTCGCTGGCGACAAAAGTCTTCCCCCGGAACGTCACGCTCTTCAGCCGCAATCCGCCCTTGTCGTCGAAAGCGTCGGGGCGCAGTTTCAGCTCGCCCTCCTCCAGCCTCAGGCCCAGCAAGGCGTGGGCGGCGGAAGTCATGCGCGCCGCCGCGCCCGAGTACCATGACCAGCCGCCGCGTCCCGCATAGCCGGGGCCGTCATAGACGTCCGCCGGCTGCTGGTGCGGCGGGAGGCCGTAAAAGTCGATTTTTTCCGGCCCGGTCTTGGTCAGGGGCGACAGCGACAGCCAGACTTCGAAGGCGCGGGAAAAATCCTTGCGCGCCTGCGCCTCGTCGCCCTCGGCCGAAGCGGTCTCGCCGAGCCGGACCAGCGCATCGACGAACCACGACGAGCCATGGGAATATTGGCCGCCATTCTCGCGCACGCCGGGCGGGTAATCGGCGCTGCGGCCGGGGAAGGGTTTGGAATTCTCGTCATAGGGCGGCGTGACCAGCAGCACGCGGTCGCCCTTGTCGAGTCCCGCCAGCCCGTTTTCCAGCGCCTCGCGCCCCTTTTCGCCGGACGCCGCGCCCGACAGCGCCGGCCAGGCCGAGGACATGGCGCCGAGCGGCCGGAATTCCGAGCCATCGTCGGCGAAGGCGCGCACGAAGCGGTCGCCGCGCCAGCAAAGATCGAGCGCCGCTTCGAGATTGAGCGCGCGCGCGCGAAAAGCCTCGGCTTGGCCGTGCAAGCCTTGCGCCTCCGCCAGAACGACGAAACGGGTCAGGATGTCGAACAGGAAAAACCCGACCCAGACGCTTTCGCCGCGCCCGCGAAAACCGACGAGATTCATGCCGTCGTCCCAGTCGCCGGCGCCCATCAGCGGCAGGCCATGGGCGCCGAAGCGATCGAGCGTGTGCTGGATCGCGCGCAGGCAATGTTCCAGCAGGCTGGCGCGCTCGCGCGAGGGCAAGGGCGAGATCACATGGCCCTCGACCCCGGGCGGCACGGGGGCGCCTTCGACGAAGGGCAGGATTTCGTCGAGAATGGCGCGGTCGCCGGTCGCCGCGACATAGCGCGCCGTAACATAAGGCAGCCAAAGATGCGGATCGGAGGCGTGGGTGCGCTCGCCAATGGCGACGCCGCCCTGGGGCGCCTCATGCCACCATTTCAGCACGTCGCCTTCGACAAATTGCTGGCTGCCGTGCAGAAGAATCTGCCGGCGCGCCAGTTCCGGCGCCAGCAGGATCAGCGGCAGCACGTCCTGCAACTGGTCGCGGAAACCGAAGGCCCCCGAACGCTGCGACGGGCCGGTGCGGCCCCACAAACGCGCGGTCAGCAATTGATAGGGCAGCCAGTCGTTGACCAGACGGTCGAATTCCGGGCGACTGGTCTCGATCCGCAAGGCGCCGAGCGTCTCGTCCCAGAAATTTTCCAGAAGCCCGAGCTTTTCACGGGCGAAAGCCACTTCAGAGGCGCGGGCGGCGAAAGCCTGCGCCGCTTCGAGCGTCGCCGCCGCGCCCAGCGCCACGCAAATTTGCGCGCTACCGCCGGGGGCCAGGGTAATCATCCCCGAAAACCCGGCGGCGCGGCGTCCGTCGTCCACGGCGCCGGCGTCGGCATGGCCATGTTCGGCGAGGTAGGGCACGCGCGCATCGGCTTTGAGCCGTCCCAAAATCCGGGCGCGTGCAAATTCGCTGCAATCGGCGTCGAGCGAGGTCGAGACGAAGGCCCAGCCGCCGACGAATTCATTGCGCGGATTGGCGAAATAGAGCGCCTTGCCGGACGGGTCGGTCTCGGCCTGCAACGCTCCCAGCGAATCCGGCGGGGTTTCCGCGAGGACGATTTCGAGCATCGGCGCGATGCGGTAGATCTGCTCCCGGTCGGTCCGGTTGTGGAGGGTCAGCAGCAGCAGTTGCGCCGGCTCGTCCGGCGCGATCAGCAGGATCTGTTCCAGCCCAAGGCGCGCGCTTTCGCTGGTGTAAAGCACGGCGCCGCGTCCAAAGCGGGCGTCGTAACGCGTATCGGGGCGACGCAGCGGCAAAAGCGTCGCGGCGTGGACCTCGCCGGTCTCCTTTTCGACGACGAAGATCGCCTGGCCGGGCGGCGCATTGCGGCCCTCGCCCATGCGGAACGGCGTCAGGCTGTTGGCGCGGGCATTGCGGTAAAAGGCGAAAATATCGCCATCGTGGGTGGCCACCGCGCCGAGCCCGTGCGGGCCGGCCATGACATGGGCGAAGGGGCGCGGCGCTCCGGGCGCGGTCCGGAGTTCGCGCCCGTCCGGCGAAAAGGCGAAGCGCTCGCCCCCGCCTGCCGCCGCCGGCGTGAGTGCGCGCGTTTGCGCGAAAATTTCGGCCAGAGCCTCGGGCGGCAGGGCGGCGCCCAAATGCCGTTCGATGGCCTGCGCGGCGGCGGTCTCGTCTGGCGCCCAGCCGTCGAGGTAGGTCAGCTCCACCGCGCCATCGACCGGCAGATCGACTTCGAGAGCCAGGGCGGCGCAAGGGTCGAAGCCATAGAGCAGGCCCTGGTCGGCGGGATCGCGCAGGCTGGAGCCGTGCGTCAGGCTGTCGGGTCCGCGCCGCTGGCCCAGTCCGAAAAATTGTGCGCGAACGTCCTCGTAGCCGATCAGCCGCACGTCGTCGCTCTGGCGGACAGCATGGAAGGCGATTTCGCGCGACAGGCGCTTGCCGGCGAAATCGCCGGCCTGGTTCTTGAGCAGCCGGTTGCGCGCGAAAATGGCGCCGAGCCGCCGCGCGAAAACCGTGCCGACATGCAGGCCGTTATAGGCGGCGTCGCGCCGCTCGACGCCGCCCTCGTTCATCACCCATTCGCGGTAGGAGGCGATGCGCAATTTTCTCGAAGTCGACGCGAGGTTGGTCAGCTTGATCCGCCACAAGGCCAAGGATTCCCCGGCCGCCATTTCGACTTTCGCCTCGCAGCGCAGCGCATATTGTTCGCCGTTCAACGAAGCCTCTACCGGCGAGGTCGCGGCGAAGGCGCCGAAGCCGCGCCCGGTCGGCGCCATCGCGAGCGACCAAAGTCTGGGCGCATGATGCTCGGGCGCCTCGGAGAAATAGACAAAGGCGCCGCGCGGCGTGATCGGGTCTTCGAAGGCGCGCGTCATGTCGATCGGCGGGCCCTGCCGCGCCGCCGTTTCGACGCGCAGGAAGCTCTGGCCATCGGGCCATAGATCGAGACTGAGCAGGCCATTGCCGAGCACGCTCGAAGCGAAGCCGCGGGCTTTGGCGCCGGGACGGGTGAGCATGAAAATCGTCAGCGCCAGACAGAGTCCGAGCAGGAACAGGCCATAGCCGAGCAGCAGGGAGATCACCGGCGTCGTCCCGGCTTTTTGCGCGGCCTCGGCCGCGGCCCAGGCCTTGTCCCATTCCGCGCCGCGCGGAATATAGAACGGAATGAGCAGCGGCGCCCAGGTGCCGAAGCGGCGGACGGCTTCGGGAATGGCGCGCGAACGCCCCCTGGCGCCCAGGAAGCGCGCGGCGCTCTCGTCCGCCATGTCGCCGCCGACAAAGGACAGGTTGACCAGCGTCGCGACGCGCAGGCCCATGTGATCGAACCAGATCAGCACGCGCAGCCAGTCATAGGTGAGCAGGGCGGTGAAGACCGACAAGCTCCAGTCGCGAAACTGCGACGGCGGCAGCGCCGTATTCATATAGGCGGCGACGCCGGTGCGGATCAGTCCGTCCTGATTATACCAGGTCGGGTCGGGCGCGACTTTGAGGAAGGCGTAGATGATCGGGGCCATCCACAGGCCCCAGCGCAGCACCACAATGGCGTTGTCGGCGAGTTTGCGTACGCCCTCGGCGCTGAACAATTCGCGGATCGGGGCGAGATCGCGCTTCAGCAGCGCCGTGAGGAAGAACAGGTTCACGCTGAACAGCGGCGCGGCGAAAATCCACTGGATCACGCCCGACAGCGATTCCAGATAGAAGAGTTTGACCCCGCCATCGACCAGCCCCAGATTGGTCGCGCCCCATTTCGAGAAAAACGGCGTGATCGCATAGGGAATTTCCGCACCTCCGGCGGCGGCGTAATTGACCGTGACGTGATCGTTGAAATGGGCCTTGACCACCGCCAGCTGGCCGACGTCGAAATACCAGCCGACGGCGCCGCCGACGACGCCGCCGACCAGCACGCCGAGCGAATAATCGCGCCAACCGCGGATTTTTTTGCGCAGGCCGGCGGCCATGTCGGAAAAATCGCGGTAAAGCAATGCGCCGACGTAGGCGAGGGCGCCGAAGGCGAAGCCGAAGAGGAAACGCTCGCCGCCAAACGCCGCCGGCAGGTCTTGCCGGAAGGCGATCAACAGGCCGACGCCGACAATGGCGCCGCAGACGAAATTGCCGGCGCCTTGATAGGCGCGCGACAGCCTTTTGACGAAGGGCGGCGTCGAATCGGTGGATTCGAGGATCGTGCGCGCCAGCGGGAACAAGGCGACGCCGGCCAGCGCCGCGCCAATCGCGCCGGAACCCAGGAACACCGCGACCGCATCCGGTTGCGCGATGAAACTCTGCACGGCGAGCAGCAGCGCGACGAAGACGAAGCCGTACACCGCGCCCTTGCCGGCGCCCGACCGCCAGTAGAAATAAAGTTTCGGCGCCACCGGCGGCGCGTCGTGCAAAATGTCGCCGAGCACGCCGGTCGCGAGATAGACCTGCGCCCAAAGCCCGGCCTGCGCCAGCGCCGCCGCCAGAGCCGCGATGAGGATGCGCAAGGGTGGAAACAGCCCGGCGACCTCGGCGAGCGAGCCGAATGCGGCGAAGGGCGGCGTAGCGGCGGCGGCAAAGGCCGACAGCAGCAAAATCAGATGCAGGCGCGTCCCCGGCCCGAGCCGGCGGCCCATGGCGACGCAGGCGCCATGGACGATGGCCTCATTGACGACGAACAGCAAGGCGCCGCGCAAGACGACCCGCGCCAAAGGCAAGGCCTGGCCGCCGAAAAGCGCAGCCGCGGCGCGCTCCAGCAACGGCGAGCCGAGCGCCAGCAGCAGATTGAACAGGAAGGGCAGCAGGAACAGCGCCAGAGAGGAGGCAAGGCCCAGGCGCGCGCCGCGCGTCAACGCAATCACCGCCGCCGCGAGATAGAGCCCGGCGGACACCAGCACGCCGGGATGCGACAGGCGCAACAGATCCAGCGCATTTTGCGGCGCGGTCCAGATCGGCAGATCGGGCGCGGCGGCGAGGCCCAAAGCCGTCAGCGCCGCGAAATCGACCGCGAAGGCGGCGCCGGCGCCGCGTGTTCCACTCCGGGAAACGCCGGTCTTTCCGGCCAGCGCGATGGCGAAGCCTTGCAGGGCCAGCGCGCCGAGCGCGCCGCCGTAAAGGGCGAAAGTCGCCCCGCCCTTCGGCAGCAGCCAGAGCGCGGCGAGCAGCATGCAGGCGCTGGCGAAGCGCAGCACGCCGCCGGGCGCCGAGGCGAGGATCTTGCTTTGCGGAGAGGGAGCCAGCATGCGGAGCTTTCGGTCGGGACAGGTTTGCGGCAGAACTTTAAACAAACAGCGCCGACGAATCGACCTTGTTCGTTCTATCCTATCAGCCCTGTCGGCGAACTTGTGCTATTGAGCCAAAAGGCCAACCCTCGACCTGAAACGCCGCGAAATGGCGCTCCCCCCGCCGCCGCGCCATTCCAAACCGCGCCTCTTCCGGAGCCGACATGCAATTTTTTCTGATCGTACTCGCCGGATTTGGCGCCGGCTTCATCAACGCTTTGGCCGGCGGCGGCTCGTTTCTGACCTTTCCGGCGCTGCTGGCGGCGGGCCTGCCGGCCATCGACGCCAACGCCACCTCGACGGTGGCGCTGTTTCCGGCGCAGGTGGCGACGACCTACGCCTATCGCGACACCTTGCGGCAATCGCTGGACGACCCGCGCATAAACGGCAAGCTTATGGCGATCATTTCGCTGGTCGGCGGCCTTGCCGGCGCGCTGTTGCTGCTGGCGACGCCGGAAAGCATTTTCGAGCGTTCGGTGCCCTTTCTGCTCGGCGGCGCGACGCTGGTCTTCGCCTTCGGCATGGTGATGCCCAAGAATGCCGAAAAACAGTTGCTCGGGCCCGCCGGAATCCTGATCGCGCAGGTTCTGGTGTCGATTTACGGCGGCTATTTCGGCGGCGGCATCGGCATATTGATGCTGGCGGCGCTGACGCTTTACGGGCTGCGGGACATTGTGCTGATGAACAGCCTGAAAATGCTGCTGGCCTCGCTGATGAACGCCACCGCCACCGCCACCTTTGTATTGTCGGGCCGCGTGCACTGGCTGGAGGCAATCATTCTCTCCGCCGGCTCTATCGCCGGCGGCTTCGCCGGCGCCCATGCCGGCTCGCGCATTCCCCCGCTCTATGTCCGCCTGTTCGTGATTGTCATCGGCGTGGTGCTGAGCATTCATTTCTATCTCAAATCCGCCTGATCGGGAGTTCTCGATGACCGCCTTGCCAACCTCCATGCGCGAAGTGTTTTTCGACGGCGCCGGCGGACCCGAAGTGATCTTTTTACGCGAGGCGCCGGTTCCGGCGCCGGGTCCGGGAAAAGTTCTGGTCGAGGTCGTCGCCGCCGGAATCAACCGCCCGGACTGTATCCAGCGCGCCGGCCTCTATCCCGCGCCGCCGGGCGAGAGCCAGATTCCGGGCCTCGAAATCGCCGGCCGCGTCGTTGCGCTTGGCGAGGGCGTCGCGGCGCCGGCTCTGGGCGATGAAATCTGCGCCCTGGTCGGCTCCGGCGGCTATGCCGAATTTTGCGTCGCCGACGCCGCGCTCTGCCTGCCAAAGCCGAAGCCGCTGAGCCTGACCGAGGCGGCGGGCGTCCCGGAAACCTTTTTTACCGTTTTCGACAATGTGTTTACCCGGGGGCGGCTGGCGCCGAATGAGAGCTTTCTCGTCCATGGCGGATCGAGCGGCATTGGCTCGACCGCGATCCAGCTGGCGAAGCTTTTTGGTTCAACGGTTTTCGCCACGGCGGGATCGGCGGAAAAATGCGCCTTCTGCCTGAATTTGGGGGCCGACGCGGCGATCAATTACCGCGAGAAGGATTTCGTCGCCGAGGTGAAAGCGCTGACGGGCAAGAAGGGCGTCGATGTCATTCTCGACATGGTCGGCGGGCCCTATCTGCAAAAGAACCTTGCTGCGCTCGCGCCTGACGGGCGGCTGGTGCAGATCGCTTTTCTGCAAGGCAGCAAGGTCGCGGAATTCGATTTCATGGGCATGATGCTCAAGCGCCTGACCCTGACCGGTTCGACCCTGCGCGCCCGCCCGCTGGCGGTGAAGGCCGGGATCGCCAGCGCTTTGCGCGAAAAAGTCTGGCCTTTGCTCGACAGCGGCGCGGTCAGGCCGGTCGTGCACGCGACTTTCCCGCTGGAGCAGGCCCGCGCGGCGCATGAGTTGATGGAAAGCTCGGCGCATCTGGGGAAGATCGTGCTGGCGACGGGAAAGTAATTTCCAGCCCGCGAAGCAGCCTGAAAGCGCGATTTCGCAACCTCGTCCCTCATCGTGAGGAAGCCTTCGCGGGGCGTCGCAAGACGCCCTGCGAAGGCTGTCTAGAACCATGGGCGGCAGCCGAATCGTTGGGATGCGCAGCTGAAACATTCGTGGCCGACGTCGTCCTCGCCATTCGAGACGCTTGCTAGGGCAGGCTCCTCAGGAAGAGGGTATTCGTTCTTGAATTCAGATGTTTAGTGAATCTTTTTCTAGCGGGTTGAAGCCTTACGGAACCAGCTTGCGACCACTGGATTGCCGCGTCGCTTCGCTCCTCGCAATGACCGCGCCGGGGGCGCGCGGCGCAAAAAACTCACCCCAGCCGCACCGGCAGAATCTCGGCGGAAAGCTGCACCTGGTTGCCGAGGCCGTAATAATAATAGGCCGGGCGCGACACCAGCCGCAGGAACAGGAACAGCTTGAACCGCAGCATCCGCCAAAAACCCATTTTCCGCGCCGGCAGCGGGTTATCGTTCGAGACATGGACGATCCAGCGGCGGCGCGTCGTCGGCAGGTCGATCTGCTTGTGGCGGGCGAGATCTTCGAGCCATTTTTCGACGTCCGGCTCCTCCATGAAGCCGAAACTCAGCGACACGCCCATCACCCCGCCCCTGTCCGCCTCGCGATAGAAGGTCGTGACCTTGTAGCGATTGTCGCCGACATAGGGCGCCTTGAGATGGGTGATCTCGACAAACACCAGATGGCGCGGCAGCACGCCATAGCGGTCCCACAGCATCTGCATCAGCACCGGAACGCGATCTTCCAGCGAATTCAATTTCTTGGGCGACATGACGAGCGCGTTGCGCTCCATGAAATGGGTGCTGGCGCGGTGTTTCTCGACCAACTCCCCGAGCGTCATGGCGTCCCTTTCCTTGTAGGCGGCGAAGGTCGCCTTGCGGCCCCAGCGCCAGGTCGTCATGACCGCGAAAACCGCGAGGCCGACCAGCAGCGGAATAAAGCCGCCCTCGAAGAATTTCATCGTCGAGGCGAGCAGAAAGACGCCGTTGAACGCCGTCAGCCCGCCCCAGACCAGCGCCGTCCGCCCCACGCCCCAGCCAAAATAGCGGCGGGCGACCGCATACATCGCCATCGAGGTGATGACCATGACGCCCGACACCGCGAGACCATAGGCCCCCGCCAGCGCCCCCGCCGAGCCGAACGACACGACGAGCAGGACGCAGCCGCAGAACAGCGCCCAGTTGATGAAGGGCACATAGATCTGGCCGGCGTGGTCGGCATGGGTGTGATTCAGGGCGATGCGCGGAAACAGGCCGAGCCGGATCGCCTGCAGGGTCAGCGAGAAGGCGCCGGAAACCAGCGATTGCGAGGCGATGATCGCCGCCACCGTCGCCAGCGCCGCGAGCGGATAAAGCAGGTCGGGCGGCGCAAGGCTGAAAAACAGCATGCCGCCGACGGTCGGCGCGCCGCTCAGGAGATGCGCCCCCTGCCCCAGATAATTGAGCAAAAGCGCGGGAAAGACCACGGCGAACCAGCCGAGGCGGATCGGCGCGGCGCCGAAATGGCCAAGGTCGGCATACATAGCCTCCGAGCCGGTGACGACCAGCATCACCGCGCCGAGAATGGCGAGACTGCCGAAACCGCCGGCCTCAATCAAGAAGCGCAGCCCATGGACCGGATTGAAGGCGGCGAGGATTTCCGGATAGGCCAGAACCTGCCGCGCCCCGAGCACGGCGATGACGGCGAACCACAAGGCGACGACCGGCCCGAAAATCTTGCCCAATCCCGCCGTGCCCCGCGATTGCATCGCGAACAGGCCGGCGAGCAGCGCCAACGTGATCGGAATCACCGCGCCGCCAAGCGCCGGCGTGGCCACCTGAAGGCCGTCGACAGCGGAAAGCACGCTGATCGCCGGGGTGATCATGCCGTCGCCGAGCAGCAGACCGGCGCCGAGCATCAGCGACCACAGCGTCAGCCCGGCGAACCGGCTGTTGCGGTCGTGCAGCAGGCCATAAAGCGCGAAAACCCCGCCCTCTCCCTCGTTTTGCGCGCGCAGCGCCAGCAGCGCATATTCGATCGCCCCGATTACGGTCAGCGCCCAGAGCACCAGCGAGACGCCGCCGAGCACATTTTCGGCCGTCCGCGCCATGTCGGGATGGAAAATCTGATCCATGGCGTAAAGCGGGGATGTGCCGATGCCGCCGTAAACCACGCCGAGCGCGCCGAGCGACAAGGACGCCAGACCGCCGCGCGGCGCATGGGCGCTCTCCGCCGCCGGGCGTTTCGGCAAGGCGTCGGCGCGACCGTGCAGGCTGGCGGGAAATGGCATCGCGCCCCCTTTTGTCGCGGCGGGAAAGTGTCCGGGCCATCATGCGCGCAACCGAGGCATTAAGGAAATGACATGGATCACGGTCGCTTCAGCAAGCGGCGTTCAGTCCGGGCGCAAGTTCGGGCTGCAGTCCTTGAAAGCAAAGCCGCCGGGCTGGCGTCAACGATTTTCGAGATCGCCGAACTCCGCATAGGCCGCGACCAGCGCCAGGATCACGTCGCGGGATTTGGCGTCGCGGATTTTCGCGAAATCGGCGATCAAGCGCTCCTCCTGCGCCGCCGCCTCCTCAGGCGTCCGTGGCGTTGCGGATGTTTCAAACCGCTGCGCCAGTCCGGCGTAAAATTCGGTTGGCGGGGCCCGCAGGATTCGAGAGAACTGGCGCATGGTTTCGGCGGAGACGCGCTCGCGGCCCTCCTCGAACGCCTCCAGGCGCGATGCGGCAATGCCCAGCCTGCGCGCCATATCCGGGGCGTCCATGCCGCGCGACAGGCGCAACTGCCGCAACCGGCTGCCGACATGGCGATCGATGAAATTCGGCATTCTCATGGGCTTTCAAACCAATGCGGTCCTCACGTCGAGGCGCTGCGACCATTACTTCCTGCGTACAAGGATTTGTTTCGACGAGGCTCGCCTTCTTGAGCGCCAGGACACCCTCTCTTGCATTGGATACATAACATAATACCTGTACAGGACAAGTTAATCAGATCTTAATCATGAATATCCGCGAACAATTAGTTAAGTCAACTCGGTAATTGCCGAAGGGTTCAAAACGACAAATGGCATGCATGCCGAAAAGAGCCCTCCGCGCCGCCCTGGTCGGGCGACTACGCGTTACGACAGTAGATCAAGTGAAACCAAATGGATAGATAGATTTCTCAAACGGCGGCCGTTTCGACCATCGCCGCGTCGAGACAGAAGGAGCCATCGGCCTCAACCGCGAAAAACGCGCGGGTCCGGGCGTCGGCTTTGGTCTGCAACAGGCGGATGGCCTGCGCCACCGGCGCCGGCGTGCGCATCCGCTCGGTCCAGACCGCGAAATCCATGCGCAGACGCCAGGTCTTGCAGGAGCGGACGCCGAAACCCGCCCGCGCCAGTGCGCAACACCATTCGTCGAGCGCGTAATCGCGCACATGCGAGGGATCGCGCAGCAGTTCGACCGCCTGCAAATGGGTGTCGAGCATCGCCCGTCCCGGCGAAACGATGTCGATGAAGACCGCCGGCGCGCCGGCGCGCAACACGCGCCGCGCCTGACGCAAGCCTGCGGCGAAATCGCGCCAGTGATGGGCGGAGAAGCGGCTGGCGAGAAAATCAAACGCGTCGTCGGCGAAGGGCAAGTCTTCCGCTGCGGCCTGCACGGTTTCGATATTGGCGAGGCGCTTATCGCGCGCCGTTTGGGCGACGACCCGCAGCATGTCCGGGGACAGGTCGACCGCCGTCACCCGGCCCGCATGGCGCGCCAAGCAATAGGCGACATGGCCGCCGCCGGTTCCCAGATCGAGCGCGCGGGCGGGCGCGGCGGCGGCGCCCAGTTGGCCAAGCGCGTCGAGATCGGCGCCGCCCGCATGAACCGCGCTTTCGACATAGGCCTCGGCGCGTGGACCGAACTGGCCGACGGTCAAGGCGTAGTGGCTTTGCAACATATTTTCCCGTTCGTCCATTATCGCGACGCGTCGCGACAATGGAATCCCTCGCATCAACTCGGCGGCGCATTCGCTCCTAACCAAATTCCGCCCTGCGGGATTTGGTCTGAAGACCTGTCTATTCGCCGCGCCATTGCGGCTGGCGCTTGGCGAGGAAGGCTTCCATGCCTTCCTGGAAATCGGCGCTGCGATAGCACATCACCACCAGATCCTCGCCGGTTCCCACCGGCGGACGCAGCCGCGCCAAGGCTTCCTTGGTGGCGCGCAGGGTCAGCGGCGCATGGCCCGCCACCGTTCGCGCCAGGCTTTCCGCGCGACCCGGCAATTCCTCGTCCGCGACGATTTCGCCGACCAGGCCGAACATCTTCGCTTCTTCGGCGTCGATCAGGCGGGCGGTGAAAAACAGGTCCTTGACCCGGGCCGGCCCGATCAACGCGGCGAGCCGGGCGTAATTGGCGACCGACAGGCAATTGCCGAGCGTGCGGGCGATCGGAAAGCCGAATTTGGCGCCCCTGGCGGCGAGGCGCAGGTCACAGCAGGCGGCGATGGCCGCTCCGCCGCCGGTGCAGGCCCCGGCGATGGCGGCGATGGTCGGAACGCGGCATTGTTCGACCGTACTCAGCACACGCTCGATCTTGATTTCATAATCGACCGCATCCTGCGCCGATTGCAGGGCGCGAAATTCGGCGATGTCGGTGCCCGACGCGAAAGCCTTGTCGCCGGCGCCATAGATCAACAGCGCCTTGACGCCCGGATCGGCGCCGGCGCGGTCGCAGGCCTCGCGCAGATCCTCGTACATCTGAAACGTCAGCGCGTTGCGCGCCTGCGGCCGGTTGAAAATGAAATGGGCGATGTCGCCGCGAGTCTCGAAAATCGTGCTGTCGCTCAATGCGGGCGCTCCCTGAAGCATATTCCCAAAAAGCTGGAGACTTTTTTGGACAGAAATATGCGGTTAAAACAATTGTCCTCCCTTGATAGGCAAATCGGCAGGGTCGTTCAACTTTTTCCAACCCGCGCTTTTTCGCGCGGCGAAAATGGGCTCGGCTCCAATCTATTCAAGTATTTCCCGCCGCCAATAGGCCTTGGACGTACACATATTGTTCAATCGCCTCAAAGACGACGATTGGGTAAGCCGTGCTGCGCCATGTCTTTGATTGGCTTGCCTGAAAAAGAACCGGCGACGGGGCTTTCGAGCGCTTCCCCCAGCGTTTCGTCCGCCATTCGCATCACCGGCAAGGGCGGACGGCGCGAACGGGAAAGCCGCCAGAAGACGTCCCGCAAAACCGCTCCCGGTCAACCGGAGCGGTTCGACGAAAACAATATCCTTCAAGGAATAACCCTATGACCGACAAAAGCTTTGAATCGCCCAAGACCGTCAACCCGTTCGGCAATCCGGCGGCGGTCGGCCTGGGCGCCTTCGGCTTGACCACGCTGATGCTGCAATTTCACAATCTCGGATGGGTGGGACTCGCCCCGGTGATCTGGCTCGGCTTCTTCTTCGGCGGCGCGGTGCAGATGATCGCCGGGTATCAGGAACAGAAGATGGGCAATAATTTCGGCTATGCCGCCTTCACCAGCTATGGCGCCTTCTGGATTTCGCTCGCCGCCTATTTGCTTGGCTCGACTTCCGGCAACAAGATGCTCGCCCTCACCGAAAACGATCTCGGCTGGCTGCTGTTCGGCTGGACCTTGTTCACCGTCGGGCTCTGGTTCGCCTCGCTCTATGTATCCAAAGTCATGTTCCTGACCTTCACCACGCTGTTGATCGGCTTCGTCAGTCTCGTTCTGGTCAATTGGGGACATCCGGGATTGAAAAGCTTCGCCGCATGGGACCTGATCGTCTGCGCCCTGCTGGCCTGGTACATGATGTCCCACATCATCCTGCGCGGACTGTCGGGACGCGACATCCTGCCGGTCGGCAAGCCCTTAGCCTGACTTTCGCGAGCAATGCCGGGGCCCGGTTTTTCAGGTCGGGTCCCGAATGTCAGCCGCCGTGAAAATCGCCGACGCCCTTGTGCCTCGGCCGGGAAATGCGGACCCCTCTTTCCTTGAGATCCATGAGGCTGACATAGATCATCGCGGTCATCAGCGCGTCGGCGAAGGCGTCGTGCTGGTTGAACAGCGGCAATTTCATATCCTTCAGGATTTTGGCGAAGGTCAGGTCGATCTGGGTGCCGGGCGGCGCGTCGCCATATTTGCGCTCGTAATAAATTCTCGAAACCTCGATGCGCGGGTTCGGCAATTGCACGCCGATGAATTCCGCCACATGATTGTCGAGCATGGCGATGTCGAAATCGATGTAATAGCCCATCAACGGCCGGCCGCCGATGAACCGCAACAGCTCCGGCAGGACTTCGGCGATCGGGCCGGCGTTGGCCACATCGGCCTCGCGCAGGCCATGAATCTTGATCGCCTCGGGGCCGATGGCGCAACGCGGACGCACCACGGTGTTGAAAGCCTGGCTGGCGAGGATGCGGTCGCCGCGAATCTTGATCGCCGAAATGGAGATGATCTCGTCGCGGTTGCGGTCGAGGCCGGTGGTCTCGCAATCGATCGACACCACTTCGTCGGGCGGTCCCGGCTCGAACAGGAAACTATAGCGCTTGTCGGCGAGCGTCGCCTTGTCCATAGCCCTGAATAGCCAGCGCAGGGCCATGGGCGAACCTTAAAACATGTTCAGGTTGAAGTGGTGGCGCAACAGGTCGCGCAATTGCTTCACCACCTGGAAAGAATCGCGCAACAGGTCGCGATCCATGCTGGTCAGTTCGCCGGGGCGCAGCAAACTGCCGCTGGCCGCGGCGTCGAGCTGGGCGTCGAGCCGCAGAGTCTGAAGATAGTCGAGCGCCCGCGCCAGATCGCGCGAGAACTCCGGCTTGAGCGCGCCGATTTCGGCGAGTCTGGCCAGCCGCTTGAACGTATTGGTTTCTTCAAGCCCCTGTTCGATGGCCAGCGAACGCACGCCATGGACGATGGGAAAAATGCCGCCCTTTTTCAAGTCCAGCGCGTCGCCGTCACCCTCTTCCAGCTTGAGTCGGTTGAACAGGCCGATCGGCGGCTCGAAGGCTTCGATCGCCTTGGCGAACCGCCCGAAGAACACCCGCTCATGGGATGCTTTTTCAACCAGCGCCTGTTTGGCGCGCGCCAGCAGGCTCTCGTCGCCCGCCACCGCCGACGCGTCCGAAAAAATGGCGACATTCATCGCCGATTGTTCGTCCGGCGTCGTGATCCAGCGGCCGAAATCGGCGATAAAGTCGTCGATCGTGCGCGACCACAGCGGATTATTGACCATGACCTGGCCCGGACAGGGCGGAAAGCCGAAATCCGCCAGGGCGCCGGAAAATTCGTCGCGGAATTTCTGCAGCGCCGTCGGGTCCACCGGCTCGGACAGGATCAATCCATTATCCTGATCGGTGCGCACCGCCTGCTCGCCGCGCCCCTCGCTGCCCATCACGATCAGGCAGCATTTGTTGAGCAACTCCGGCGGACAAAGCAGGTCGAAAAGCTTGGCGAACAGGCGGCGGTTGAGGTCGGAGACGATTTCCGCCACCACTTCGAACTTGACGCCCTGACGGCGCAGCGGCCGAATCTGCCCGCCAATCTGCCCGGCGGCGGCGGCAAGCTCGGACAGGGTCGCGGCATGGTCGATGCGCCCGCCGACGAGTTGCGAATTGCCGGCGAAAAAACTCAGGAGATTGATGTCTTCGAGAATGCCGACAAAATTCTCGCCTTCCTTCACCACGAGCCGGCGCTTGTTGTGCTTGGTCATCAGCAACAGCGCCTGCGAGATGAAATCGTCCGGCGCGACCGTGACCATGTCGAATTGCGCGATCGCCCCCACCGGATCGTCGATGGTCATGCCCTTGAGCACCACGGCCTTGGACAGGTTCATGCCGGTGACGATGCCGATGCGTTCGCCGTCCTTGACCAGCAGCGCATTGCAGTCGATGTCGCGCATGATGCGTCCGGCCGAGGCGATCGGCTGGACCGAATCGATGATCGCCGCCGGCAAGAGAAACAGGTCGCGCACCCGCGCCCGCATGATGTTTTCGATCTGCGAGGATTCGTCCTGCTGCGCCATCGCATCGAGCTTGCGCGAAATATCGATATAGAAGAAAGCCCCGAAACGCGGATTGCCGTTGATCAGGTTCAGGAGATCGTCGCGCGGCGCCAGGGCGCAGAGGGTTTCCTCACGGGCGACGAAAGTGCTGACGCCGGCGCCTTGAACCAGCGCGCGGCTGTCGAAAAAATCCTTTGGCCCGAGCAGTCCGAGCAACTCGCCCTGCGCGCGCTCTTCGACGGTGCCCTTGACGATGATATAGAGCCCTTCGGGCGGCGCGTCCTCGCCGATGATCGTCTGGCCCGGCCGGAAATAGGCCACGTCCATCGCCGCGCGAAGGCTTTCCGCTTCCTCGAAAGTCAGCCGGTCGAATGGCGCCGTCGCCGCATCGAATAAGGGATTCATGACGATTTCTTCGCCGGACTCCCGGCGAGGCTCTGAAATTATTCGCAGAAAGGCTCAAGCGATGGGCCGCGCGCCAATCGATGCGGCAAGGGCGCGGCCGAAGCCGCGCCCCTGTCGTGCTTTAGTGCGCCGAAGCGCTGGTCGCGCCGATGCCCGTCTGCGAACGCACATATTGGGCGTCGAAACCGGCACGGTCTTCCGCGCCGCGCCGGCTCGAGTCGAGCTTCGAGAACAGCCAGATGCCGCCGAAGGCCAGCGACATCGAGAACAGCGCGGGATTGCTGATCTGGAACAAGGCCGAACCCTTCGGATTGCCCAGCGTCGCTTCCCACACCGCCGGCGAGAAGATAACGCCGATCAGCGCCGAGATCAGGCCGAGGAAGCCGCCGATGACGGCGCCGCGCGTGGTCATGCCGCGCCACATGATCGACATCAGCAGAACCGGGAAGTTGCACGACGCCGCGATCGAGAAGGCGAGGCCGACCATGAAGGCGACGTTCTGCTTTTCGAACACGATGCCTAGCACCACCGCGATAATGCCAAGGACCACGGTCGCAATCTTCGAAACGCGGATTTCGTCCTGTTCGTTGGCTTTGCCTTTCTTGACCACGGTGGCGTAGAGGTCGTGGCTGATCGCCGAGGCGCCCGCCAGCGTCAGACCCGACACGACCGCGAGGATCGTGGCGAAGGCCACCGCCGAAATGAAGCCGAGGAACAGATTGCCGCCGACCGCGTCGGCGAG
>NZ_CAIUXT010000050.1 GCF_903903185.1 uncultured Rhodoblastus sp.
ATGGCCAAGGCGCTTTCGGGGTATAGCGCAGCCTGGTAGCGCGGAAGTTTTGGGTACTTCAGGTCGCAGGTTCGAATCCTGCTGCCCCGACCATTCGCCCCTTTGGCGTCGAGAATCTGGGATCGATCATGACGGCTCGCATTTATCGCCCCGCAAAAACCGCCACCCAGTCGGGCGCCGGCAATTCCCGGCTTTGGCGTCTGGAATATCTACCGGAATCGGCGCGCAGCATCGAGCCGCTGATGGGCTGGACCGCTTCGAGCGACATGAAAAGCCAGATCAAGCTGACCTTCGCCACCAAAGAAGAGGCGGTGGCCTATGCCGAGCGCAATGCGATCCCCTATCGCATCGAGGAGCCGAAAGAGGCGAAACGGCAGATCACCTCCTATTCCGATAATTTCAAGAACAGCCGCCTGACGCCCTGGACGCATTGACCTTTCCGGGCGGGCGCCGCCACAGACTCCGTAGCTCAGCCGGATAGAGCAGCCGCCTTCTAAGCGGCAGGTCGCTGGTTCGAATCCAGCCGGGGTCGCCATTTTCGCCGGGATGTCGGATTTGAACGAATTTTTGCCGGTCTTGCGAGCGGCCTGGCGCGATCTCGCCGCGCATTGGCGCCATGCGAAACCTGCCGCCGCGCCGCTGTGGCCGCTCGGGCTGGCGCTTGTGGTCCTTGCATTCGCCCTGCTCATCAACATCAGCTTCGCTTTCGATGCGACCGAAGCACGCGCCGCCGCGCAGTTCGATCCACGCCTGATCCGCGTATTCGAAGTGGTCACCAAGGCCGGTGATTCCGGCTGGCTGTTCGCCTTGTCGATTTTGACCCTGGTTTACGCGCTCGATCGCCGGTCGCGGTCGCAAAGCCGGCGGCTGCGCGCCCGCTATGGCCTGCTGGCGTCGCAGGCGCTGTATTTTTTCGCCGTTCTGGTTGTTTCCGGGCTGTTGTCGCAAATTTTCAAACATCTGCTCGGACGCGCGCGGCCAAAACTCATCGACACGCTCGGTCCGCAGCATTTCGACCTGTTCTCGGTGAAGGCGGTGCTGGCAAGTTTTCCCTCGGGCCACACCACCACGGTTTTCGCCGCCGCCGCCGCCTTGAGCTTTTTCATGCCCCCAAAATACCGCTGGCGGTCGGCCGTGCTGTTTTTCGCCGTCGCCCTGCCGGTCGCCGCCTCGCGGCTGATTCTCGGCTCGCATTATCCGAGCGACGTTTTGGGTGGAGTCCTGCTCGGCCTCGCTTCGGCTTTCGGCGTGGCGCGGGTTTTTGGCCGGCGCAAAATCGCCTTCACGTTGCAGGGAGACGATCTGCTTCCCAAAGCGCGCGGAAAATATTTAAGTTTGAATCTAAAAAATTAGAACACACTCTGATTTGTTGTCTGAGCCTTCTTTTCGTCGGTCATTGCGAGGAGCGAAGCGACGCGGCAATCCAGTAGAAGCGTCCTGAAATAGCTGGATTGCTTCACTTCGCTCAGCTCATGACGGCGTGAATCGGATGCTCACAGTTGAGCGCGAAACAGCGCAAAGCCCCGGTCGAGATCTTCCTTGAGATCCTCGATATCCTCGAGACCGACCGAGAAGCGCAGCGCCGGGCCTTCCGGTTGCCATTTCGTCGCCGTGCGATATCTGGAGCAATCGAACGGGATGACCAGGCTTTCATAGCCGCCCCAGCTATAGCCGAGGCCAAACAGCTGAAGATTGTCGAGCAGTGCCGCCAGCGCCGCCTTTGGCGCCGGCTTGAGAATCACCGAGAACAGGCCGGACGAGCCGGAAAAATCGCGCTTCCAGATGGCGTGGCCGGGATCGTCCTCCAAAGCGGGATGCAGCACCCGCGACACTTCCGCGCGCCCGCGCAGCCAGCGCGCCAGAGCGAGGCCCTGACGCTCGGCTTCACGCAGCCGCAATTCCATGCTGCGCAGGCCGCGCAGCGCCAGAAACACGTCCTCCGGCCCGGCGCACATGGCGAAGAAATCGAAGGTCTGGCGCAACGGTTTGGCCCAATGTTCATTGGCCGAAACGAGGCCAAGCAGCAGGTCGGAATGGCCCGAAAGATATTTGGTGCCGGCCTCGACGGCGAGATCGACGCCGCGCTCATGCGGCGGGAAAAACAGCGGCGTCGCCCAGGTATTGTCCATGACGACGCAGGCGCCATGGCGATGAGCGACCTCGGCGATGGCCGGAATGTCCTGCATTTCAAAGCTCTGCGAGCCCGGCGCCTCGACCAGAACCGCTTTGGTGTTGGCCCGCATCAGCGCCTCGATCCCGGCGCCGATCAGCGGATCGTAATAGGTCGTCTCGATGTTCATGCGGCGCAAGAATCCGTTGCAGAACGTGCGCGTCGGCAGATAGGCGGAATCGGCCACCAGAAGGTGATCGCCGGCCTTGAGCGCGGTCAGCAGGGCCAGCGTGATCGCCGCCAGACCGGAGGGGGTCAGAACCGTGCCCGCCGCTCCGGCGATTTCCGACCAGGCCAGCTCCAGCGCCTCGGTGGTCGGCGTGCCATGGGTGCCATAGGTGAAACGGGCGCTATGACGGGCCTCCAGCGCCGCCAACGTCGGCTGCAACACGGTAGAGCCGCGATAGATCGGGGTGTTGACATAGCCGAATTGCTCGGACGGCTCGCGCCCCGCATGGACGAGTTTGGTGCGCGCGCGCATGTTCTTGCGCGATTGCGGGGTCGATTGGGTCATGTTCCGGCCTTTCCTTGCTTGCGGAAACTTGGCCGCCGCGCGTCGTCCGCGTCAAGTGGCGCGCTGCCATGCGGCGAAAAATGCTGTAGGGTCACGACGAAATCTCGCATGAGAAAACACGTGCCGAAAACGCCGCGCCTCGTCTTCCCCGTCTGCCTGGCCGTCTGCCTCGCCCTGCTCGCGAGCGTGGCGCGCGCGGAAAACACCCTCGATGTCGTGCGCGGGCGCGGCGTTCTCGTCTGCGGCGTCAATACCGGCCTCGCCGGATTCGGGCTTCCCGACGACCGGGGACTTTGGCGCGGCTTCGACATCGACTATTGCCGCGCCGTCGCCGCAGCGATTTTCGACGATCCCGGCAAGGTCAAATTCGTGCCGCTGTCGGGCAAGGATCGATTCACAGCCCTGCAATCGGGCGAAGTGGATCTGCTGTCGCGCAACACCACCTGGACGCAATCGCGCGAGGCGGGGCAGGGGCTGTTGTTCACGGGGATCAATTATTTCGACGGCCAGGGCTTTCTGGCGCGCAAAAAGCTCGGGCTCGATTCGGCGTCGAAATTGTCCGGCGCTTCGATCTGCGTGCAGCAGGGCACGACCAGCGAACTCAATCTCGCCGATTATTTCCGCAAATCCGGCTTTCGCGCCGAAACCGTGGTGTTCTCGACCGCCGACGAGGCGATCAAGGCCTATGATTCCGGCCGCTGCGACGCTTTCACCACCGATGGCTCGGCGCTTTACGTGCAAAGGATGAAAACCACGTCGCCCGACGATCATGAAGTGCTGCCGGAGATTATTTCCAAGGAGCCGTTCGCGCCGGTGGTGCGGCAGGGCGACGACCGCTGGTTCAATCTGGTCAAATGGACCCATTTCGCCCTGCTCGACGCCGAGGAACTCGGCGTGACCTCGGCCAATGTCGAGCAATTGCGGAAGTCCGATAATCCGGAAATCCGCCGCCTGCTTGGGGTCGAGGGCGATTTTGGCGCAGGGCTCGGCCTGCCCGCCGATTGGGTCGTGCGCATTGTCCGGGCGGTGGGAAATTACGGCGAGATTTTCGAGCGCAATCTCGGCGCGGATTCGCCGCTGAAAATCCCGCGCGGGCTCAATGCGCAATGGCGACAGGGCGGGCTGCATTATGCCCCGCCGGTGCGGTGACGCGCATGAAGGCTCGCGTGAAAAACGTCGCTCTTCAGGCGCTGCTGCTGGCGGCGGTCGGCGGATTGCTCATTGCCGCCGTCGCCAATGCCGGCGCCAATCTCGCCGCGCGGGGCATTCCGACGTCATTCGCGTTCCTCGACCATGTCGCGGGCTTTGGCATCAACCAGAGCCTGATTCCCTATTCGCCGCTCTCCTCCTATGCGCGGGCGCTGCTGGCCGGCCTCCTCAACACGCTGCTGGTCTCGGCGCTGGCGGCGCTGTTCGCCACCCTGATCGGCTTCGCCGCCGGCTTCGCGCGCCTGTCGGGCCATTGGGCCTTGTCGAAACTGGCGGCGCTTTACGTCGAGACCGTGCGCAATATCCCGCTGCTGCTGCAATTGCTGTTCTGGTATGTGGCGATCCTCGCGCCGCTGCCGGGCCCGGCCGATTCGCTGAGTCTGCCGGGCGTCCTGCTCAATAATCGCGGCCTGAACCTGCCGGCGCCGAATTTCGCGCCGGGCGCCGCTTTTGTCGCGGCGGCCTTTCTCGCGGGCGCGGCGCTGGCTTATTGGCGGCGCCGGAGCGGCGGCAGGCGTTCGATGGCGACGACGGCTTTGCTGCTGTTCGGTCCGGCGTTGGCGACCTTTTTCGTCTTCGGCCGTCCGATCGGCCTCGATTTCCCGGTCTATGACGCCGCCGTCAACCGCTTCAATGTAGAGGGCGGGTTGCGCTTGCCGCCGGAAATCACCGCTCTGGTGCTGGCCCTGTCGCTTTATACCGGCTCCTATATCGCCGAGATCGTCCGCGCCGGCGTCAATTCGGTGCCGCGCGGCCAGAGCGAGGCGGCGGCGGCGCTCGGCCTGAAGCCCGCGCAGGCGCGAAAATGGGTGATTTTGCCGCAGGCGATGCGGATCGTGACGCCGCCGCTGATCAGCCAATATCTGGCGCTGACGAAAAATTCCTCGCTGGCGGCCTTCATCGGCTTCGCCGACCTGATGCAGGTCTCCGGCACCATTCTCAACCAGACCGGCGCGGCGGTGCAGGTGATCGCGCTCGACATGGTGATTTATCTCGCCCTGTCGCTGGCGACGCTCGGGCTGTTGCGGCTTTACGAGCGGCGCTTTCATTGGGGGGCGGCGCGATGAGCCCGGCGCCTTATCTGCGCGAAAGCTTTGCCTCGCCTTCGGCGGCGCCGGAAGCGCGAAGCGATTTTCTCGCTCTTTGGCGCAATAACCTGTTCGGCGATGTGAAATCGGGCCTGATCACGGCTTTGATCGCGGCTCTGGCGGCTTTTGCCTTGCCGCCGCTATGGCGTTTTCTGATCGCGGACGCGGTCTGGAGCGCGCCGGACGGCGCCCTCTGTCGCGCGCCGGGCGCGGGGGCCTGCTGGGCCTATATAAGGGCGAAGACGCCGTTTTTTCTCTACGGCGCCTATCCGCGCGAATTTTATTGGCGGGTCGATCTGACCTTCGCCTGCGCCGCCCTGCTGATCGTCTGGCTGCTGTGGCCCGGCGCGAGGGCCAAGGGCGCGGCGGCGATCGGCTTTTTCGTTGCGCTGCCATTGGCTGGCTTTGCTTTGCTGCATGGCGCGCCCTGGCTCGGCTTGCCGGTAGTCGGGACGAATTTATGGGGTGGCGTGATGGTGTCGCTGTTGGCGGCGCTCGTCGGCATTGTCGTCGCTTTGCCGGGCGGCGTCGTGTTGGCCCTGGGGCGGCGCTCGAATCTGCCGGTTGCGCGCTGGTTGAGCGCCGGGCTGATCGAATTCGTGCGCGGCGTGCCTTTGATCGCGGTCTTGTTCATGGCCAATACCATGCTGCCCTTATTCCTGCCGCCGGACTGGGCGCCGGACCGGCTGTTGCGGCCGCTCGCCGGCATTGCGCTGTTCGCCTCGGCCTATATGGCGGAAGTGGTGCGCGCCGGACTGAACGCCGTGCCGTCCGGACAGACCGAGGGGGCGCAGGCCTTGGGGCTCGGGCGGGTCGCCACGCTCCGTCTGGTGGTGCTGCCGCAGGCGCTGGGCGCGGTCGTTCCCGGCATCGTCAATAATTTCATCGCCTTGTTCAAGGACACCACGCTGGTGGCGATCGTCGGCATTTTCGATTTTCTGCATACGGTCGATACGGCGCGGCTCGATCCGGTCTGGGCCGGCCCGACCATCGCGGCGACGGGCTATGCTTTCGCGGCGCTGTTTTATCTCGCCTTCTGTCTCGCCATGTCGCTTTATTCGCAAAATGTCGAAAAGCGCATCGGCGGCGGAGGCCGTCATTAAACCCGCGTTCAAAATCTGCTATGACCCTGTGCGTCGCCGCGAAAAGGGTTGTTTTTAGAATTATTCTAAGTTAGACCCTTTTCGGCAGGCGGCGAGCCGCATTCTGCGTCAAAAGATGGAGCACTCAAATGGCCGGTATTGGCGAGCAACTTCCCGAATTCGAAATCACCGGCGTGAAGCCCGGCTTCAACAATCATGAGGAAAACGGCGTCAGCGCCTTCGAGACGCTCACCCATGAGAGCTTCCCCGGCAAATGGAAGGTGATCTTCTTCTACCCGAAAGACTTCACATTCGTCTGCCCGACGGAAATCGCCGAGTTCGCGCGTCTCAACAAGGAATTCGAGGACCGCGACGCCGTCGTGCTCGGCGGCTCCAGCGACAATGAATTCGTCAAGCTGGCCTGGCGGCGCGACCACAAGGATCTCGACAAGCTGCCGATCTGGCAGTTCGCCGATACGCGCGGCGAGTTGATCGACGGGCTGGACATCCGCGCTTCGGCGGGCGTCGCCCATCGCTATACGTTCATTGTCGATCCGGAAAACACCATCCAGCACATTTACGCCACGGCGCTCAGCGTCGGCCGCAACCCGAAGGACACGCTGCGTGTGCTCGACGCCTTGCAGACCGACGAACTCTGCCCGTGCAACCGCGAAGTCGGCGGCGCCACGCTCTGAGCCTTGCAAGAGGGCGCCGGGTTGGCGCCCCCTTTTTTCAATTCACGGGGGCGCCGCGTTGGCGCCCTCCGCTTTTGATCCACTGTCGGCGAGGGACTCGAAAAATGTCGATTGAAAATCTGAAGGGCAAGCTGCCGGACTTCGCCAAGGACGTGCGCCTCAATCTTTCCGCCATCGTCAATGAAGACCTTCTTGACACGCAGACCAAATGGGGCCTGCTGCTCGCCGTGGCGGTCGCCACGCGCAACGCCGAAACGGTCGCGGAAATCGCCGAGGAGGCGAAAACCCAGCTTTCGCCGGAGGCCGCCAATGCGGCGCGCGGCGCCGCCACGCTGATGGCGATGAACAATATTTATTACCGCTTCAGCCACCTCGTTTCGAACAAGGATTACGCCAAGCGCCCGGCCAAATTGCGGATGACGCTGATCGGCAATCCCGGCGTGCCGAAGGACCAGTTCGAACTCTGGTGCCTTGCGGTTTCGGCGATCAACGGCTGCGGCGCCTGCATGGACGCCCATGAGACGGTGGTGCGCGAACATGGCGTCTCGCCCGACGCCATTCAGGCGGCGGTGCGTTATGCGGCGATCGTGCAGTCGGCGGCTGTGGCGCTCGAAGCGGCGCAAAGCTGAAAACGACGCCAATGGCGCGGGGCCGGCTTGCGCCGGTCGCCGCGACCGGCGCCATTTTCGATCCGATCGATCGGATCGGGCCTCTCGGCGGTTGTTTTTCGCGTTTTCTTGACGCGGACCAGTAGCCACCCGGCGTGAAAACACTTTATAAGCGCGGCGACCTTTTCTCCTCATCAGCGAGCTCGATTCATGGCGATTGAACGCACCTTTTCCATCCTCAAGCCCGACGCGACCCGCCGCAACCTGACCGGCGCCATCAACGCCAGGATCGAAGCCGCCGGCCTGCGCATCGTTGCGCAGAAGCGCGTCCACATGACCCGCGGCCAGGCCGAGACGTTTTACGGCGTGCACAAGGAGCGTCCGTTCTTTGGCGAACTGGTCGAGCAGATGACGGCGGCGCCGGTGGTGGTGCAGGTGCTGGAAGGCGAGAACGCCATCAAGGCCTATCGCGACGTCATGGGCGCGACCAATCCGGAAAAGGCCGATCCCGGCACGATCCGCAAGCTCTACGCGCTGAACATGGGCGAGAATTCAGTTCACGGCTCCGACGCGCCGGAAACCGCCGCCCAGGAAATCGCGCAATGGTTCGCGGGCAACGAAATCGTCGGCTGAGACGCGTGGCAAGATTTCAATTCTGTGACGCCGGGCCGCAAGCCCGGCGTTTTGTTTGGGCGCGCGGCTTTGCCGCAGTGCAGCAAAATAAACAAGCGACGATCTACTTGGATCAAAAAAACGTATTGCAATGAATATGTCATATAAAAAACATATCTCAGCGATTTTTGAAAGGCAATAATCCGAATAAAATAAATGTATAGTTAAATTAAATAAAACATAAGAATTAATATCAAACGCATATAGTGACATATATCATAGATATTAAACGATTAGTACCGACATGTTTTAGCCTGATTTATCACTGATCTATCGATCATCGTCAATAATACGGAGATCGATGCATTGAAGAAGTTAGCTTTTGCGTGTGCGTGTATCGGCGTTTCATTTCTTTCGTCGCCTCTTCAAGCCCAAACCTGGTCTGGAGCGGCATCCTACTATTCCGGCAAGGGACGCACCGCCAGCGGCGGTCATGTCGGCGCCATGACGGCGGCGCATCGGTCGCTGCCCTTCGGCGCCAAAGTGCGCGTCACCAATCTCAACAATGGTCGCTCGGCCGTCGTCACGATCAACGATCGCGGGCCCTTCGTGCGCGGCCGCATCATCGACGTTTCCTCGGGCGCGGCCGATGTGCTGGGCATGCGTCATTCCGGTGTCGCCCGCGTGCGGGTCTCTAAGCTCTGATCGAAACCAACGCCAGAATTGCAAGGGGCCGCTCAAGGGAGCGGCCCTTTTTTCATCGCGAGCCGCAGGGCTCAGGCAAAATAACTCTCCCTGATCCGCTCGGCATAGGCGACGAGATTGGGCCATTTTTCGGCCTCCTCGCGCACGGGACCGTCGAACAAAGGGCAGAGCGCGCCCATGGCGAAAGCGCCGAGAGTCGCGTCGGCGCCATGCGGCCGGTCGCCGAACAGAAAGTTCTGGTCGCCGAGCAGCGTCGCGGCTGCTGTGAGGGCGCGCTGCGCCAGCTCCTGCCGCTGATCCGGCGAATGGCGATAGAGGCCCTGCGCCAGCGCGCCGCCGCGAATCTTGCGGCGGATGAGGGCGCGCACAAGCGGCCGGATCGGCGCCGGAACGGCGTCGAAGAAACGTGCCGGGCCTTTTTGGAAATTGGCGTCATCAAACCAGCGGTCGGCGATCATCAGCCAGTAGAGATGGTCCTCGCACAGCTTTTCCAGCGCCCAGCCGGTCGCCTTCTGCGCGTCGGTCAGGCCCAAATCGTAATCGAAACCGTATTTTTTCTCGATATGCAGGCGGATGAAGGTGGAATCGGCGATTTTCTCCCCGTCGTCATCGATATAGGGCAGCTTGCCCTTGGGCGCCTTGCCATAGCCGTTGCGGTCCTGCGCATAGTCGAGGCCCGCCATTTTCAGGAGCAGCATGGCCTTGATGACAAAGGGACTGCCGTCCGGCAGGCCGAAATAGGGCCCGAAGGTGTAGAGCGTGATCAATGCCGCCTCCCCGCATTCCCAAAAGGCTCGAAGCCTTAAGAACGGAGCCTACCGGATTTTGACGACGATTCGCCAGCGCGGAAAAATCGCTTCAGGCTTGCGGCCAGACCAGCCCCGCCGGGGCAGCCTGCTCTGACGCGATCCGCACGCGCGCCCCCTCGACCCGAGCCAAACCACCCGCGACCAGTTTGAGCGCCAGCGGATAGATTTGGTGCTCCAGTTTCAGCACGCGGGCGGCGAGCGTTTCCGGCGTGTCGCCGTCGAGCACCGGCGCGGCGGCCTGGGCGACGATCGGCCCGGCGTCCATGGCCGGCGCGACGAAATGCACGGTCGCGCCGTGGATCTTGACGCCCTCGGCGAGCGCCCGCTCATGGGTGTGCAGGCCGCGATAGGAGGGCAAGAGCGCCGGATGGATATTGAGCATGCGGTCGCGCCATTGCTCGACGAACCAGGGCGTCAGCAGCCGCATGAAGCCCGCGAGGCACACCAGCTCCGCCCCGTGCTTCTGAAGCGTCGCCTGCATGTCGCGCTCGAAACGCTCTCTGTCGGCGAAGGTCCGGTGATCGACGACTGCCGTGGCGATGCCCTGATCCTTCGCGAAGGCCAGCCCTTCGGCGGCGGGGACGTTGGACAGCACGAGGATAATCTCGGCGGGAAAATCTTCCGCGCGGGCCGCCTCGACCAGCGCCCGCATGTTCGAGCCCCGGCCGGAAATCAGGATGGCGACGCGCAGCCGTTTGGCGCTCACAGCGCCAGCTTTCCGTCGAACAGCACGCGGTCGCCGGTCGGCGTGGCGACGAGGACGCCGATGCGGACCGGATTTTCACCGGAAGCGCGCAGCGCTTCCTCGGCTTCCGCGACCTTGCCGGCTTCGACCACGGCGATCATGCCAATGCCGCAGTTGAACGTGCGCAGCATTTCGCGCTCGGCGACGCCGCCTGTGCGCGCCAGCCAGCGAAATACCGGCAGGACCGGAATGGCGTCGAGGTCGATCCACGCGCCGATCCCGTCGGGCAGCACGCGCGGAATGTTTTCGAGATAGCCGCCGCCGGTGATATGGGCGAAAGCTTTAAACGCCCGGGTCTTGCGCAGCGCGAGCAGCACCGGCTTGACATAGATGCGGGTCGGCTCCAGCAGCGCCTGGGCGAGGCTCTTTTCCGGCGCGAAAGGCGCGGGATCGGAAATGGTGAGCCCGGCGAGGGCGACGATCTTGCGCACCAGCGAGAATCCATTGGAATGGACCCCGGAGGAGGGGAGACCCAGCAGCACGTCGCCTTCCCTTATGTCGCCGCGCGGCAAGAGGTCGCCGCGCTCGGCTGCGCCGACGGCGAAACCGGCGAGATCATAGTCCGCGCCTTCATAAAGTCCCGGCATTTCGGCGGTTTCGCCGCCGATCAGCGCCGCGCCGGCCTCCAGGCAGCCGGCGGCTATGCCGGCGACGATGGTTGCGCCGACCTTTGGTTCGAGTTTGCCGGTGGCGAAATAGTCGAGGAAGAACAAGGGCTCGGCGCCCTGGACCACCAGATCGTTGACGCACATGGCGACGAGATCGACGCCGACCGTGTCGTGAATGCCGCTTTCGATGGCGATCTTGACCTTGGTGCCGACGCCGTCATTGGCGGCGACGAGGATGGGATCGGCGAAACCTGCCGCCCTGAGGTCGAACAGTCCGCCGAAACCGCCGATTTCCGCATTGGCGCCGCGCCGCCGCGTCGCCCGCACCAGCGGCTTGATCAGTTCGACCATGCGCGCGCCGGCGTCGATATCGACGCCCGCTTGCGCATAGGTCAATCCCGCAGGCTTGTCGCCGGAATCGGTCATGAAAAATCCTCTGGACGGGTTTTGGCCTGCTCTAGCCGCTCAAGCCGGCGCTGGCAAGGCGAGGGCGCGCCACCCGGCGATTTGCTTGCGGCCATTCTCCCGCGGGCTCATACTGGCCTCCCGTCCTGTCGCCTTTAAATCGCGTCCCCCATGCCGACCAAATGGTTCGCCTTTCTTCCCAATCTGATCAGTCTGGCGCGGCTGGCGCTGGTTCCGGTTTCCGTGGACATGATTGCGACGCGGCGCTGGCCGGAGGCCCTGACGATTTTCGTTGTCGCCGGCCTGTCCGACGCGCTCGACGGCTGGATCGCCCGCCGGTTCGACCTGCGCTCGGAACTGGGCGCCTATCTCGACGCCGTCGCCGACAAGGCCCTGCTGATCTGCAATTACGTCACCCTGGCGATTGTCGGCATCTTGCCGATGGCGCTGGCCCTGCTGGTGGTGACGCGCGACGTGATGATCGTCGGCGCGGTGGTGCTGGCCTGGCTGCTCGACCGGCCGATGGAAATCCGGCCGCTGTGGATCTCCAAGGCCAATACTTTCGCCCAGATCGGCTTTGTCGTGCTGGTTCTGGCCGGGCTCGCCTTCGGCTGGCCGCTCGCCGGGGAAGAGTCGACAAGACTTTGGCTTGTCCTCTGCCAATGGCTGGTCGCGGCATTGACGCTGGCCTCGCTCGCAGCCTATTTCAGACGCTGGGTGAGCCATATGTCCGCGTGAGGCCCGCTCTTGAAAAACTTTGGCGGGTCTTTCGCAATCATCCCATTGTCTTTTCGTTACGATGAAAAAATTCCATCGCCCCCGGCGGAAGGTTGCAGCCGATGCGCATTGAATGGCAGATCGCTTTCTGGCTGATGATGGCTCTGCTGGCCAGCTTTGGCGTTTACCTGTTCGCCAATGTGCTGGCGCCCTTCATCGCGGCGCTGATCCTGGGCTATATCCTCGATCCGGTGGTCGAGCGGCTGCAACGGCTTGGGTTGAGCCGGACGGTCGCGGCGCTGGTCATCCTCGCCTTGTTTCTCATGGCGCTGCTGGTCGTGGTGATCGGCATTGCGCCGATCCTCGGGCGCCAGATTGTCGGCTTCGCCGAAAGCCTGCCCTATTATGTGGCGAAACTTCAGGCGGTGGTTGCGGAAGAGACCGGAATCCTGCTCCAGCAATATGGCGGCGAATGGCTCGGCAAACTGGGCCTCGATTCGATCGCCAGCGCCGACGGCATCCAGAAATCGCTCGGCAATTTCATCGGCCAGGGCGTGCAATGGCTCGGCGATTTCCTCAAATCGCTGTGGTCGGGAGGCCAGGCTCTGGTCGGGGTGGTGACGCTGGTGGTGATCACCCCGGTGGTGACTTTCTATCTGTTGCTGTCGTGGCCGGATATGGTCAGCGTCATCCGCAGCCTGATCCCGCCGCGCCACCGCGCCACCCTGTCCGAACTCTCGGCCGAAATCGACCGCGCTTTGTCCGGATTCTTGCGCGGTCAATCGCTGGTCTGCCTGTTTCTCGGGCTCTGGTACGGCGGCGGCCTCACCATGATCGGGCTCAATTTCGGCTTTCTGATTGGCCTGTCGGGGGGCCTTTTGAGCTTCATTCCCTATGTCGGCTCGATGACGGCTCTGGTGTTCGCCGCCGTCGTCGCCGTTGTCCAGGGCTGGCCGCACCTCGGCCTGTTGGGTCTCGCCATGGCGGTGGTGGTCTCGGGCCAGTTTCTCGAAGGCAATATCCTCTCGCCGAAACTGGTCGGCGGTTCGGTCGGCCTGCATCCGGTGTGGCTGATTTTCGCCCTGCTCGCCTTCGCCAGCCTGTTCGGTTTCGCCGGCATGATCCTCGCCGTGCCGCTGGCGGCGGCGGCGGGGGTGCTGATCCGCTTCGCCGCGCGCCGCTACAAGCAGAGCGCCCTGTTCCATGGCATAGGTCGGGATGTCGCATGACGGGTTTTTGGGCATGACGGGGCAATTGCCGCTCGACCTGCCGCATCGGCCGGGCCTGGGAGAGGAGGATTTTTTCGAGGCCCCGTCGAACGAAAAGGCCTTGGCCATGGTCCGGCTTTGGCCGGACTGGCCGCAGAAAACGCTGCTGCTCCAGGGCCCGCAAGGCGCCGGCAAAAGCCATCTCGCAGCGATCTGGGCGCGCCGCGCCGGGGCAAGGATTTTCCGCGCCCGCGACCTGACTCTGGCGCTCGCGCCCGGTCTCGGGGACGAGCAGGCGCTGGTGCTGGAAAATGCCGATGAAGCCTCGGGGCTTGAGACGGAAATGTTCCACCTGCTCAATCTGGCCGCCGAGAACGGAGCCTTCCTGCTGATCGTCGCGCGCCAGCCGCCCGACCGCTGGGGACTGGCGACGCCGGACCTGTTGTCGCGGCTGCGCCGCGCGCCGCAGGTCGCTATCCTGTCGCCGGACGAGCATTTCCTGCGCGCCATTCTGGTCAAACTGTTTCATGACCGGCAGATTCGCGTCGACGAGAGCCTGATCGATTATCTGAGTCTGCGGCTCGAGCGTTCGTTCGAGGCGGCGCAGAACATCGTCGCGGCGCTCGACCGCGAGGGGCTGGCGCGCGGACGCGCCATTACCCGCCCGCTGGCGGCGCGGCTGCTCGCGCAATCGCCGGAATTTTGCGCGCAGCGCGAGCTTTACGGCCCGGAAAGCTGATAAAGCTGATTTCCGCTCGGTCTTGTCACCGGACGGCGGATGTTGTCACATGGGTCTGATCGAACCGGCTTAAAACCACTCCGCATACGAGGGCCAAGTGACGCAGGAACACGCGATTCTGGACGATGCGACGGTGACCGAAGCCATGGCGGGGGAAAGCCGGGCCTATGGCGAGGCTTTGCGCGATTCGCCGAAGCGCTTCATCAATCGCGAACTTTCCTGGCTGGAATTCAATCGCCGGGTGTTGCTCGAAGCCTCCAATGAAGCGCACCCGCTGCTGGAGCGCGTGCGTTTCGTTTCGATCTCGGCGAATAATCTCGACGAATTCTTCATGGTGCGGGTTGCGGGCCTGCGCGGCCAATTGCGCTCCGGCGTCGAAACCCCCTCAGACGACGGCCTGACGCCGGGCGAGCAATTGCCGCTGATCAACGCCCGGGTTTCGCAACTCGCGCTCGAGCAATTGCGCTGCTGGCGGCAGTTGCAGGAAAATCTCAAACTGGAAGGCATCGCCGTCGTCGAGCCCGAGGATTTGAGCAAGGCGGAAAAGCTGTGGCTCGACGATCATTTCTTCCTCCACGTCTTTCCGGTGCTGACGCCGCTGGCGGTGGACCCCGCCCATCCCTTTCCGTTCATTCCCAACCTCGGCCTGACCCTGGCGCTCGACCTCCTCAATACCGGCGCGGGCGCTCGGATGCAGGCTCTGGTGCGGATGCCGAGCAAGATCGACCGTTTCATCCGCCTGCCGGAAGCGACCGGCGGCGGCGCGCGGCTGGTGCTGCTGGAAACCCTGATCGTCACACATATCCAGAAGCTTTTCCCCGGCTTCTCGGTGAAGGGGCAGGGCCTGTTCCGCGTCATCCGCGACAGCGATCTCGAAGTCGAGGAAGAAGCGGAAGATCTGGTGCGGCTGTTCGAGACCGCGCTCAAACGCCGCCGGCGCGGTCAGGTGATCCGGCTGGAGACCGACGCCAGCATGGCGCCGGAAATGCGCGCCTTCGTCGCCGGAGAACTCGATGTCGAGCCGGACGAAATCATCGCGCTCGACGGCATGCTGGCGATGAAGGACCTTTCGGAAGTCGTCGGACTGCCGCGTCCGGAACTCAAGTTCACCCCTTATAACCCGCGTTTTCCGGAACGCGTGCGCGACAATGGCGGCGACTGCTTTCTGGCGATCAAGCAGAAGGATCTGGTGGTCCACCACCCTTACGAATCCTTCGACGTGGTGGTGCAATTCCTGATGCAGGCGGCGTGCGACCCCAATGTCGTGGCGATCAAGCAGACGCTCTACCGCACCTCCTCCGACAGCCCGATCGTACGCGCTCTGGTCGAGGCGGCGGAAGCCGGCAAATCCGTCACCGCCCTCGTCGAATTGAAGGCGCGGTTCGACGAAGAGGCCAATATCCGCTGGGCGCGCGATCTGGAACGCGCCGGCGCGCAGGTGGTGTTCGGCTTCATCGAGCTGAAGACCCACGCCAAATTGTCGCTGGTGGTGCGCCGCGAAGGCGGCTTTCTGACGACCTATTGCCATATCGGCACCGGCAATTACCACCCGATCACCGCGAAGGTTTATACCGACGTCTCGCTGTTCACCGCCGATCCGGCGGTCGGGCGGGACGTATCGCGCATTTTCAACTACATCACCGGCTATGCCGAACCGGTCGGGCTGGAGCGCATGTCGGTCTCGCCGATTTCGCTCAAGACGAGGCTGCTCGACCACATCGCGCAGGAAATCGCCCACGCCCAGGCCGGGCGCCCCGCCGCGATCTGGGGCAAGTGCAACGCGCTGGTCGATTCGCAAATCATCGACGCGCTCTACCAGGCGAGCCAGGCCGGCGTGTCCATCGACTTCGTGGTGCGCGGCATCTGCTGCCTGCGTCCCGGCGTTCCCGGGCTTTCGGAGAATATTCGGGTAAAGTCGATCATCGGGCGCTTTCTCGAACATACCCGCATCTACGCCTTCGGCTGCGGCCATGGCCTGCCGCACCCCAAGGCGGCGGTCTATATTTCCTCCGCCGACCTGATGGAGCGCAATCTCGACCGGCGCGTCGAGTCCTTGTTGCCGGTGACCAACCCGACCACTCATGAACAGGTGCTGGACCAGATTCTGGTCGCCAACATGATGGACAACCAGCAGTCCTATCGCGTGCTGCCGGATGGTTCGAGCGTGCGCATCGAATGCGGCCCGCGCGAGGAGCCGTTCAATGTGCATAAATATTTCATGACCAATCCCTCGCTGTCCGGGCGCGGCAAGTCGCTGCGGGATTCCAGCCCCAAAACCCTGTTCCGGCGCGGCGAGCGTAGCTGAGATCCCTTCTTGCAGGGGCGAACCTGCGGCAAGGGGCCGGGAGCCAACGCGACGCCCCGCTCGCGCGAGGGAATCCATGATCGCGATGGATCGCGATCATGGCCAAGAGGTGAACAATGGGAACAGGTCAGGGACGGCTGCCGAACACGCGGCCCACGGCGATCGTCGATATCGGCTCCAATTCGGTGCGTCTCGTCGCCTATGAGGGGCTGACCCGCGCGCCGACGCCGATCTTCAACGAAAAGGCCTTGTGCGGCCTCGGCAAGGGCGTGGCGGCGACCGGCGCGCTGGCCGACGAGGGCATGGAGAAGGCGCTCGAAGCGCTGCGGCGCTTTCGCAAACTATGCGAATTCATGCGGATCGAGGACGTGCGCCCGGTGGCCACGGCGGCGTCGCGCGACGCCGCCAATGGCGCGCAATTTCTCAAGGCTGCGAGCAAGGCGATCGGCCGTCCGATCGAGCTGATTTCCGGCGCGCGCGAGGCGCAACTTTCGGCGCTCGGCGTGGTTTCGACCATCCATAAAGCCGATGGCGTGGTCGGCGATCTCGGCGGCGGCTCGCTGGAGTTGATCGACGTCAAGGGCGGCGCGACAGGGCAGGGCGTCTCGCTCAAACTCGGCTCGCTGGCGCTGATGGAAGCCGCCGGACGCTCGGTGAAGAACGCCCAGCGCATCGCCAAACTGGAGTTGGCGGAAGCGTCGCCGCTCGAAACCCTGCGCGGGCGTACATTTTACGCGGTCGGCGGCACCTGGCGCTCGCTCGGCAAACTCCATATGCGCCAGCGCAATTATCCGCTCGAAGTGATGCACGGCTATGTGATTCCGGCGCGCGACGCCGCCGATTTCGCCTCGCTGGTCGAGCGCGTCGATACCGAGGCGCTGGTGTCGGTCGGCGCGATCTCGTCGCAGCGCCGGCCATCGCTCGCCTATGGCGCCGTTTTGCTCGATGAAATCATCCGGCGCGGCAAGCCGGCCAAAGTGGTGATCTCCATCGGCGGCCTGCGCGAGGGCCTGCTTTACGAGAGCCTGAGCGAGGAAATGCGGGCGCTCGATCCGCTGCTTGAGGCGGCGCGCGAATATAATCTGTTGCGCTCGCGCTCGCCCCGGCATGGCGAAGACCTCATTCGCTGGAGCGACGTCTTCATGGCGTCGAGCCCTGTCGACGAGACGGCGGAGGAAAAACGGCTGCGCCACGCGGCCTGTCTTTACGGCGATATCGGCTGGCGCATCTCGCCCGATTACCGCTCCGAGCTGGCGCTGAACCTGCTCGCCAACACGCCAATGGTCGGCGTCGATCATGCCGGCCGCGCCTTTCTCGGCATGGCCGTGGCCTATCGCCATCTCGGCATGGGCCAGGACGTCAATCTGCAAATTCGCAGCCTCGCCTCGCCGCGGCTGATGGACCTTGCGCGCATTCTCGGCTCGATCCAGCGCGTCGCCTACATCCTTTCGGCCTCGATGCCCGACGTATTGCCGCGGGTCGATATGCGCTGCGTCAGCGGCAAAGTGGTGTTGACCCTGCCGCCCGATCTCGCCGATCTCGCCGGCGAGCGCCTCAACAACCGGCTCAAGCAATTGGCGCGGCTGATCGGCCGCACGCCCTCCATCGTCGTCGGATGACCGCGCCGGCGGGCGCGTCGGCGGGCGGTTTGCCGCCACGCGACATCTTGCTGGCGGTGCTGACCACCTTTTTGTGGGGCGTCAGCTTCATCGCCATCAAGGCGGGCGTCGCCGAGGCGCCGCCGCTGTTCCTGACGGCGCTGCGCTTTGCGCTGGCCGCCTTTCCCGCCGTGCTGTTCATCCCGCGCCCGAAGGCGAAACTGCTCGATCTCGCGGGCTATGGCCTGTGCATCGGGATCGGACAGTTCGGCCTGCTGTTTGCCGCGATCAAATGGGGCATGCCGGCGGGCCTCGCCTCGCTGGTCATCCAGATGCAGGCCCTGTTCACCATGGCGCTGGCCTTTGCATTTCTCGGCCAGAGCCTGCGCAAAACCCAGATTTTCGGCGCTCTGGTCGCCCTGTCCGGGGTCGGCGCGATCGGATATTTTCGCGGCGGCGCGACGCCTTTGGGACCCTTTCTCGCGGTGCTCGGGGCGGCGGGTTTCTGGAGCCTCGGCAATCTGTTCTCGATCCGCGCCGGGCGGACCAACATGCTCGGCTTCATCGTCTGGTCGAGCCTTTTTGCGCCCTTGCCCTTGCTGGCGCTTTCGCTGCTGATGGAGGACCGCAGCGCCATCCTCGCGGCGATCCTGCATCCCTCGTGGGTGGTCTGGGGCGGCGCGGCCTTCCTCGCCTATGGCGCGACCATGGTCGGCTTTGGCCTGTGGGGCTTTTTGCTGAGCCGCCATCCGGCGGGGCAGGTCTCGCCGTTTTCGCTGCTGGTTCCGGTTTTCGGCATTGGCGCGGCGACGTTGGTATTTCACGAACCGCTGGGCGCCGGCGTGTTGTTCGGCATCGGCGTGGTGATGGCGGGGCTGGCGATCGCGGTGTTCGGGCGGCGGTGAGGGACGAACCGAGTTCCGAAAGTCAAAAATTCCAGAATTTCCGGATGGCGCAAACAGAGTCCGAGCCACATCAGCACGCCGACGTAAACTCCAAAAAAGTATGGGTGAACATTGGGCTGCCAATTCGGACATGGGTTGCAACCGCGCCGCCAAGATAGGCGGTGAGCAGGATGGCCCCAAGGATCGCCGTTCCTGGAAACGCATAGAGCGCGGTCGACGCAAGCAGAATCACGCCAAGGCTTCTGATCGTTCCAACGTCCGTGGGCCATCCCATTTCCCTGAACGTATCGATCACCACCTGTAACGGAGCGAGTTTGATCGAGCCATCCAAGGCCAGGAACGCAATCACCAGCGCGCTCAGAAGGCGCCCGACCCAGATGGAATTTGTCGCCTTGTCCCGGCTCATGAATCGTCCTCCTTTTTTTGCCCTTTGAGCCATGTGACGATGGCCATTGCGTGCCCGCGCCCAAGACCGAAATCCTGCCTGAGCCACTCCAGTACGACGCCCGCCTTGATGTCGGGCCGCAACTTCCCTGCGGTCAGAAATCCCTTCTCCGACGCCATTCGCTTGAAGTCGGCAGGGCTTTTGCCCGTTTTGGCCTCGATATTTTCAAGGTAGGCCTTGAACGTCATGATTGCCTTTCCCCTCAAGCGGAGCGGAACCCGATTCTTTCGAATAAAAGTATTTAAATACAAATACTTATATGCATATTCGAATCCATTGCATCAAAAAAGACGCTACCCGCCGGGTATGGGCAACACAGGCATGATCTCCACGCAATCGCCCGGAAAGATCATGAAGTGAGGATGATTTTCAAACAGCCCGGCGGCGGCTTCGTGCGAATCGGCGCGCACGACCACGTAGGCAGCCAATGCATTGCTCGTATCTTCGACTCCGCCCGGTGTGACCTTCTTGGTTCTGCCGAGCGGTCCGCCCATGGCGAGGATTGCGGCGCGGTGTTTTTCGGTCCACAACTTCCAGCCGTCGATGCCGGCTTTCGTCCTCGCTCCCCGTTCCGCCTCCGGCAAAGCGTTCCATGCCAACGACTTGGGGCTTGATTTGCTGGCGATGAAGACAGCCAGATAGGTGTTGTTCGTGCTCATAGAGTTCCCATCTGCAAATGTGGCCGCCGACCCGGAAACGCCAAACATCGGTCCGAATGGTCGATGTTTACCGAACCAGACGCTGGACAATCCCGATAAACGTTGATATCAACATAATTACGCCATGTCAAACCCAGTCTCCCTAGATGTCGTTCACGAGGTTCGCGACGCCTGCTTGTGTCTGGCTACCCAACGGGCCGCCCGGACGCTGGCGCGGCGATTCGACCGGGCATTTCAGCCTTTGGGGCTGACCAACGGCCAGTTCTCGTTGATGATGCCGCTCAACGTTCCCGAACCGATGAAGCTGGGGCGCCTCGCCGCATTGCTGGCGATGGACCGCACCACGCTGACGGCGGCGTTGAAGTCACTGGAGCGACGCGGGTTGGTGGAGGTCAGTCCGGACAAGGACGACCATCGCGCGCGTCGCCTTTCGTTGACGCAGGCGGGCCGCGAAACGCTCGTCGCCGCCATCCCGATCTGGCGCGCCGAACATGCCGCACTCGAAGCCGAACTGTCGAAACCGAACGCGGACAGGCTGCGCGAATTGCTGCCGTTTATTCGACCCGCCAAAAGGGGAGGCGGCGAAGACTGAAACCGACATCCTGTCCAATATTCGAATCTCGAATTTCCTGGCGCAGGACTCAAGCCGCCTGTAACGAAATTATGTTTTATAATCAATAGCTTGTGCTAAATAAAGGATGCTTTGCCTTAAGCGCCCACGCCCTCCCCGCCCGCCTCCGCCTCAAGATATTCCAGCGTCACGACGCGATGGTTTTCCACCGTCAGGGCCAGCCGGCCATGTTTAAGATGCAGCGCCTTGGCGCCGAAAAGTTCGCGCCTCCATCCCTTCAGCGCTGCGATATCGGCGCGATCGTCGGCGGCCAGAGCTTCGAGATCCTCGGTGGTGGCGATCAGTTTCGCCGCCACGCCCTCCTTCTCCGCGACCTGACGCAGGAGAACTTTCAACAACTCCACCGTCGCGCCGCCGCCACTGCTGCGCCGTTCGCGGTCGATGCGCGGCAGGGTTTTGGGATCGCGGGCGAGGCCGCGCTCGATTGCGGCCAGAATATCGACGCCGGCGCGCGAACGCTCCATGCCGCGCGGAAAGGCGCGCAAATCGCCGAGCGCCTCGACGCTGCGCGGCGCGGCGAGCGCGACTTCGATCATGATATCGTCCTTGAGCACGCGCGAGCGCGGCACGTCGCGCGTCTGCGCCTCCTGTTCGCGCCAGCCGGCCAGTTCCATCAGCACTGCCAGATCGCGCGGTTTTCGCGCGCGGTGGGCGTGGCGCTCCCAGGCCTTGTCGGGACGCTGCTCATAGGTGTCGCTGGAGGACAAGGTCGCCATTTCGTCGGCCAGCCAATGCAGCCTGCCCGTCGTTTCCAGCTTTTGCCGCAAGCAATGGTAGATGTCGCGCAAATGGGTGACGTCGGCGATGGCGTAATCGATCTGCGCGTCGGACAAAGGCCGGCGCGACCAGTCGGTGAAGCGCGACGACTTGTCGAGCGTGACCTTGCACAGGCTCTGCGCCAGTTCGCCATAGGCGATCTGGTCGCCATAGCCGCAGACCATGGCCGCGACCTGGGTGTCGAACAGCGGCGCCGGGATGAGTTTCGCCAGATTCCAGATGATTTCGAGATCCTGCCGCGCCGCGTGAAAAACCTTTGTGACGTTGGGATTGGCCATAAGGTCGAAAAATGGCGTCAGGTCGAGACCTTCCGCCAGAGCGTCAATCGCCGCCGCGCGCTCGTCGCAGGCGACCTGGATCACGCATACCTTCGGCCAGAAGGTGGTTTCGCGCAAAAACTCCGTATCGACGGTGACATAGGCATATTGCGCAAGGGTCTGGCATAAGGCGGCCAGTTCGCCGGAATCGCTGATAAGTCTCATGAAATCTTCATAGTGCAAGCCCGGCGCCGGGGCTAGAGCGAAGCACGCGAAAAAGGCCGGGGCGGCGGTTCCCGTTCGCAGCGGCTTGAGCCGTCGCCCGAGGCCCGGCGGTTTGGACTTCATTTGCGCTTGCGCAGCGAAGGTAAGGTCCCCGCCAGGAGATCCCTAATTTCCTCGCCTTTGGACGACCGGGATGCGATCCTGTGTCCCACAAGGAGCCATAATGTCCGATACCGACAGCCGCCGTATTTACGCCGGCCCCGCCGTGCTGAGTTACGGCTTCCGGCCGTTCTTTCTGGCCGGAGCGCTTTGGGCGATGGTCTCGGTCATGCTTTGGCTACCGCAATATTTCGGCGAATTGACCTTGAACATGGCCTTCCAGCCGCTCGACTGGCACGCGCACGAAGCTTTGTTCGGTTATGTCGCCGCCATCGTCACCGGCTTTCTGCTGACTGCAGCGCCCAACTGGACCGGACGGGCGCCATTGCAGGGCCGGCCGCTGCTGTTCTTGCTCGCCGTCTGGCTGGCCGGGCGCGCCGCCATCGCTTTTTCGGCCCATATCGGCTGGGTCGCCGCCGCCATGATCGATTGCGCCTTTCTCGTCCTGGTCTGCGCGGCGGTGGGGCGCGAAATCCTGGCCGGAAAAAACGGGCGCAATCTCAAGGTTCTGATCTTTGTCGGGCTGTTGTTGGCGGCCAATGTGGTGTTTCATGTCGAGGCGCATTTCGCGGGTTCCGCGACCTATGGCCGGCGGTTTGGCGTCGCCGCGACGCTTGCGCTGGTGATGCTGATCGGCGGACGGATCATTCCGAGCTTCACCCATACCTTTCTGAAGCAGCGCGGCCAGGGCCGGTTGCCGACGACGTTCAAACGCTTCGACGGATTTTGCATGGCCGGTTCGGTTGCTGCGCTCATGGGTTGGGTTCTGGCGCCGGACAGTAAAATCGTCGGCCTGCTGCTGATCGCCGCCGGCCTTTTGAACCTTTTCCGGCTGGCGCGATGGGCCGGCGAGCGGACCTCCGGCGAGGCTTTGGTGCTGATCCTGCATCTGGCCTATTTGTTCGTGCCGCTCGGCTTTGTCTTGAGCGGCCTCGCCCCCTGGACGGGCATCCCATTGAGCGCCGGCTTGCACGCCTGGGCCGTCGGCGCCATCGGTGTCATGACGATGGCGGTGATGACCCGTTCGAGCCTCGGCCATACTGGCCAGGCCTTGCATGCCGGCAAGGGCGCGCAGGCGATCTACGCCGCTGTTTTGTTGGCCGCCGCCGCCCGGATCGCCGCGGCTTTGGCGCCGCAATGGAGTTTTGCCTTGCTGCATCTGGCCGCTTTCGCCTGGGCCTTCGCCTTTCTCGGTTTCGCTATGGCATTCGGCGGCGCGCTGCTTCGCCCGCGCAAATCCTGACCTTCTAGAGCAATGTGCGAAAAAGTGGACGCCGGTTTTTCGCAAAAACATTGCGAAAACAAAGGAATCTGGAGTCGATTGC